>JAHJBM010000023.1 GCA_018813505.1 Microcaldota archaeon
CTGTGGATGAGAATAGCTCGAGTCGAGTTTTTTAACTTGACTCGGGATAAGGAAGTATAGTACCAAAAATACAACCGGTGCTATTACATAGAGCCATTTGGTTAGAATGATAAGACCAAGAAAAAATGCACCATAAACAGGTTTTCCCTTTAGATACATGTAGATGCTTGCAGTAATAAAAAATATGGCAAGAGCCTCAAGCATTGTAATTGAAGATTAAAACAGAAGTGAAGGAGTGCTCATGAATAAGAATGCAGTTATGATTGCAGTTTTTCTATCATATAGTTTTTCCGCTATCAGATATAAGAAAGAAACTGACAATGCAGAAAAAACAGCAGAAGGAATTCTGAATATCGACTCTGGAGAAATTGGTAGCCAATTCAAGAGAATATAAAATATTGAATATGCCCATGCAAATAACGGTGGTTTCCATTCCACTGCAATCCCAGTAAGAGTCGGAATTATCATTGATGGATCTTTGCTAAATTCGCTGATCATTAATGCATAAAATCCTTCATCATAAATGAAACCAAAACGAGCATAAAGGATTACAAAAAGATAAAACAAAAATGAGATAATGAAAAAGAATGATGCTGTTTTTTGTGATGAGAATTTAGAAAGATTGAATTTCATATTGTTTGCACCATAACAAAAGCAATTGGAAGATTACTCTATATCATAAATGATTATATTGCTTTGGTTAAAAACTATCGAACCATAAGTATTGTTTGTTTCCTCGCTTATAATTACAATATAATCAAATTTTGTGATATTTGTATCTTTTCTGAATATTGTCTTATTTGTAAATATACTACTAAAAGAACCGTTTTTAGTTTCGTATTTATCCGTGTGATAATCCTCAATGAAATCTGGAATGGCAGCTGAATCATGATTCAGAATTAAAATCCACCCAAAATCTTTCCATTTACCATCTGTTCTGTATTCACCAAGTATTTTGTAAGCAACAACACTTGAAGCATACTCACCGATTATCAATACATTCTCTTTACCTGAAAGAAAGTTACCTGCTTCTTTTTCAGGATTATATGAATAATATAAACCAAAATAGACGAAAGATGAGAGAACAATCGTGGCAATTATTGCCATACTGATAAATGCAGTAAACAGTGCATCCATTTTTTCTTTGCCATCCCATTTCAAAAGTAATATTACTGCAAAATAGGATATTGCAGGCATAACTGGCAAGTAATACCATGGCATGTAAAACCCAGTTAGAATGGGAAATATGATCATAGCATACCATACAGTCATGAAACGGTTGCTTTTCCAGTGTTTCCATAATCCGAATAATGAAAGAGCAAACCATATGCCAAAGCTCATGATAAGCATGTTAAACGAACCTAAAGCGATCCAAATGCTATTCCCAATATCATCGGCAATGGCAAGGCGTTTGCTTATATCAAGAATATAGTTTTCCTCAGCCAATCCAACTGCATCAAGCATAAGGTAATGTAGTGCAAAAGCTAAAGGAATCGCAAGCAGTGATAATAGAAAGATCTGATTTTTGAAAATTTTCTTATCACCGTAGTAGTAATAAGCAATTGCAAGCAAAGGCACCATTATAGGAATTACTGGTTTTACAAAAAATGCAGCAAAAGAAAAGAACGAAGCTGCTGTAAACTTCCAACCACTGGGATTTTTATCTGTATAAAAATAAAGACCGCACATCATGAAAAAGAACATTAATGAATCTGCAAGCACAGTTGTGTGTGGATAAACAGTGATAAATGAAAAAAGAAAAACAATTAATGTGAAGAATGAAACATTTCTGCTTGCACCGATGTTCCTTAGTAAATAATATAAAGGAATTAGAGTAGCAAAACCAAAGAGAAATGATGGAAACCGGTATGCTATTTCCAAAGGCAGTGGCAATTGTGCAAACATGGAATATATCCAATAGAATAATTGGGGTTTCCACCCTATTGAATAGCTAAGAAAAGTAGGGATCAGAGTAGGGTTTAGGATTTGTTCTGTAATTACAATTGAATATATTGCCTCATCCCTTACCAAAGGATACAGAAAAATTGCAGGCAGTCTTGTTATTCCGTATATTACCGCTAATAACAAAAACATCAAAAAATCTGGATTCTTTGATTGTATTGTAAATACTATTAAATTTTCAAACAGAACAAATTTTTTGCAAATTTGTTCTTTCAGAGAAAAAGACATTGGATTAGAGTTGGGATAAATCTTTTTAAATAGTGAACTGCCAACTGCCGAAATTCAGCAGAGCATGCCCATATTTTTTGGATGATATAACAGGTTCACCAACGCCAGCGAACTTTTTTTATTGTACGATTTATTTGTTGCCGCACACGTGAGACAGGTAAACTAGTGCGATACACAGAGATTGCATTGAAATTCATGAACGCATGCAATTTAGATTGAGGATATACAAACAGAAATATAGTCGATACGCTCTATCCAATATTGCTTTTCATGTTTATATGTGAGAGTTCAGGAAGGCTTTTAAATATTAACATACACATCCAAGACAAAAGAAAGGTGACTGTTAAATGAATATTATTGATTATCTCAACAAGATTAACGCTATAGGCAAATACTTGGTAATTGCAGTAATTGCAATGAACTTGTTTTCAGTGTCATTTGCATCCTCGAATATCTGTTCTGCTTTGCAGACATTGTGCAAAACATCGCAAGTATTTCTGGGTGCGGCCATTATGGTTATGATTCTGATGGCCGGTGCAACATATGCAATTGGGCAGCTTCTTGGTGCTGAAACCAGAGCAAGAGCCAGTGTTTGGGCAACTGCAATGATGACTGGTGCACTTATTGGCGCTTTGATTTACCTAATAACACCTGCAATTATAGCGGTTTTATTGCCAGCTGATACTGGAGTGAGTACTGTAGTCGTAGGGTCAACAGATCCATGCTCATTTACGTGTGCTTAATTTTCTTTTTTTTATAGTTTTTTCTTCTTATAATTTTTCGATATTTTGTTTAACTATTCTTTAAACTTTCCAGACAGTCCAGTTAACTATTTAAGCATTTATACCTAATTCATCCATATGGAAACAGGTGTAGACGAGAAGATGCCAATCCTAAAGAAAAACAGGATGGCAACCGGAATTTCTGATCTTGATATAATGCTGGAAGGAGGATACACAAATCCTGCAAATATCATCCTTATAGGGCCAAACGGCACAGAAAAGGCCGCTCTGGCATATCATTTTATTTCAGCAGTGGCAGCAAATGAAAACGCATATATCGTATGTGGAAACTCATCTCCCAATGACATAGCCCATAAAGCTTCAGGATTAGGCATAAACCTCAACAAAGACAATGTAAGATTCATAGACTGCTATACGGCCACCCTTGGAAAAGGAGAACAGGCGGACGCCAAAAAAGTAAGGGTTGTTGATGGTCCAAGTGCGCTTAACGATATCTCCCTTGCAATAAATGAAGCATTGAAAGAAAGCGAAGGAAAAAGGATAAAGATGGTCTTTGATACACTTTCCACATTTGTTTTATACAATCAAAAGGATTCCATACGAAAATTCCTAGGTGTAATAGGCGGAAGATTAAAAAGCGCCCAGGCAACGACTTTGTATCTTGTTGATGACGGAGTTCATGATAAACAGCTTATAAGCCTTATAGAACATGGCATGGATGAAACATATACAATAAATGAAAATGGTGGAAAATACTCAATGACACTACCAAACATCAGCTCAGAAATACCTATAAAAATAGGACCAACAGGAATTGTGATAGTATGAGCGCAGAACTTGAAACACTCCTAAACGAGATGAAAGACAATGGGATAGGCGGTGCAGTACTAAAAAATGATGGTACAACGGTGTTTACCACCATAGCACTGAATGATGTAAGTTCTGGATTGCTGGCATCTGTTGTCAATGTCTCCGATGCAATGCACAAGAAGATGGAGGATACCCAAAAAGAGATGGAAGTTTCTTTTGGCGGACTCATTCTGGTTATGGTCCCTATGAAAAACCACATATTTTGTGGCATGGTCAAAAGCCGAGATGAGAAGAAGATAGTACTTGAATACGCGAAAAAGGCAGTAAATTTCATTTAAATATGATTGATTGAAAATTCAATCATATGATTGAATAATCAATATGTTTAAAAATAGGATTGTTCATTAGATATTATGATTTCGTTTGATAATGCAAAGGCAATCCTAAAACCATTTTTATTTAGTCCAACCAAACCTAAGTACATAAGAGAAATAGAAAAAGATTGTGAACTTTCATATGAACGAGTTCAGCACTACCTTAACGAATTAGAAAAAAATACAGTAGTTCGATCCGCGATAAGAGGCAAAATAAAAGAATATTCAATAAATATAAATAACGAATTAGTATTGAAACTATTCTCAGTTTTGGAGATGGAACGAAGGCATGAATTTTATAGAGATAGTAAAACTGCCGTAGTTTGGCTTCGCCGTATGACCAACGAACTTTTATCAGAAGATTCAAATAAAAAAAGTAAAACTAATATAAAATTCATTCTGCTTTTTGGTTCTGCTGCAAGAATGGATACTAATGAAGAAAGCGATTTTGACATTCTAATTGTTGTGAAGAACAAGGATAGGTATTTTGAGAGCCATACCGGGTCTATTGGTAAACAAATGGAAAATTTAAGTGGTAAAAAATTTTCGATACAGACTATTGAACTGGATATGATGAGAAAATTATGGAAAAATGAACCAGTATATCATAATATCTGGATTGACCGTATTCTGCTTTATGGTGAAGAAAAATTCTGGATGGAAGTTTTGAAGATTGGTGAACCGATATGAATTTACTCGAAAAATGTTTTGAAGGTGCGCCCAACGTACCAAAAAGATTGATTAAAGTACCAGAAAATCTGGAAAAGGCAAAAGAACATTTAGAAAAATCAAACCATAACATATTTGCCGCCAAGATTATGCACGACAATAAGTTCTTTGACTGGACAATAACTTGTGCATACTATTCCATGTATCATGCAACTATGGCAAGCCTTTGGTTGATTGGACTCGACGCGCGATCCCATGAATGTGCCATTGCTGCGTTTGAAGCTTTTTATGTTAAAAAGATGATAGTAGATAAGGATTATACCGAATATATAAGAAAAGCAAAGACGCTTAGTAAGAAATATTCAGAGACATTGGAATATGCCAAAAGCGAAAGAATCAAAGCATCTTATGGAGTTGGAGAGATAACATCGCAAGAAGCGACACGCGTACTGAATGATGCACGCAATTTCTTAGCAGAAATAACAAAAATTGTTTCTGAAGTAGAAGGAATTTGAATGGAGTTGATTGGATCGGCTGGACAAAGATATTTATAGCAGTCATATGATAAAGTTTATCGTATCTAAAAATATATTTTTGTTCTAGTGCGAGAACTATGGGTGTCTATTATATGGAATATGAACGAATTCTTTCGAAATACCAGTATGCAGAACTTAGGATTGATAATAGTGCAAACTCAGTCATCAGTATGCGTGATGACGAATTAACCCATTCGATAGGAACTTCGTATGGAGTCAGTGCCAGAGTTTTTGAAAATGGATCCTGGGGATTTGCTTCAGGCAACAATGAACCTATTGAAGAACTGCTTAAAAGAGCACAAAAACTTGCATTACTTGGAAAAGGAAAGATAAAATTTGATATACCAAAACAGGAGAAAAACACTATAGAGGATAAGATAAAAATTACAGATCCTGAAGAACAGGTTTCAATAATCCTTAAATCATCAAAACAAATGAAAGCAGAAAAAATATCGTCAAGAAACATAACATGTATTGATTCAACAAACAAAGGAGAATTTTATAATTCACATGGAACAGAAATCCTGCAAAAAACAGGATATAGTTATCTGTCATGTACATGCATTGCAAAAGAAGGAAATAACATACAACGCGGAGGAGCAAGATCTTCCTCAAGAAATGGTTTTGACCATCTTAAGATAGATAGTACAATGACAGAATCCAAAGAAAAAGCAATACGACTTCTTGGAGCAGATGCACCATTAAAGGGCAGGTTTATGGTAGTCCTTGATCCTGAAATGACAGGAGTACTATGTCATGAGGCTATTGGACATGCATGTGAAGCTGATGCCATAGTAGATAAGGAATCCATACTCAGAGATAGGATAGGGCATCAGATAGGAAATGAGATGGTAACTATAACAGATGACCCAACTGCTAAGGATTTTGGCAATTATCATTATGATGATGAGGGGATTAAAGCCAAAAAAGCGACACTTGTACAAAATGGCATATTGAAAGAGTATATCAATTCAATGGAAACTGCACATGAGCTTGGAATAGCGACAAATGGACATGCAAGGGCAGATGGCTATGATTCCTCACCAATAGTAAGAATGAGCAATACATATTTCAAACCAGGAAAATCATCAATTGAGGATGTTTTTGAGGTCAGGCATGGTATTTACCTTAAGGGCATGCGCGGTGGGAGTGTGGATATTTTCTCTGGCGGTTTTATGTTCAAGGCAGAAGAAGCCTATGAAATCAAAAATAGCGAAAAAGGAAAGTTGATGCATGATGTTACCATCACAGGAAACATACTCGAGACTTTGAAAAATGTCGAATGTGTTGGAAAGGATTTTGGAACAAGCCCAGGCATTTGTGGAAAAGGCGGGCAGGAAGCGCCTGTAAGCGATGGTGGGCCACATATAAGACTGAAAGACGTGGCAGTGGGTTAGAACAGTTTCCCGTTTTCAGTTTCCAGTCTAGTAGGTTGTACCGTGTATCGCAAAACTGGATGCTGAAAACACGAAACCGGAAACCGCTTCTAATTACAGCAGAATTTAATTACTTAAGTATGTAATACCGCTATGCCTTGGGGGATGGCAGGTTGGTTTATTATTGGAATAATTCTCGGATGCCTAACAGGTATGCTGCCTGGCTTGCACTCAAATACCCTGATTTCCATACTCTCTGAAATAGGAATTGATGAAACTTCTTTTGCGATTCTGATAATCGCACTTTATCCTGCAAATCTCATCGTATCGTTTATACCTAGTATATTCTTTGGAATCCCGGAGGATTCTACAGTAATAGCAGTATTGCCAGGGCAGCGGATGGTGCTGAGAGGAAAGGGATTGATGGCACTCAAGACTGTGCTACTTTCGTCAGTTTTCGCTGCTCTTGTGTCTATGGTGCTTTTTTATCCATCGCTCGGTTTTTTTCCAATTCTTTATGGGTTTATGAGACCTAATATGAAATATATTCTTTTACTGCTCTCGATTATCTTGCTTGCAAAAACCAAAAAACCGCATTTGTCTTTGTTGATTTTCCTGCTTGCCGGTGCATTAGGATATCTGTCTTTGAACAGCGAAATGAAAGATCCGTTTCTTCCAATGTTTTCAGGAATGTTTGCGATAACCGCGATGATAAACTACGGCAAGCGCAGGATACCAGAACAAAAAGACACGAATATTGATTTTGGATTCCTGAAATTCAGCTTTTTGGGAGTTTTACTTGGATTTTTCTCTGATCTGATTCCTGGAATCGGATCTCCTTCACAGGTTGCTGTTTTTGCAACAATATTCATGCCAATGAATACACTAGGGTATCTTGCAACAATTAGTTCTATATCCATAAGCCAGGCAATATTCTCGCTTTCATCTGTTGCATCCATAAACAAGGCAAGGGTTGGTGCCATAATCTGGCTATCTGATTATATTGATATTGAAAAAAATCTTGCTCTTTTGTTGCCTTTGTTTTTGATTGGTATTACAGTTTCTGTGTTCATCGTCTATCTTCTGCGCAGAAAAATAGGTGCAATGGCATCTTTGGATTTGAAAGAAATTAATTGGGTTTTGGCTGCTTATTTGATAATAATTACATTTCTCCTTAACGGGGTGTTTGGTGTTGTTATTCTTGTGTTGGGAAGCATACTCGGGTTAGTAACAACAAAAATGAAGATTGAAAGAACGAATTTGATGGGTGCAATAATAGTGCCGACACTGATATTGTTGTTCAGATAAATTATATGACAGACCTCACGTGTAGAATGATCAAGAATATTCTATATAATATACCGTACAGAAGTGAAAATATGAAACCGTAGTGTAATTATAAAGATACCCCAAAACAGACAGTCCACTGGAAAAAATTATGATTTTAAAAATGTCCTGAGTAATAAATATTTTGGTGTGAATATGAAAAAATATAATTTCACAGTACTTATTGAAAAAGACGAAGATGGAATGTTTGTGGCCGAAGTTCCTGATTTGAAGGGATGTTACACGCAAGGTAAAACCGTACAGGAAGTCCTTGAAAATATAAGAGAGGTCATCAACCTTTGTTTGGAAGAACATAAGGAAGTCCATGCGCATGAATTTATCGGTGTTCAGAAGATCGAGGTTTCTGTATGAAACTTCCCATCGTGGATGCTAAGACATTGATAAAAGTATTAACTCTCAAAGGGTACACAAAAATACGACAAAGCGGAAGCCATGTGCAGTTCAAGAATAAGACGGACATTCTTATTACAGTTCCTGTGCATCCAGGTCAGGATATTGGAAGAGGTTTGTTGAGAAAAATAATAAGAGATATGGAACTTACCAGAGAAGAATTTATAGAAATCCTTAAACAGGTATAGGAATAGAAGAAGACCGAGATTATGCTCAGATATTTGAGAAGATGGTCAAGAGTTATGATTAGATTTCACAACTTTCTAGAGATCAATTCATAAATCATTTTGAATGCGAATTCCACTCAGAAATAGTCGATACTTCTAAATCGTGTTTACTGAGTTTTTTCAATGCTTTTGCAAGTTCAAACGCAGTACTAATATTCGTAATGCAGGTCGTACCTTTTTCTATTGCCGCACGCCGTATCTTGAAACCATCAGTATGTGAACTACCACCTTTTCTAGGGGTGTTTATCACGAGGCCAATTTTACCTGATTTTATTAGTTCGAGAATGTCTGATTGTTTTGTATTCCCTTCACCTATTTTCGGCACAATGATAGAACTTTTGATTTTTTCTGCTGTGCCTTTTGTCGCGTAGATTTTGAATCCAAGCTCAGATAGCAGTTTTGATAGTTGAACAGCATTTTCCTTGTCTTCATCCCTGACACTAAGCAAAACAGATTTCTTTTTTGGATCAACAAACGAACCTGCTGCAAGCAGTGCCTTGTAATATGCGATCTCAAATGAATCGCCAATGCCCATGGTTTCACCAGTGCTGCGCATTTCAGGACCAAGACCAATATCTGTTCCTGCAAGCTTAAGGAATGGAAATACAACTGATTTGACTGCAAAATAAGAGGGAGATGGCATTTGCAAATTAGGCAAAATATCGTCCAATTTCTCGCCAAGCATAACAGCAGTCGCAAGTTTTACCATAGGAATACCTATTGCCTTGCTCACAAATGGCACAGTACGGCTTGCACGGGGATTTGCTTCAAGCATATATACCGTGCCTTCGCGTACTGCATACTGGATATTTATAAGTCCAATATTTCCAAGCGATTTTGCGATCTTTTCGCTATATTCGGTTATTGTTTGTTTTTCTTTATCGCTTAAGCGTATTGACGGAAGAACTATGTTGGCATCTCCTGAGTGAATTCCTGCAGGCTCGATATGCTCCATTATAGCACCGATGAAAAGTGTCCCACCATCTGAAACAGCATCAACTTCTGTTTCAATTGCATTGTCAAGATATTTGTCAATAAGCACAGGTTTCTTTTCACTAACATCAACTGCTTCTGTGATAAATGCAGTAAGTTCATTTCTATCACGCACAATTGCCATGCCCCTGCCAGCAATCACATAACTTGGCCGAACAACAATTGGGTAACCGATTTTTTCCGCAATCCCAAATGCCTCGTGCTCTTTTGTTGCAGTACCGTTTGGTGGCTGTGGAATTCCCAGTTTGTTGCATAGTTCCCTGAAACGCTCGCGATCTTCTGCAAGGTCAATGCCATCAAATTGTGTTCCAAGTATTCTTACTCCATTTTCTGAGAGTTTTTTTGCAAGATTTATACTCGTCTGACCTCCGAGTTGAAGTATGACCCCATATGGCTGCTCGTTTTCGATTATGTTCATTACATCCTCAAATGTGAGTGGTTCAAAATAAAGCCTGTCTGAAGAATCAAAATCAGTACTAACTGTTTCTGGATTGTTGTTTACAATAATGCTTCTGAAACCAAGATCACGAAGTGCAAAGGCCGCATGAGTACAACAATAATCAAACTCGATACCTTGCCCTATTCGTATCGGACCTGAACCGATGACGATTACGCTTTTCGCTTTCTCATCCAGGTGTGACTGGTTTTTCGCTTTCGAACGATGCAATTGGATTGTGATTGCTTCGTTCTCGTATTCGTATGTTGAGTAGTAGTATGGGGTTAGAGCCTCAAACTCACCAGCACAGCTATCCACCACCTTGTAAGTTGGCAAAATGGAATATTCTCTGCGCAAAGAACGGATTTGTGATTCTGTAATTCCATTGCCAAACAGGTCTGCGATTGCAACATCAGAAAACCCATTTCTTTTTGCCTCAAGTAGGATATGTTTTGACAGCTGGACGCCATCCCCACTACTTGATTGGATTTCTCTTTCAAGTGAAACTAATCGGTGAATCCGCCCAAGAAACCATTTGCTGATCTTTGTTTCTTTGTAAAGCTCATCAACAGACATGCACCTCCTAAATGCCTCAAAAATCGCATATATACGCTGATCGGTTGCTGGATTAAGGTGCATTGCAGGTCTGATTGCCTTAGGAATCTTGATGTCAAGGCTTCTGATGGCTTTCATAAGAGCTTCTTCAAACGTTCGTCCTATGGCCATTGCTTCGCCAGTGCTTTTCATCATTGTTCCGAGTTTTCGATTGCTTCTGGAAAATTTGTCAAAGGGCCATCTTGGAATTTTTAGAACAACATAATCTAGTGCAGGCTCAAATGCAGCAGATGTGCCGGTAATTGGATTTTTAATTTCATGGAGTTTTTTTCCCAGTGCAATTTTCGCTGCAACACGCGCAATTGGATAGCCAGTTGCTTTTGACGCAAGGGCCGATGATCTTGAAAGCCGAGGGTTTATTTCTATGACAACATATTCACCAGTTTCCTGATTCAAAGAAAATTGAACATTGCAACTGCCTTTTACGCCAACTGCATTGACAATTCTTAATGCGGCATTTCTAAGCATTTGATTTTCACGATCTGAAAGGGTTTGTATAGGTGCAGCAACAATTGACTCACCAGTATGTATACCCATTGGATCAAAGTTTTCCATGGTGCAGATGATTACTGAGTTGCCATCACCATCACGAATAACTTCGTATTCGAATTCGCCCCAACCAATGCCTGATTTTTCCAAAAGAACCTCATTGGTTGCCGAAAGTCTGAAACCAAGATCAAGTATTTCTTTTAGCTGGCTTTCATTATTTGCAGTGCCACCCCCAGTTCCACCAAGAGTAAACGAAGGTCTTATGATAACCGGGTAGCCAATTTCATTAGCGAATTTTTTTGCAGTTTCAAAATCTTTCACAATTTTACCTTGGAGCATTGGCACTTGTAATTTCTTCATGAGTCCATTGAATTGCTCGCGCGATTCCGCAAGATCAATAGAATGTGCATCAGTACCAAGGAAATTAACTTTGTATTTTTCAAGAACTCCATTGCGATGAAGTTCCATAGCAAGATTAAGACCAGTCTGACCACCCACTGTGGCAAGAATACCTTCAGGATTTTCCTTTTTGATTATTTTTTCCAAGATTTCTGAATTGAGCGGTTCGAGGTATATTTTATCTGCAATGTCGCTATCAGTTTGGATAGTGGCAGGATTTGAATTTACCAATATCACTTCGATGCCATCCTCACGCAATGCCTTGCATGCCTGAGTACCGGAATAATCGAATTCTGCAGATTGACCTATAACAATTGGCCCACTACCAATTACAAGGACCTTTGATACTTTTCGGTTTTGTGTCTTGTGTCCAGTGTCTCGAGTCATCTGCCTTTGCCCCCCATCAATTTTACAAATTCATCAAACAGATGTTTGGAATCATGTGGACCAGGATTTGCTTCAGGATGATATTGGACTGAAAAGATAGATTTGGATTTGTGTTTCATTCCTTCAACAGTATTGTCATTTAAATTGAGATGGGTGATGTCAAAATCTTGTGATATGCTTTTTGCATCAACTGCAAATCCATGATTTTGTGTTGTGATCGAAACTTTTTTTGTTTCCATATGAATGACCGGATGGTTAGAACCATGATGACCGAATTTCATCTTGAAAGTTTTGCCCCCAAACGCATGTGCAAGAAGCTGGTGGCCAAGACAGATGCCAAACATCGGATAGCCGTGATTTGAAAGTGCCGGGATTGTTTTATGCGCTTGTGTAAGTATTGACGGATCCCCAGGACCGTTTGAAAGAAGAATTCCATCTGGTTCGTGTGAACGGATTTCATCAGCACTGCTGAAACTTGGAACAACAACCGTTTCGATACCACGGGCAACAAGCTCGTTCAATATACCGCGCTTTACACCATAGTCAACGAGCACAACACGGATTTTACCGTTGCCGAATTTTTGCGGTTTTTTAGTTGTAACCTCTTGGACAAAATCGTGATCTGAATAATTGAAATCAACATTTAACTTGCTTATGTCAAGATCACCTTCATAGGTTGCAAGCAATGCAGGCATGACACCGGCATTTCTTATCTTCCTTACAAGAAATCTTGTATCTATTCCGGTAATTCCCGGAACCCCATAATCAGCAAGGAATTCATTGACACTGCAATCTGCCTCGCGATGTGAATAATCAGGACTTAGATTGCGCACTGCAAAACCTGCGACCTGCACTTTGTTACTTTCAAAATCCTTTTTATTGATTCCATAATTTCCAATCAAAGGATTTGACATAAGAAGTATCTGACCGCCGTAACTTGGATCTGTAAGTGCTTCTTGATAGCCAGTCATTGAGGTATTGAAAACCAATTCTCCTTGAGAACTGGCTTTCGCTCCAAACCCCTGACCACATATGGCTGTGCCATCCTGTAATAATAGTACTGATTTTATATTTTTCATAGAGAACTAGGACCTCTTATCTCAAGCAGAATTTATAATACTAACTTATGAAACAAAAGTAGGTAGTGTAATGGTTTTGGATTTGAAAAAAGAACAATTCGTACCAGTTCTGATTATTCTGATGTTTTTTTGGGCATTGATGCACCCATTCTCAAAAATGATAGTGTCTGATGTTTCCCCAGCACTTATCGCATTTTTAAGAAATGCCATTGGAGCTGTGGTTATTCTTGGAATGATTTATTTTAGCAAAACAAAGTTAACGATTGATAAAAAAGACATTGTACCATTGGTAGTTCTTGGAATTATAGGAACCGCATTGAGTTCTTTGTTGTTATTTAACGGAATCGGACTTTCAACTGCCACAAATGCATCAATACTTGTAAACATAAACCCGATATTTATTGCAGTACTTGCACCATTGATTATACATGAAAAACTGGATAAAAAACAAATAATTGGAGTAGTGATTGCATTCTTAGGAATGGTTTTAGTTACTACAAACGGTATGAACCTAAACCAGATGATTAATGATGGGTATTTCATTGGTAATGTCATATTGATAGGTTCTGCAGTATGTATTACTATATATACTATTTATGGAAAGAAATATGTTGAAAAATATGGGGGGATAGTTGCAACATTTTACACTGTTCTTGCAGGTGCAGCATTTCTTCTTTTTTACACCAGTGCAAGTGGTGAAATCGGAAACATAGCGAAAATAACAATAGATGAATGGCCGATCATATTGTACATAGGTGCTGTGATAACGGGTTTCATATATGTGATATGGTACAAAAGCATACCATTTATAGGAGCTTCAAGGGCAAGCTCGTTTAAACTTCTGATCCCGGTTTTTGCAGTGATTGCTTCGATAATTTTATTAGGTGAAGTGCCCAGTATATTTACAATAGTTGGCGGAGCGATGGTTGTAGCTGGTTTAGCATTGAATCAAAAGCTCCTCTAGTTTGGTGATATATATGACAGAATTTAATCAGGAAGAATTCAACAAATTTGTTTTGGATAATAATGTCGTCGGCTTTTTCAAAGAACCAATAAAACTGAAATCGGGAAGAATGTCTAATTGGTATGTAAATTGGAGAACTCCAACAAGTGATGTTTTTCTTATTGACAAATTAACTGAATATGTTCTTGCATTTACAAAAGATAACGGCTTGCAACCCGATTGCTTTTATGGAGTGCCTGAAGGTGCTACTAAACTTGGTGTGCTTACACAATACAAATGGGCCAAGAAGGCAGAAAATTATGGGAATGGAAGTCACGTACTGCCAATGGGGAGAGGAAAACCAAAAGAACATGGAGCACCAAAAGACAAGTATTTTGTAGGCCAACCACAGGGAAAAACTATTGTAATCGAAGATGTAACAACAACCGGAGGTTCATTGCTCACAACAATAGATGCGCTTAAAGAAGCAGGAATTGAAGTGATTGCAGCTTTTGGTCTTACAAATAGGATGGAACTCCGAGATGATGGTAAAAGTGTGAAACAAGCAGTGGAAGAGAAGGAAGTTCCTTACCTTGCGTTAAGTAGCGGACTCAAACTCCTTCCAAAAGCATATGAAAAACTGAAACCAGGAAAAGAGATCGCAAAAGCGATTGAAGAAGAATTTGAAAAATACGGAGTCGAGAAATTAAAACTTCTTTAGATTTTTTTTGATATTACTGTTATTAATCTGGTGAATTGCATGGAAGATGTGAAAAAAATTATTGAACTTGATAGGAGCATAATACCAGCGTGTGATGTTACTTTTGACACATATAAGAAAATTGTCGAGGCTACGAAAGATGTAGAAAAAATTGGTGCGTACAAAGTTGGCATTTCATTTCTTGATGTTGGATTAAAAGCAGTTGTTGATTTTACAAGAGAGCATACTCACAAGCCAGTCATATATGATCACCAGAAAGCAGGAACTGACATACCTGATACACCGAATCATTTCATGGATTCTATGGTTCGTGCAGGTGTTGATGCAGTGATATTGTTTCCGCAGGCAGGACCAGTCACAGAATATGAATGGATAAAATCCGCACAGGAAAAAAATCTAGGAGTGATTGTCGGCGGTGAAATGACCCACCCAAGATATCTTGATGGAGATCTGAGCAATGGGAAGAAAAAAGATTACAACAAACTTTTCAGCGAACTGGGAATCGAACGCGAACTGGGTGGGTATTTACGAAAAGATGCACCAGATGATATGTATGAGCTCGCTGCAAGAATTGGAGTAACTGATTTTGTAGTTCCTGGGAACAAGCCCGATAGAATATCATATTACAAAGGATTGGTTGAAAAATGCGGAGTGAAAAATCCAGTATTCTATTCACCCGGACTGGTTGCGCAGGGTGGTGAAGTCAGCGAAGGCGCAAAAGCCGCTGGAAAACGATTTCATGCAATTGTCGGTAGAGGAATTTACAGTGCAACAGATATGAAGAAAGCTGCTGAAGAGCTGTGTTCCAAGCTATAGGTTTATTAACCCACATACGAACTTTTAAACAAACAATAAAAAACTACCTAAACAAAAGAGGATTATGATAGTTAAACGAAAAAAAGACCAACGTGCGAACTCACCAGTTGTTCAAACACCAACTATTTTTATAGGTTCAGAAAATGAAGGAGGGAGAATAACGAGAGCAATGCAAAGAATACTCCCACTACTACAGAAAGTACGTGGAATAAGAACGATTCTTGACCCAACATCAGAACATTTTGAAAACGATGTTAAAAAGAGGAAACGAATTATTGATACGATTAGAGCTAAAATGTATCAGGGAGCAAGACCAGATAAAGACGAAGTAAACATTGAAAAGATGAATGAGGATATATCTGTACTTGGTATGACACTGACGTCAGATCCAGCAGCAGAAGTACGTATATATGCAGCAAAACATCTTGCAGATATTGGAACAGATGATGAAATAACAATGCCACTTAAAAGTGAAATTGTTACTCAGCTTGCAGATGCATTGAAAACTGAAACTAACGAAGACACACATTATACAATTGTTGAAACGCTTGTAGCAATAGCAATACAAATAAGGAGAAACCGATCAGGCAAATCACCATTATGGTACAGAGCAAGAGCAATACTATTAGATGCAAAACGAAGATGCGACGATGAAAGCTTTAGAGAACAACTGGGATATGGACTAGGATTAATGAACGGAGATTTACAAGTTGACGAACACCCCCCAATACAAATTGATGAAGGACAAGAATGAGAATAACAAAAAGAATGAAAACAAGAAAAAAAGAGAATTGAATGAAGTTCATTCTTTCTTTAATAATTTCAGCAACAGAGCTTCCTGTGCCCACATACGGTTTTCGGCCTGGTCCCATACTGCCGCCTGTTTTCCATCCATAACATCATCAGTTATCTCATCACCCCGATGTGCTGGAAGGCAGTGCATCACTATCGCATCTGATTTTGCGTGTTTTAGAAGTTCTGAATTTATTTGATAGGGCCTTAGATCGTTCACTCGCTTTTCCTTTTGGGCTTCGTCACCCATTGAAACCCAGACATCAGTGTATATGACATCTGCATCCTTTACTGCATATATGGGATCTGCAGTAACTTCAACTTTTGCACCAGTCTTTTTTGCTTCCTCCAGATATTCCGAACTTGGATGATAACCATCAGGACCGCACAATACAACGTGCATCCCATATCTTGCTGCAATAAGCATCAGAGAATAGGCGACATTGTTTGCAGTATCACCGATATAAACGAGTTTTCCTTTTTCCTTCTTGTACTCGATGATAGTCTGCATATCCGCAAGCGCCTGGCAGGGGTGTTCCCTGTCAGTGAGTGCATTGATTACTGGTACTGATGCATGTTTTGCGATTTCCTCGAGATCAGTGTGTTTGAACAGCCTTGCGCTTATTACATTGCAATAACGTGATAGAACACGCGCAGTATCTGCCATGGTCTCCCCCCTAGACATTTGCGAACCTTTGAAATCCATCACAATCGTGTGGCCACCAACGTTTTTCATTGCAGTTTCAAAAGATAGCCGGGTTCTTGTTGATGGTTTTTCATATAACGAGATTAGAACTTTTCCATTTAGATCGGTTCTTGAACGATTCCCTTCTTTTTTAAGTTCAATTGCCGAGTGTACAACTTCCTTCATTAAATCTTCAGGCATTTCTTTTATAGTCATCAAATTCATAGATTTCACCAGCATAAAATAGAAAATCAGAACAACCTTTCTCATCGATAGTTTATAAAGTTTAGGACGAAAATAAAGAAACAAATGATACTGAAGCCAAGACACCAATACTTTATATACCTTTGTCAACTACATTAATCTCACAAGCTTGGAACGACCAATAGAACGGCTTTCCGTTCTATGGTCCATTGATCGTTGCAACGATCAATTGGACAAATCGTTCCAGATTGTCGCACAATAAATTTTGGATTTATAGTACGACAAATTTTATTATATTGTTTAGAGGTATTACATGACAATGGTAAGAATCAGACTAAGCGGAGAGGATCCAAATGCACTTGACAACGTAGTGTCACAAATAAAAAATCTCGCAGACGCTCTTAATATGACGTTCATGGGCCCAGTGAGACTCCCGAGAGAAAAGAGGGAGATAGCGTGCAGAAGAACCCCATGCGGTGATGGTACTGATACTTACGAGCACTGGGAAAAAAGAATTCATAAAAGACTTTGTAATGTCGAAGGCGATGAAAAATACATCAAACAGATCCTGAAGGTAAAGGTACCTGCAAATGTATTTGTAAAACTATCCATCAGCTGAGATACACCAAAGCAAATCATAACTATTTCTAGTATTTTTTATTGTGCTATAAAGAGTTAGTAGTTTTCATTGTACTATACAAAGTGCAATGAAATTTTTGAAAGCTATGACGCTTTCAATTCTTTTCACTGCAAACTCCAAACATTTTGAAATTCACAAAGAATTTCAATTCTTTTTATTATTGACATTAGTGGCAACCAGATTATGATTTCTTTATTCTTTTAAGTGTAAAGTTCCCACAACGGGGTTTTGCACGATCATTTTTTGAAACGCATGACTTAAGGAATGAATATGCGATATACCAAAGACCAACAAAAGACAGGATTATACCTATGATTAATGGTATGGCTATGGCACCTAAGCCAAGCAATAATGTCAGTAGCGCCAGATGTATGCCAAAAACAAACATCAGTGCGATTGCAACTATTCCAATGAACAGAATGATGACAAGTGAAACCAATGCAATGGGGGGATCTTCGAGTTTAATATCTTCCATATGTTAGCCACCTCTCGGGAGATACGGTAGAAGTTTTCTTACAAGACTGCTTGCGGGCATTGTCTGAAGCCATACTTTTCCAGGACCTTCGAGCGTTGCAAGGAAAAGACCTTCGCCACCGAAAATGATATTCTTAACGCCTTTGACCATTTCTATGTCGTATTTTACAGTAGTTTCAAACATGGCAATAGAACCAGTGTCAACCTTTAGTTTTTCACCGGCTTTTAAATCCATCTCGAATACTTCTCCATCTATTTCAACAAACGCATTGCCAGTACCAGTTAGTTTCTGAAGAAGAAATCCTTCGCCACCAAATAAACCAATACCTAGCTTTTTCCTGAATATTGTTTCCAGATTAACGCTCATTTCTGCAGCAAGAAACGCATCTTTTTGACATATGATTTCTTTTCCTGGACCGATTTTAAGTGGAAGTATTTTACCTGGAAATGATGGGGTAAATGACACCATACCCTTACCTGATTCGCTTTTGAACCTGACCATGAAAAGTGACTCACCAGTAAATACCCTTCCAATACCTGCACCAAGACCGCCACGCATATACGATTCCATTTTAACATTATCACTCATCCAGGACATGGCACCTGCTTCGGCATATATTTCGTCACTGCCATCTAGCTCAAAACTAAGCAATTGCATTATTTCTCCTTCGATTTTGGATTTCATCATATACCACCTGAAAATTATATCACATAAAATAAAATACAGAATGAACACACGTGCATATGATAAAAAGCTTTTGTATTTGATATTTTTCGTTTCATATAACAAATGAATTCCGATTTCGAAACATATTTAAGCCCAACGTCCAAATAATATTTCTACGAATTATAAATTCGAAAGTATTATGTTTAGATTTATTCATGAGGTATTAATATGGGTGCGAAACCAAGAAAATGGAAGAAAAAGAACCGCATGCGCTGGAAATGGGTAAAGAAAAAGCGCAAAAGATTGAGAAAAAGAATCAAAAGAAGAGTCGGCGAACTTTAACGGTGAATTAGAGAGATTTATAAGGATAACTAATCATAAATCTTTTACCCGTAATTACTACTTTCAATGTAATGGGCATCCAAAACCGGAAACTGGAAGTAGGAGGGCTGATTTATATGGATAAAAACAAATTACTTAATGCCATAAACAAGGCTTTGGAAGAAAAAGGAAAGAGAAAATTCAAGCAAAGCGTGGAGATAATCATAAGTATGAAAGGTATTGATTTCTCCAAGAGCGAGAACAGGCTTAACCTAGATATAATACTGCCAAAAGGAAAAGGTGGAAAGGAACTCAAGTGTGCAGTATTTGCAGAACAGGAAATAGCTGAAAAGGCAAAGAAAGCAGGTGCTGATCTAATAATTACCCCGGCAGAGATACCTTCATATGCAGACAAAACAAAGGCAGGAGAACTTGCAGAAAATTATTTTACACTTGCGCAACCAAACCTGATGGGTGCGGTCGCAAAGTCTTTGGGTCAGTACCTTGGTAAAAGAGGTAAACTACCAAAACCAATTATTGGCGGAGATATCAAAGATATAATAGCGAAATCAAAGAATTCTGTAAGAATTGTATCAAAAGGAAAATATCTTCCTGTTGCACAGGCACTTATAGGCACAGAGGTAATGACGGCAGATGATTTGCTCGATAATGCAGAAATTGTTTATGATGCAGTGAAGAGCAAGGTGCATGAGAGCAACATAAGATCGGTTTACGTAAAGCTTACTATGGGTAAGCCTGCAAAGGTAGGGTGATCATATGGTTTACATTGTAGATACTAACAAAAAAGCAGTGAAAAAGAAAATAGAACAGGTAACCAGTACAATCAAAGATATAGAAAATTACAAGACGGTTGCATTGCTCAGATTGCGCAAATTACCAGATGCATTACTCCAATCACTGAGAAAAAAGATACGATCAGATGGAGGCAAATTACTGGTATTAAAAAAACCAGTGATAAGCAGAGTACTCCTGTCAAATAAGAAACTTGCAGAAAAGGTTTCGGAATGTGACAGTCCAGTGGCTTTGATACTTACAAACACGTCCCCGTATGAACTAAATCAGTTCTTTAAACAACACAAGAAAAAGAGAGCAGCAAAGATCGGAGACGTGGCAAACGCAGATATCGTAGTACCTGAGGGTGAAACAGACCTTGCACCAGGACCCGCATTGTCAGAACTTAAGGCAGGCGGACTCAATGTCCAGATAAAAGGCGGAAAAATAGTGGTTGCAAGAGAGAGCACAGTTGCTAAGAAAGGCGAAGCAATAACTGAACCAAAGGTAAAGGCACTGAAAACCCTAGGAGTTATGCCATTTGAGATAGCCGCAAGTATGATATTTGGATTTGATGGCGAATATATCTATAGCAGTGAACTATTAGATATGGGCGATACGATCGACTCTGATCTTACGGCCAGTATATCTCAGGCAATGAATATTTCAATAAACGCAGGATATCCATGCGAGCAGAACATAAATATGCTCCTTGGCAAAGCAGCCATGCAATCATTGAATCTTGCCTTGAACGCTGATATTTATTCCTCAAGCTCGATAGAGCAGCTTCTCTCCTCTGCATTAAGGCAGGGGTTGGCTCTTGAAAGCATTGCACCGAAAGGGCAAACTGAGGAAGAGAAAAAAGAATAGAATGATATTGAGGTGAAAATTATGACTAAGGTAGACCCATATTTGCACGCTGTGCTTCTTTTGCACGGAGCTGGTAAGGAAGTTAGTAAGGAAAATATTATTGCTGTAATAAAGGCAAGTGGCGCAGAGGCAGACGATGCCAAAGCAAAAGTACTTGCTGAAGCAGTAAAAGGAGCAAACTTTGATGATCTGTTAAAACAGGCAGTAGCAGCTCCAGTCGCAGCAGCACCTGCAGCAAGCGCTCCAAAGAAAGAGGAAGTTAAGGAAGAAGATACCGGAAAGAAAGAAGAGCAGGCCGCTGAAGGTCTTGCAAGCTTATTCGGTTGAATTTTATAGCTTTATTTATTTTTTATTATTTTATTTTCACAATGTGCTTTTTATAATTACATAAATTGAAAACTCACCTAATTGAAGATCAGGTTCTGACATTATATGTTTCTGATATTTCAATCTGAAACATATATTTATATATAGTACCACACACATTTATTGATATATGGGTAACAGAGAAAGAGGTAAAGTACCAAAAGGCAGACATAGAAAACTGCACGAACTACATAGGAACGGGAGTTGTGGTAGTGAAACATCTAAACCACATAGAACAATGCAAACGCCAATGAACAGGAACAAAACTCAGGCTAAACAATATGCACCATTAACAGAAAATCTGAGAAGAATACACCACAATCCAACAGACGCACGTAAATTTGACCCGAGTGGAAATGAACGCATTACAAGGGTTTTAATGGCAAAAATGAATTATATACGAGCAACTAGAGACCTGCCTTTATTGGATTGAGAGTATAATGATAAGCTATTTATTTCTACTATTGTTTACTACAGTATGCACAAAGATGTAAAAAAGATAATCAAAGATATAAAATCGCTTAAAGTACAGGGCGCACGCAACGTTGCCAGGATTGCTATAGACTGCTTATCAATAACAGTAAAAAATTCAAAAACCAAAAATCCACGCGCGCTTTATAGGGAACTGAGAGAAACGTCAGACAAACTCATAGCCAGCAGACCGACAGAACCAATGATGCGAAACATGATTGAAAAGGCCAATCACTATGCTTTTGACAGAAAGACAAGTGCAAAAAATATTGTACAGTTGAAAAAGACCCTTGTTACTTATTACGCAACCATGAACAAGAGAACTGATGAGGATGCAAAAAAACTTGCTGAATATGGTGCAAGATTAATCCCCCAAAATGCACTTGTACTTACCCATTGCCATTCTTCATCAGTGACAAAGATACTGATAAAAGCAAAAAAAATGCACAAAAAATTCAGCGTAGTGTGTTTTGAGACCCGTCCAAGATATCAGGGAAGAAAAACTGCTACCGAGCTTGCTAAAGCAGGAATAGATGTGACACTGTCTGTTGATGGCGGCATGAATCTGTATATGAAAAAAGCCGATATTGTACTCGTTGGTGCAGATTCAATAACCTCGAGAGGAGATTTGATTAATAAAATAGGCACATCCACCCTTGCACACATAGCAAGAATGAACGATGTATCTGTATACTGCGCAGCCGAGTTATCAAAATATAGTCCGATGACGATATACGGAACACGGGAAAAAATCGAAGAACGGGATTCAAAAGAGGTCTGGGAAAATCCACCAAAAGGAGTGAAGATAAGGAATCCGGCATTTGAGGCCACTGCCGCCAAATACATCAATGGATATGTTACAGAACTTGGTGTGATACCATGCCAATCGTTTTTTGCAATGGCAACACAGAAACTCGGAATAAAATTATACGAATAAAATTAGTATGAATAATACTTATAAGAACGGTGTTTTTATGGAAGATTATGTAGAAAAACAAACGAAAGAAGTAGATGTATGGAAACTCAAAAAGTACGCGTGCAAAGTGAAACCAATCGATATATACACTGGAAAAAATATTATAGTGTTGAATCAGGATGAAGCAAAAGAACACGATATTTACTCGGGTTACAGAACCACTGTAACAATAGACGGAAGACATATGATAGCGCTTGTTGATGTGAGTAGAGACCTGGTTAAACCGGGAGAAGTCGGGGTTTTCCTTGACATGATGGAAGCGTTCAAACTTAGGAAAGGTCAGATCGTAAGTGTAATACACATGAACAGGCCGGAATCAATAACTTATATAAAGAAAAAACTTGATAAGGGCACACTAAACAACCACGAAGTAAAAATGATTGTTGATGACATAATGCAGAATAGATTAAGTGAAGGAGAGATAGCTGCATGGATAAGTGCTGCATATATAAACGGATTTTCAGATGATGAGGTCATCTCACTTGCTCAGGCA
Organism: Microcaldota archaeon; assembly: GCA_018813505.1. GTDB lineage: Archaea > Micrarchaeota > Micrarchaeia > Anstonellales > Bilamarchaeaceae > Bilamarchaeum. Next base: position 23,292 of record JAHJBM010000023.1, read on the forward strand.
ACTGTTGAATCCGGAGATCAACTCAATCTAGGCAAAAATCCAATACTTGACAAACATTGTATTGGCGGGGTTGCAGGAAACAGAACTACGATGCTAGTTGTACCAATAATTGCAGCGGCAGGATTGTACATACCTAAAACATCATCACGATCAATAACCTCTGCATCAGGAACTGCTGATACTATGGAAGTATTGGCAGATGTTACACTTGGCATGGAAGAACTCCGAGATATTGTAAAAAAAGCAAAGGGCGCTATAGTGTGGGGCGGAGGGATGAAACTCGCACCAGTAGATGACAAATTAATAAAGATAAGACATCCACTCAGCCTTGACCCAGAGGGAATGCTACTTGCAAGCATATTGGGCAAGAAAAAGAGCGTTGGAGCCAAATATGTAATAATAGATATACCAGTAGGACGTGGAGTTAAAGTACCCTATATAGAACGAGGAAACCAACTTGCCAAGCATTTTATCAAAGTCGGTAGTATGTTAGGTATGAAAGTTGAAGCTCTCATAACAGATGGATCTGAACCAGTAGGATATGGGATAGGACCTGTGCTTGAGTGTGTAGACGTACTAGATGTTCTTCAGGGGAAAGGACCCGAAGACCTCAGACACAAGAGCTTGCTTATGACAGGTAAACTACTCGAACTATGCGGAAAAGTACGCAAGGATGCAGGTTATGATGCGGCACGCAAACTTATTGACAGTGGTAAAGCTATGGCTAAATTCAGGCAAATAATAGAATTGCAAGGTGGAAATCCAAAAATAAAACAATCAGATTTAGAAATAGGAAAATACACGCACATAGTAAGATCTGAACTGAATGGCAGTATTTTCCATATAGATAATAAAGTGATGGCAAAAATAGCAAGGATAGCTGGTGCACCAAGAGATAAAGGTGCAGGAATTAAAATAGAGAAATTCCGTGGAGATAGGATCGAGAAAGGAGACGCGTTATTTACCATATATGCCGAAAGTGAAGCAAAACTAGATTATGCACTTAAGGCACTGAAAGACCTTGAACCGATTGAACTAAGGAAGATGCTACTCGGAACCATGAGATGATATCGGGCAGAATGTTGAATGCTGTAAGTAAGTTGATCAGTATTACCAGTGTTTAAGCACGATATATGTTTTTGTGTCTGACACTGTTTTTTGTTTTCTTATTTCATCTATTTTTTTATCGATTTCTCCGACAGACGAACCTGAAACGATGATGCAACAGTCATATTCACCTGCGACTTCATATGCATCATCATGTAATTTCAGCCTCGACAGATCAGCCATCATCTTCTTTGTATCAGACTTTGATTTTACCATTATAACTGCGGAATTATAAGAGGAATGTGAAAACTGGATGGTAAACCGCTTTATAGTACCATCCTTGACAAGCCGTTTAATGCGTGAACGCACCGCCCCCTCAGTTAGACCAAGCGTTTTTGCAATTTCCACATTTGACATGCGTGAGTTTTCTTGAAGGATGCTTAGAAGTTGCTCATCTTTATTCTTTTTTTTCATAGGATCACCATAGATATGAAAGATAATATATTACGAATATCGTAATTATTTGTAAGAATTTATAAAGATTTCGGAAAATTGTTACGAATATTTATAAATAGTTGTAATCATAAATGAAGTTATGTGTGTTAGAGATATTGTTGATATTGTAGCAAGGAAAGCTTTTTCTAAGAAGGCCTGACGGCCACTAACATAATTTATATCGGAACTGTTTCCGGACAGAAAAACCGGAAGAACAAATTTCGCAAAATTTGTCCTTAGAAAAATTTAGAAAAAAATTCAAGAAATGAGAGGTGAAAGATTATGACTATTAGAAACATGAGAGAGAATTCGGGATTGGGGTGGCGGCAATGACGCTTCAGGCACGTGCAGCCACAGGAATACAAAGAGAAGCTGGGAGCGTAGGTGCAACCTGGCCTGCAAGATTCGAACCTGAAAACGGAAGAACAAAAGGATTCTTTCCGGAATTTGTTAGAATGAAAGAACAGGCATATGGAATGCTTGGTACAGCAAAAGGAGTTCAGATTGAACATCCTGAATCCACAAGAAGCACTGTCAGGGCATTTGTAAGAAGGGGACTTACAGAGGGTTTGAGAGTAGACGAAAGATTAGCCCCGTATAAAATTGAGGCGGTTGTTCCTGTGGATCATGTGATTCCAGATTATGATATGGTCTATTTTGCATGGAATGAACCAGCAAGAAGACCAGATGAGAGGGTATGTGCCCTGGAAAGGAGGATTGTTGTTAGAATGGCAGATGTGCAACCAACAACACATGAAAATGCAATGCAACGCATAAGAAAATGGAATCGTAATAATTGCGATTATACAATAGAAAGAATAACCTCACTTAATCCCATACAAGAGATTCCAAATCAACATCGAAGAGGATATGTCCACGTAGAGGTCAGTCCTGAAGCAAGAAGAGATACCGCGGATGTGGATGATCTGGAAACATTGTACGCAGAGGCATATCAGGAGTATACCTTCCAGATAACGCGGGAGAGCATCCAGGCCATGGCAAAACCAGAGAACATATTTCTGGTAGCAAGAGAAAATGACCATACCATTCCTGGAGTCCGCAACCGTATAGTATCTGCAATGATAGCAGAATGCTGTGAGCTTGAAATTGACGGACGGCAGATAAGGCTTATCGAGTTTAGTGATTTTGCAACCAGGATTGCACATGAGGGAAATGGAATCATGACTGCACTGCAAATGGAAGCCATAAGGATAGTTCGTGAAGAAATGGCCGGTGGATCCGTTGTATATACAGAAACGCGCGCACCATGGACACCGGTAAATGTGTCTGTGGCCAGGGTGGGATTTGTCTATGCAGGTACTGTTGAAACCCATTGCAGGCTTGAAGCCCGAAGAGACGCGGAATTCGAAGGGTTGCATTATGGCAGGTTTGAAAACCTGAATGTCTGCTATCTTTCATGGTGAATATATGGAATCGATAGATTTGCTTCGGAAGATTGTTGCGATACCATCCACATTCCCAAACGAAGAGGGGTTGGGATGCTTCTTGGAAGAGAGACTGAAGGAACTGGGATTCAAAACATCCAGAATCCCAATTTCCGACGGTCGTTTTAATGTAGTTGGTGAACAGGGTAACTCAGGCAAACCGATTCTGTTTTACGGGCACATGGACACCGTACCATTGTATGGAAAATGGGACTCTGACCCATACGAACTGACGAGGGATGGAGATATATTATATGGTTTGGGCACTTTTGATATGAAAGCAGGAATCGCCAGCATATTGCAGGCATGTGAAGTAAAAAACAATAGGAGAATAAAAGTTGCTTTTGGAGTTGATGAGGAAAACGACTCTGAAGGAAGCACTGCAATAGTAAACAGCGGATTTGTTAGTGATGTAGAAATTGGTATTTGTACTGAGATTGCAAGCAATGACAATAATTGCCTTGGACCACAGGCCATAACGCTTGGAAGGCGAGGCAGATGCATGCTCGAGATAGAGGTTCCCGGGAGATCTGCGCATGGTGCATACATGGACATGGGAATAAATGCGATAACCGAAGCATCAAAACTTGCGATTGAACTAGAAAATATGAATGTGTGTTTCAAAGAACATGATTTACTTCCACGGGCAACCCAACAAGTGAGAACATTTACTGCCGGCAGCGGATCGCTTTCAGTTCCTGAAAAGGCAGTATTGGAAGTTGATAGACACATGGTGACGCCTGAAACTGTAGAAAGCGTTGTTATCAGCACACAGAAATATATTGATGAAATGTATCAGAAAGGAATGTTCAAAGAAATAGATGGAAAACGAATAGTAGTAAGAGCCAAACCAAGAAAGGTCCCATATCTGATGCCATACGTAACTTCAAAAGACAATGAGTATGCCAGAAAAATTTCAGATATTGTAAGGCGACGGGTTGGCGAACCGAGAGATAATTATGGAATGTCGGTTGCTGATGAAAACGTATTTGCCAATGCAGGAGTACCGATGATTTCCATCGGACCGAAAGGCGGGAATGAACATATGGCCAATGAATGGATTTCAGAAAGCGGCTATCTTAAGCTTATCGAAATTTTAAAGGAATTTATAATATCAGCATAATGCACCGAGTCTTTTCATTGCATTTCTTTTTTCATTGCTTTCGATTTCCGCGCCTTCAACAATTTCTGCAAGGAATCGTATGCTATGATCGTATGAGGATTTGTCCACCGGATAGGGAATTCCGTCCTTGCCGCCATGTGCAAATGAAAATTTTACAGGATCTTTCCAATCAAGCGCGTTGCCGTAAATCAAGCGGCTGACAAGCGCCAGAGCACGTAATTTCTTTTTGCCCATTCCTTGCAAAGAGATTAGTTCTTTGTAATTTTTTGGCTGTAGTTCATAGGCTTTTTGCAACAGTTCCCAGTCTTTTTTACTTAGATCGCATTTTAGGATTTCGTGACGTTCTGGTAAATGATGCATTTCACAATCAAACAATGTGGTCTGCCCATTCAAATATTTGCGCAAACGATTTGGATTATCCTTGACCAAATCAACACTATGCTCACGCATTTCCTGCGAATCGCTACTCGCAAGATTCAATGTCTCACCTTCATTGGATTTGATCCCTGCAATATTTTGAGGTGGCCCATCAACAAAATTATCTGTTCTTAGCCAATGATAACGACGAGCATACTTTGTTGCAGAATTCATACCCTGTTGAACCACGGCCCAATTTCCTTTTTCATCCATGAAAAAAGAATGGTGATAAAGATTGTGATGATCCTGCACACATGAGGAATCCACTTTTGCAGAAAGAATACTTGCTTCAAGAAGCATATTGCGCTTTGATTCTGAAAGCGAGAATTGATCTGAAACTATTGCGATTTCAGCTGGAGCTGCACGACTTAGTTTTCCCTTGCCACCACAAGCTACAATGCCCATTTCAGCAGATAAAGCTTCTTTCAATGCACCGCAAGTCGTAGTTGTGGTACCCGAGCTATGCCAATCAAACCCTATAATACAAGATAAGGACTGGAAGAACATAGGATCAGAAAGCCTCAAAAGAAGCTCGGCAGTCCCATGCTCTTCCACAACCAGTTGGGTGATGGCTCTGGTCAGAGGGCGCATCCTTTTGAAAAGCCAGGCAGGACATTTCCCGGGGTGTAAAGGAAGATCCACAACGCCTGTTTTCATGATAAATAGAGTTTTTTGTTATTTATATACTTAGAGACAGTTCATTTCCTAGGTAATAAGATAATTATAGAAATTCTGTTTGATATGCAACAACCTGTATTGCAGTTAAAAAAGCATTAAAGGTGTGATTATATGGATCAACAGAGTGCATTAGTGTAACAGTAGTAGAAGTTGCCAGGTGATCATGATTTACAAAAGTACAATGAACTGCACCAGCATCACCGGGCATTCTTTCTGCAGCAAAATACCATCCGGAAATAAGGAAACTAAGATCAACTATATCATGAGTGCTTGGTAGATTATCGGGAAGGTGTGAGCCTGGATCACAATATTCAACTGCAACGAGATGGTTATCACCCTGGGTAAGTCTTAACCTAACTTCATCAGGAAAATGGAGTCTGGCCAAATTGTCAATATGAGGACGGTTTGGTGTAATTACACCCTCACCAGGAAGAAGCAAATCAAGCCATTTTATAGCAAATAACTTGCTAACTGGATGATTTGATGGATCGTGAATAGAGGGTAAACCAGACGAAGGACAATGAGTTCTACGATATCTGTTTCTGCAAAAATCAGGGTGTCTGAATAACTGAACAACTACTTCGTTGCCATCTGTATTTTTGCCACGGATAACACTCATAACCACTTTTTATAATTAAAGGTTTAAATAGCTTTGTACAAAACGCTAGAAACCAAAATTAGCCACAAAAAACACACAAAAGAGAAGTAACATTTATATAACTTCGTTGTTTTAATTGTTACACCATGCTTATTTTGTAATGGGAGGATAACTGGTCGCCTTGCCAGCGCAGCGATGCGCTGGCCTAATCCTAATTACCGACGTGTTTTGTATTACATGAGTTCAACAATAGGAATGTAAGGAATTTTTAGCTAACCCGTGTTTTCTCTCGTAACTTAAGTATTCTTAGTGTCAACACTGAAGATTGTTTTTAACCCACTGCACCGAGAGTAGTTCAAATTTTATTCAGTAGGAGGGTTATCTTTAGCGATTTATAAAACATTGTACCTAAAACCCAAATATGATTGAAATAGATGGTTCTCACGGCGAGGGTGGTCAGATTGAACGGCCGATAAATCGACGTATCGATTTATGGCCCACAAAACGATTCGTCGTTTTGTTGGCGAACCGTTCAAAACCCACCCTCGAACTAGAGGTTTTATTATGATTGAAATAGATGGTTCTCACGGCGAGGGTGGAGGACAGATAATAAGAACATCACTCACTCTTTCTGCGATAACCCAAAAACCAGTAACAATCTCAAATATTCGAGCAAAAAGACCAAATCCAGGACTTCAAATGCAACATCTCACATGTGCAAAAGCAGTAAGAAGCATATGCCGGGGAACACTTGAAGATGCTGAACTAAAAAGCACAAAACTAATCTTTCACCCAGGCGAGATAGTGGGCGGGAAATACGAATTCAACATAGGAACAGCAGGATCAGTAACACTCGTAGCACAAACAATTATTCCAATACTTCTGCAATCTGAAAAAAAGAGCAACGTGAGGATAATAGGCGGTACGCATGTAATGAAATCCCCAGGTTATGATTATTTTGAAAAGGTTTTTGTACCTGCAATACACAAGTTCGGGGTAAAAATCGAAACTAGAATGCTTAAGACAGGATACTACCCTAAAGGCGGAGGGATGATTGAATTTGAGATTGAACCTTCAGAGTTGTATGGGTGCACTGATTGGCCGCAGGAAGATAAGATAAAGGCGATAATAAGAATAGCTGGTCTTCCGATGGACATTACAGTAAGGGAGAAAAAAATATTCGTACAAGAAGATATATGCGATGTTTTTATCAGACAGGATGAAACACTCTCGGTTGGTAATGCCGTAACTGCATGGAACGGCTACCGTGGATCTTATGTACTTGGAGAAAAAGGCAAACGCGCAGAAGTAGTTGCCCAAGAATCGCTGGATGAACTGAAAAAAGAAACAAAAGACGTTGATAAACACCTCGCAGACCAGCTTTTGATTTATGCCGCATTGGCAAAAGGAGAGAGCAGATTTGAAACATATGAAATAACAGAACATTTCAGGACAAACACTGCGATTATCGGAAAATTTGTCGAGAGAAAGATAAACTACGAAGAAGGAAGAGTTATAATTAATGATCGAAGCTAAATGATATAGTGAATTAGAATATCTCCCACCATTGTTTTTCTTTCACGGGATTCTCAGGATCAATTTTATGGATCTCTCTGATAGTTTCACCGTCAAAAAGATACAACAGTTTTCCATCCTGAGACCAGGCAAAATGCGCATAATTAGCCCCGCTAAGGCTGCCTCCGTCATCCCTAAATACTATCTTTTCAGTTTGGGTATCAACAACAACTACGTATCCAAGACCGGATATCTGTCCCCAGGCAGGGCCATACGAAATACTATATGTTCCGCTTATTGCAATATACCTGTCATCTGGCGAGAATTCAATTTTGTTTATCGAATCTCCACTATACCCTATTTCATCTATATCAATCTTTTTAGTTTTGACAAGTGTTGGTATTTGGTTTTTTTCTTCTATCGAATAAATGGTTATGCCACTAGATTTGCTATATTTTGATTCTTCTAACGAGTAAATAGTTATATAATCAAAATAATCGTCATAACTATTTCCATGTCTATAATTCCATAATCTACTAGTTGCTATAATTGCTATATTCTTTCTGTCATGCGATATCGCCGGATCGCCATAACCATATAATCCGTATCCATCCAAAGAAAAAATATAACTGTTACACTGATCAATATCTGTTCCTGAACAGTTTATCTGTTTTACCTCTTTATCAAAAACTGATTCATTCATCGTATCTAAAATCACAGCATTTTCAATGTCAATAACCGTAGAATACCAATCGTATTCTCTTTCATCCCATATCGGTATTTTAGTTCCTGGTTGGTAATATGTTAATGTGGGGTTGTATGCGAAATTAACCAACAAGTGGCGTCTATCATAAGACGGTCTAAACACTATTTGTTGTAGGCTCTCATTAATTGGTAAATCTATTATTTTATCTGGGGTTGATTTGTCTATATCCTGAATCCAGAGACAATATTGACTGTTTAGACAATTTTTGCTTCCGTTCATATCTATGACAAAAGTTGTATCGTTGATCCATAAGAAATTTTTATAAGCGGTTATATTTTTGACTAAATTAAGGTCTTCATCAAAAACACATGTCACTAGTTTTGAGTACGAATAGCTATGTTGAGTTATAATATATCTTCCATCGGGTGAAGAAGTCATTGATTTGTGGCCATGATAATCATAACACTCATTAGCATCAAAAAAACTGGTACATCCAAAAACTAGCACAAGCGCAAATAACAGACATATCAGTTTTACATTCATCATGAAACCTCAGAAATTTATCCTGTTCTTTATCGAATATAACGATTTCGATCCAGTGCTGTCTAAAAGCGATTCGTAGGTAAATAATACAAACCCTTCTGCATACCAAGTTGCCAATATATCTGATCTTAAATCTTGGAATAGACTTACGGCATTAGCATTTTTGTCTGTTGTGTCTGGTATCGGCCATGCCCTGAGGTCTGCCATTATCGGTACAGCAGGATAATTCCTTTGAAGGGCAGCTATCTCTAACTCAATACTGGTCCATGCACCAGCTCCGAAACGAGTATATGTCATAGGCATTATCATTTCAAGATATTGGAGTGTATTCTCCTGTCCAAGTTTGATTCTATATATATCTTGAGGCATTGCATTTCCGGATATTACAAATTCTGGATATCTTTCAACAACCTGCTTAACAAAATTTGCTGGTGCGTCTTGATCTACTATCCATTCGTAAACGTTTGGAGGAGCGTTTTCATCATATCCTCTACATACAGCAGGTCCTACATCATTGTATCTAATATAATCAAGGCTGATACCATAAAGTCTTGAGCCATATCTTCTTGTAATCTCATCAAGAACCTTAAGCTCATGTTGAACCACTCTTTCGTTCGTTGGTTCTGCAAATACAATGCTCTCACAATCTGGTTCAACCCTGCCAAATACTCCTCTTATTCCGTTCCAGGCTTGTTCTCCCCATCCACCAATATAACCTTTTTGTCCTTCAATCTTTGCAGCTTCCCTATCCTGAAATATCGGAACCCAAGCATGTACCTTTAGGGTTTTGCGTCCTCTTTTATATACTACTCTGCAGGTGTTGATAATGGCCCCTACTGGGTCAAACGTTGTATTCGGATTATTTTGTTCGCTGGAATATAATGGATAACCGGCTGGATCGGCACACTGCTTTTCATCATCCACCCTAAACCCAACAAAAATATCAGTAACCCCACTATCACGAAGGTCTTTGCAAGCCGCTGCTATGCTACGATTGCCTACGACAATAACTGGGGCGTTAGTACTTAAATCGGATTTGTAGAACTGACCCTTACATGGCCGTATAAATACCCCTTTTCTTTGTTTATTTCGCATTTCTTTAAGTGTTTTATTCATCTCTTCTATGCTTGGCCCACGTGGTTCATTATCAGATATTTCGGTGTCAGAGTTTTTTACACAATCATAGACAAATCCATATCCGAGTCGTTCATCA
>JAHJBM010000024.1 GCA_018813505.1 Microcaldota archaeon
TGATGAACGACTCGGATATGGATTTGTCTATGATTGTGTAAAAAACTCTGACACCGAAATATCTGATAATGAACCACGTGGGCCAAGCATAGAAGAGATGAATAAAACACTTAAAGAAATGCGAAATAAACAAAGAAAAGGAGTGTTTATACGACCTTGTGAAGGCCAGTTCTACATTTCCATTGGTAGCAGAAATGAAAATACATTGGTTGTCGATGGAAATCCAGAAGAGTGTACAGGTTCAAGGCGTTGCCATATAAGGAAGATAGCTGATGCTTGCAGAGACCTTCTAAACAGCGGGGTTACTGATATTTTCGTTGGATTTAGAGTAGATGATGAGGATAAGTGCGAAGGAAGGGCGGGTGATCGATTATCCTCCAGCGAACAAAATAATCCGAATACAACTTTTGACCCAGTAGGGGCCATTATCAACACCTGCAGAGTAGTATATAAAAGAGGACGCAAAACCCTAAAGGTACATGCATGGGTTCCAATATTTCAGGATAGGGAAGCTGCAAAGATTGAAGGGCAAAAAGGATACATAGGTAAAGAGGGATTAACAGAACAAATCTGGGGATGGTTGTTTGGCAAAGGCGAACCACAGTGTGAGAGCACATTATTTGCAGAACCAACAAATGAAGAAGTGGTTCAATATGAACTTAAGGTTCTTGATGAAATTACAAGAAGATATGGCTCAAAACTGTATGGGATCAATCTGGATTATATAAGGTATACGGATAGTGGGGTATATGAATGTGTTGAATTTGGAGAAAAAAATCAAAACGTCTATGAATGGATTGTAGATCCAAATGCACCAGCGAATTTCGTTAAACGTGTGGTTGAGAGATATCCTGGATTTGTAATATCTGGAAATGTAATGCCACAGGAGGTATATAGGATTAAACTTGGACAAGAGAACACACTTCAATACCTTGAAATGATCATGCCTATGACATATACCAGATTTGGGGCAGGTGCATGGACCAGTATTACAGCAGAGGTAGGAGTTCTCCAAATGAACCATCTAGGCGTACCAATAATGGCAGACCTTAGGGCATGGCCAATACCAAACACAACAGACCAAAATGTTAATGCCATAAGCCTATTCCCAGATCTAAGTGCTGATATACGGGCAAGCCTTTGGGCAGATGGATTTGTATTATTTACCTACGAATCACTTTTGGATAGCACTGGATCGAAATCATTATATTTAATAATGAACAGGATAGATTTCTGAGGGGGGTTATGATGAATGTAAAGTTCATATATCTGTTATTTGCGTTTGTTCTGGTTTTTGGGTGCATTGATCTTTTTATAGTCAACGAATGTTATAATTATGCTTATGGACATAGGATATTTGTATCCTCCCCACAATTTGATTACATTACAATGCAAACTGGAGGATGGATATGTATTTTTGATCAAGATCTGAATTTGTTTAGGGAGATCACCGCATACCATAATTTCATATGGATCAATGACACCACATTTATCATAGACATGAACGGAAGCGAAAATTGCCTGGATAGACATTATTGTCTTTGGATTCAGAATATCAACAAATCAACCCCAGATAAAATAATACCTCTGCCATTTGAGGAAGAACCAGACTATCTGAACCTTAGGCATTCCCATGATGAGAAGTATGTTTTTGTAATTTTCGCACATAATATATCTATCTATATTTATGACCAAAAATATAATCGAACAGTTGTTGACATAGAGCGCGGAGTTGTGTTAAATACAACTGATGCATCTTTGTTTATTAGTGAGATGCCAAGATCAGATTGTCATGATCTCCCAAGTGAAGGGTGTGGTAGCTATATTTTTTCAGTAGAAAGATATGGAGTATATAGTTATGGTCGCGTTGCAATATCCCATGATGGAGAGAGTTTTGCAATTCCTACCCCAGCATATTCAGAACCAAATTCTGATAATTTAGATTATTCCAGTTATTATGATGGCGGGGGTAAGGACATAACAGTCTATCGATTTAGTGCCGATAATAAAACACTCACACTAATTAAAAAAATTATGGTTGGTATGGACAAAATAACCGGGAATAGAAAACATCTCATAAAAAAGATGGAATACTCTCCAGATGACAGATATATAGCAATAAGTGGATCATATAGTATCTCTGATGGCCCTGACTGGGGACAGATATCCGGTCTTGGATATGTAGTTATTGTTGATACTAAAACTGAAAAAATAATATTTAGGGATGATGGAGGCAGCCTTAGTGGGGCAAACTATGCACACTTTGCCTGGACTCAGAACGGGAAACTGCTGTATCTTTTCGATGGTGAAACTATCAGAGAGATTCATAGAATTGATCCTGAAAATCCCGTGAAAGAAAAACCTTGGTGGGAGATATTTTAGCTTAGATAACCTTGATATGCTGATCAGCCAATAGATGTGATAAATATCCAGTAAGACTAGCAAGTGCCATAATCCAACCTGCAATCAGATATATCAAAACACTGAACACAAAACACGAGACCAGCGTATGTGTTATGCCTCTGTGTTTTGGCTTGAAAAATCTAAAGAAAAGGAAATATACGCCAAGAAATGCAAAGAAAAAAATAATGAGTTGACCAATTGCCCCTAGAGATGGAATGCAGAAGGATTTGCCACATTGTGAGAAATAAAGTACAAAGAATACTATTGAGATGAAAACCAGATCAAGAATTTTCTTTCCTTTGCTTGTATCATGGTCTAGATCTGGCACAAGGGCAGAAATTGCACCAAAAAATATTATGATAATTAATTCAAGCATATCTCTTGATCCAAGAAGATAAAATAACACAAATGCCAGTATTGCACCGATTAGAGCATGGGATTTCCAATTCATATCCTCAACCAACTGAGTTTTTTGATTTAATCTCTTATTCTACCCTGTTGAGGATAGACAGAGTCAAACTCTTTGACTCTGGATATGATATAAAACAAAAGAAAGAATAAAAACAGAGGTTCTGTTTATCAAGTTTCAGTTTGTCGCAAGACCTAAACTTTCGATCTCATAGCTCGAAGTTACGGTTGCACTGACTTCGATATCTCCTGAAGAGAAATCAGTTGATGGTGCCGCGTCATATGCCGCGCCTTCTGCCAACGCATAACCATAATCCCGATAGGTGTATGGATAGTAAACCGATTCGCTTGCAGACAATGCATCACCCAATGAAACACCAAGTCCTTTTGCAATATTCTGAGCTTTTACTGTGGCTTTTTGAGCTGCTTCTTCAAGCAAGGAGAGTTCGAGTGCCCTGCGCGTTTCGTCTTTTAATGTAAAGCTTATTGAATCGACCAATGTTTCATTAACGCCGACATCAGTAACTCCATCAACCACATCACCACCTTTGGATATGTCTCCAAGTTTTAGAGTAAGTGCATGGGTTGTTTTGTAGCCACTAAGCACAGAATCCCAGTCATAGCAGTAGCCATATTCATCACGATAATCTGCACAAACGCTGTCATATTCAGGTTGGACATTATAATATGCCGTTTTTATTTCATCATCCTGAACTCCGAGAGTACGCAACTGTTCCTTTAATTCTGCCATAACAACTGCGTTTCTGGCCTGAGATCCCTTTGCATTGGAACTCTCAGTTTCCACATGTAATTGTATCACAAGCAGATCAGGAGAAACACTCTGACTCGCTGTTGCTGATACATCAATTGAATGATCAGGTGGAGTACTTGACACATAGATGTTTGGATATGTTGAAAGATCAGAAATGTCTACTTTTGTAGCATAGTCACCCTGGGTAAGGATGTAGGATCCGCCCAATAAGGCCACGGCAATAAGAACCGAGGCCACCAACGTATTATTGAATTCAGCCATAATTTCACCAATTTCCATTCGTTATTTCATTTTGTTATTCTAATTTCATATTGTTAGAACTGAATTCGCAGCGATGATTTAAACGGTTCGCTTTTATGTGCGGCTATGGCCGAAAAAATAGTTTTTAATTTAATCGAGAGGTTGGTTCTTAACATAGTCTTCACAATAGTTATTAACAAAATACCCTAACGCTTTTACAGAATATTCAATCGTTTCTTGATCATAATCCCTAGGACGTCCAAGACACTTTTGAGCTTCAGTGTAAGAATGGATTAATTTTATATTATTTTCATGTGAGTTGCACATAAAGAACACATCGCACAACAGACTTAACTGATCTTCAGTTAATACAGTAAATTCTAAAATCGTACTTAGATTTCTCTTTAAGTCAGGCATAACGTGAGAATTATTTAATCGGCCCCCTTCAAGATAATCATCCAATAATCCCAGTTCTTCATAGTGTAGGAAGTCTTTGCAGACTTGCTCGATATCAGATGTTTTGATATTGTAATTATCAAGAGTATCATTAAGATCAGTAATTTTTGATTTGATATATTCGGACATAAAATGATTGATAGCTTTCAACTTAGGTGAATCAGATTGCCCATGGGTTTGAAATGGCCAGACATTGATTTGTTCGCTCACTAAATTTTTTCTTAATTCTAACAATAACTCTAGATCCGATTTAGTTAGTATGATCGATAATATTTTAGTAAGACGTTCAAAATCCGTTTGATCCAACTCTAAGTTTATCAGATGATTCAATAATAATTTATTTAATGTAGTTAGGATTTCTTTTGATTTGTCTGACTTTACCATTTGACGTAATTCATCCGAATGATTCATTGCTAGTTCTGCTATAGCTTTTCTAACTTTGAGAGAATTGCTATCCTGACCTAAATCTCGACCAAGATCAGATACTACATCTAATAAAGGCCTAACAGATATTGGATCATAAACGCGTTGTGAGTGGGTTTTGACAGCATGAGATTCGGCACCAGTGACACTCCGAATATGCTTTACAACTGTATACCATAATGCCACAACTTTTTTGATCAAAGATTCTGGTTCGACATGAATGGGAGGTTCAGATTCATGAACAATGAGATCACCTAAAGAGATAGTCTGTGGGATTTGGGTGGGTTGAGTTGAGATGGCTTGACCACCCACTGAACAGGATCGCAAATTCCTCAACCTAGTTCCAAGCTCTGCAGATGAACTAAATCCATATTTGGGGTCATCCAATTCAGTTGGGCCCCACTCCCTAAACCGCTCCAGTTCTGGATGTTGTGCATATGCTGCATCAACCTGACGCCATAGGTCATCTGAAGTAAGGCTCGATACAAAGAATGGCACAGTTACCTGACTAGGATCAGTCAAATGAAGTTTCAACCCCATCAAAAATTCTTGCTCATCTACTGGAGAATCAAGTAACATAAATTGGAGAGTACCGTCAACATTCATTCCAATAACCTGACCTATGACATTGTATGACGATGGCAGTATATCCGATAAAATAATTTTGTTTCCGTTTGAAGTGTCAGTCCAACTAAGGTTTGTGCCGAGATTGAATGTTGCAAATACATCTAAAGGCGTTTGAGTAACGGGATTGAGAATGCCACCTAGGACTCTGATGTGATGAGTTGAACCATTGTGACTGATCTGAACTCCGGAACCCATCTGAATTGCAGTTATACCAGAAACAGGCTTGCCGCCAGAATAATCTATAATACATATGTCACCTTTTTTATTTACTGTAAGTTCTTGAATTCGACTAGCATCATCAAATTTTTGCCCAAATTGACCGAGGTTACTTTGACGGTGTATAATATGATAAACCCCATTATCCTGATATGGCAAACGCTCTACAATCAATGACGCATTATATAGACTAGACCGCCCAGATTTATTTGGAACACAAAAAAACACGTGCCTAAGAAATTTATTACACATATGTTAATTTATTATAACTAAAGGTTTTAAATAGTAATTGATAGTAAGTGTAAAATAATAGGACTAAAGAATGAAACGAGAGTCTAACCAATGTTGTGATTTGACTTTTACATTGTCGCTTTTTCCTTCTCGAGCCTGCGCTTAATTGCCTTAAGACTGATACTATCTAGTTATTGCCACTAATAACAACCTTTTTAATATGTTTTAAACCGATGTATATTATGGCAACTGCACCTTTACTAAGAAGTAGGACCACTGAGATTTGTAACCTACTAGCAGAAACAGATAATGGTGCAAGATTAGCGAAACTTCCAAAAGGACTGAAGGAAGGACTGATGAAAAAACACCTAGATGGGCAGTCAATAACTTTGAGAGAGCCCCACCTACTAACTAGGATAGCCAATAATATCTTTTCAAGTAAACGGTTTCAAGAAGCACTGGATGGTTTGGAAAGACATGGTTTGATGAATTGGAAGGGAATACGTCAGTTAATGCGAGTAAAAATGAGAGCTCATAGATTAGATTGTTTAGAAGAAAAATCAAGTCATATTGAAGTCGTAGAACAACACTTTAAATTGTTTCTAAAAGCACTTGAGATTGCACAAAATAGTAATAACCCTGATGCATATATGAATTTTATGGCTAGGGATGGATTCCAACTGACGGACTTTATAGATTGGTCGGATGTTTTTGTTTCAAGAACTCAGCTTCATTTTAAAAGAGTTGGAGAAACACAAAACCAAGATGGAGAACAAATAATTGCACTTATCAATAATGGTTCAGATGAGGCAATGTTGAAGCTCCTGGCAATTGTTTATGAGAAGCTTTCAAAAAGATTTACCACTGAAAAAAGAGAACGGATCTTAGCAATGGCATTTGATATAATGGCACGTCATCTTTTGAAAGATTCTGAAAATTTTTATAAGTTATTTAAAGAAAATGAACCCGATGTATATAAATGGCGCTATAAACACCTAAGAGAATTAGATAGACAAAAACTGAGTCCGACAACTATTGTTGGACTTTTTTTTGAAGATGGTATTTGTACCAAATCACCTGTTGATTTTCCAGTTCAGTTTGATCAATTTATTACCGTTGGCAACTGCGGCATATTTATTTTGAAAAACCAACTAGATCTCGGTAATAAAACTTCTGGAGGCAGTACCGATTTATGCTTTCAAAATATCTTTTTACCACCAAACTATAGAGAACGTTCAAAACAACATGAGATCCAACATAGTATGAATGAACTGGTAATGTTTTATAATAAAGTAAAGGAAATATTTGGTGAGATTTTTACAGATCATGAATATTTAGCTAAACTTGCTGAGCTTATCTTTGTTTTTGATCCGGAAGACATTCGAATTTCTTTTGATCTTTTTAGAAAAAGTGCAAAAAGAACGCTCGAAGTAAGACCACAATCTTATGCACATGTGTATTCCAGCCAAAGAGTTCTTCAGGAACTAGGGCATTTGGAATTTGATCATGAATCTCTCAGATCTGCTGCTTTGGAAAGATTAGATGAATATTATAAAAAAGAATGTAACCTGACATATACGGAGATTTTGGAACCGTTAAAGTTTCAAATGAGATGATATATGACCAGATCCACGAAGATATTTATTAACGTTAAATAGAGGCCTTCTCTTTTTCCAATCTCCTTTTTATCGCCTTCAAACTAACGAAACTATCTCTTTCCATTTCTTCAAGCCGGAATGAAATCATCCTTTTCTGCTCATCAAGCCTAGGTATCAAAACATACTCAAGCGCATTTACCCTTCTCTTGGTCTTTTCAATCTCAAGAATAAGCCGTTTCATTGCAGTTTCGGTTTCTGCAAGCTTTATAACCATCTTAAGCACTTCATCGAAATCCTCGACAGCCGCATCGATTTTCGCGCTTGTTGCAGCAACAGAATAAGATGGAATACTCATGAAATGTTTTGTTTCCATGGTTGTAGTTATATTCGGAATTTTAACACCCATCACATTCTGAACGTCTATCTCAATATCTATATCTTTGCGCAAATCCAGAGAAACCTTGGATAATTCCTGTATGTTATGATATGTCTCAGCGAGTGCAAGCGATCCGTACGCACGCTTCATCCTATTTGCCAACTCGCCACGTAGATCCTGTGCCTTTTTCAGAATTTTAAAAAACTCAAGAATGAGAGCGTCGCGCTTTTGCTTTAGAAGTTTGTGACCTTTTTTAGCTAGCACTATACGCTCTTTTGTCTTTATTAGCTCCATTCTTGTTGGGTTTACGTCTGTAGCTGCCATCAGCTTATTCCTCCTTTTTATTGAGGTATTTCTTTATGTGATCACGTTTTACTCTTTTGAGTTCATCCTCAGGAAGTATCGAAAGAAGATCCCAGGCGATTGAAAGTGTCTGATCTATGTCACGATTTTCATAGGAACCCTGCTGCACAAATCTCTTTTCAAACTCATCTGCAATCTTTAGGTATCTTCTATCGGTTGCAGAAAGGGCCTCTTCACCAACGACTGCGCTAAGGCTTCTCAAATCACGGCCATTTGCGTATGCAGCATAAAGCTGGTCTGAAACACCTTTGTGATCTTCCCTGGTCTTTCCATCACCGATACCAGAGTTCATAAGTCTTGAAAGTGAAGGCAATGGATCAACCGGCGGATAGATGTTTTTCCTGTGAAGATCTCTGCTAAGCAATATCTGTCCTTCTGTGATATAACCAGTAAGGTCAGGAATTGGATGGGTCTTATCATCCCCAGGCATTGTAAGTACGGGAATCTGAGTAACCGAACCCTTGCTTCCTTTTACTCTTCCGGCTCTTTCATATATTGTTGAAAGATCAGTGTACATGTAACCTGGATAACCTCTTCTTCCAGGAACCTCCTGTCTTGCAGAGGAGATTTCACGAAGAGCTTCGCAATAATTTGTCATGTCCGTAATAAGCGTAAGCACATGCATGTCATGTTCATATGCAAGATATTCTGCAGTAGTAAGGGCAAGACGCGGAGTGATTATACGCTCGACAGATGGATCATCTGCCAGATTAAGAAACAAAACTGCATTTTCCAATGCACCTGTTTTCTCAAAATCACGCATGAAAAAGGATGCCTCCTCATGAGTAATTCCAATGGCTGCAAAAACAACTGCGAATTTTTCTCCAGTTCCCCTTACCTTGGCTTGTCTTGCAATCTGAACAGTAAGCTGATTATGTGGGAGGCCTGCACCTGAAAATATAGGGAGCTTCTGCCCTCTAACTAGAGTGTTCATGCAATCCACTGTGGAAATACCGGTCTGGATAAACTCATTAGGTGATTCTCTTGAATATGGATTAATTGGCAACCCAGAGATATCTATTTTTTCCTTTGCAATTACGTTTGGCCCTTTGTCTCTTGGCTCACCAAGACCATTGAATGCACGACCAAGCATGTCACTACTCACACCAAGCCTCATTGTCTCTCCAAGGAATCTTACAGTAGTCTGACTCGTACTAATTCCAGTTGTGGGACCGAAAACCTGAACAACTGCAATATTTCTACCGACATCAAGCACTTGACCTTTTCGTTTTTCACCGCCAGGAACCATGATCTCAACCATTTCATTATAGCCTACACCAGTTACATCTGACACGAAAATTAATGGACCTGCGATCTGGTTTATTGTTTTGTATTCCTTCATAAGTATCACCTATCTTTTTGAAACCTCGTCAAATCCTGTATCGATCTGCTTTTGGAGTTTTTCAAATTCATCCATATCAACAATTTCTTTCATACGTCCAATAGTGCTGATTACAGGGAGATCCTGAATCTTCTTTAACTGCACGCCAAGATCGATTGCGCTGTTGGTTCTTTCAGAGAATTTCATGATCGTCTTAAGCATCTGATATTGTTTGTCCAATTCACAACGGGCATCAACATCACTATAGGCATTTTGCTGAAGATAGTCTTCCCTAAGCATTTTTGTAACCAGCAGAATCGCCTGTTCTTTTTCAGGTAGTGCATCAGGTCCAACGAGCTGGACAACTTCCTGTAGTTCTGCTTCTTTTTGCAGCAGTATCATGGCATTTTTTATCATTTTGGTAAATTCCGTGGAGATATTTTCACCATACCATTCTTCCAGTCCATCAGTGTATAGCGTGTAGCTCTTCAGCCAGTTGATAGCTGGAAAGTGCCTCCTGTAAGCAAGCGATGCATCTAGTGCAAGGAAAACTTTTGTAACCCGCAGGGTGTTCTGTGAAACCGGCTCTGACACATCACCACCAGGTGGAGAAACTGCACCAATGATAGTTATTGAACCATAACGCTCTTTGCTACCAAGACACCTGACACGACCAGCTCTTTCATAGAACTCTGCAAGTCTTCTTGCCAAGTAAGCAGGATACCCTTCTTCACCAGGCATTTCTTCAAGTCTACCTCCGATTTCACGCATAGCCTCGGCCCACCTACTCGTACTATCAGCCATTAAAGCCACATCATAGCCCATGTCCCTAAAGTATTCTGCAATGGTAACACCAGTGTAAATACTTGCTTCACGTGCAGCCACAGGCATATTTGACGTATTCGCAATAAGCACAGTTCTCTGCATAAGCGGTTTGCCTGTTTTCGGATCTTGAAGGTGTGGAAATTCCTTAAGTACTTCAGTCATTTCATTTCCACGTTCACCGCATCCGATGTAAACAACTATCTGAGTGTCAGAATATTTGGCAAGGCTCTGTTGCGTAACTGTCTTTCCTGAACCAAACGGACCTGGGATACATGCAGTACCTCCTTTTGCAATTGGAAAAAATGTATCAATGATCCTCTGCCCTGTAACCAAGGGAATACGCGGAGGGAACTTCTCTGTTACTGGTCTGGACTTTCTCACAAACCATCTTTGATATAATTTAAGTGGATATTTTTTACCTTCGTATGAAAGTGTCCCCACATTTTCCTCAACAGTGTAATTTCCTGATTTTATTGAATCTACCCGACCCTCTTGTGGCGACATAACTCTGTGTTCAATAAGCTCTGTTTCCTGAATAGTACCGATAATGTCACCTTGCTTGATCTTGTCACCAGTCTTCACAGTTGCTTTGAAATTCCATTTCTTTTTTCGATCAAGTGGCGATACGTCAATACCTCTTTTTATGAATACACCACCACATTGTTTTTCTATGTCTTTAAGTGGCCTTTGTATACCATCGTAAATATTTTGCAATATACCTGGACCAAGTTCAACTGACAATGGCTCGCCAGTAGAAACAACCGGTTCTCCGGGTTTTAGACCAGATGTGTCCTCATAAACCTGAATAACTGAGATATTTCCAACGATCTTGATTATCTCCCCAAGTAATTTTGATTCGCCTACCTTTACGACATCGTAAAGCCGAGCATCTGGAAGATCTGCCTCAACCACAGGCCCGCTAATTCTTACAATATTTCCTGATTTTGCCATTTTGAAACCTCCTAAATATTATTTTGCTCGTCCGATTTTCATTATTCTTTCATTGATATTGCCAGTTCATTATTTTTTTGCACCGAGATCGAATCCAAGAGCCCGCTTTATCAGACTCCTTATCTCATCACCCTCAACACTCACACCCGATTTATCCGGTATTGGAACAACAACAGGGTATGCAATATTATCGAGTTTTTTCTTAAGTCTCCAGTCAATGTTGTTTAACAAGATTTCATTTGTCACAATGATGCCATACTCACCATTTGCAAGTATTTTTTCAAAATTTTCCTGGAATGAGTCTTTGTCAACCTGTATAGTATGCTCTAAACCAGCAAGTTTGAAACCCATCACCAGAGGGGCATCACCGATTACGATTATTTTTGATTTCATTTATATCGCCTTAACATCTTGGCCATTATATACACACTATACAAATACAATTATCATACTATCACAAGCATGTTCTTTACGTCTTCTTCAGACATACCAAATTCTTTTCCTTTTGCAATTTTTCTGAGATTATTTACTTCTTCCTCTTTTAGCAACAGGAAACCAAGCACAACACCTACAGACAAGACAGCACGATAAAATGCACTCGTCTTTTGGATTGCAAGAGATTTCTCAAGTGCTATCTCAAGATCAACAAGTGAAACATTATTAGTGTCTTTAGTATTGGCCATATCAAGAGAAGGAAATTTATTTTTTATAAGATTCATAACTGTTGAAAAGTCCTTTGCATCTATGAGTCTTGTTATGAAGGATTCTTTCAGAGTACCCCCTTTTATCAAACTGTCTCTTATTTTTGAAGGATCGGTTTTTTGATTCTTGAGTCGCTCAATGATAAGGATGTTTCTTGCATCGATTTCTTTTTTCAGAATATTTCGGATATGATTGGTTTCACTATCATTTATTTCTGCAAGTCCTTTGTCCATAAGAAGATAAAGATATGCATCGATAATTGTTTCCATCTGCACAAACATGTCCACGCTGCGCAGGGCAGTCCTGAACTTTTCCCACATTCTTTTACTGAAATGGGCTGTGCTTGTGGAAAGCATCTGTTCACCGAGCTTGGTCCTTTTTATCTCTCTGAAAATAGTCTTTTCATCAGCCTTCAGCAGTCTTTTGAAATCATCATCGCTAAGACCGCCAACCGGAAATAGATATGCCTTGGTATCGTCGTATGAACGCCCAAGCCTTTTCGCATGCATAATAGTTTTCAAATTTAACAGATCCCATTTTACAAGAAGTGCCCTTAATGCGTGTCGATCACCTTCAGGAGTGAATCTCAACACCTTTTGCACAGTTCTAGCAAAATTCTGTGATGCAACAGTTTCAATAAGTTCTGAACCCGAATAATCAAACGAGGCAGCAGAAAGATCGATCTTGTAATCGGTTCGTTGCAGAAGCTCGATCATAGCATCCACACTCCCGACTTTTATCAACTCATCAAGGAATGATGGCTTGAGCAACAGTCCTTTCATTGCCTTTATCCTTGCGTTCGAGTATCCGTATTTCAAAGCACGACTTTCAATGCGTGGTAACATATCCAATACTGACATTACTTGCCTCCAAATAATTTTTCAGCAATTACCTTCCTTAGGTCATCTCTCCTGTTATCGAAAAGTGTTTCAAGAGTTAGGTCAATCCGTATCTTTCCACCGACATTTTCCACAAGAAGACCACCGAGTGCATTGAGATCTTCAGAAACACGCGCACCGGCAATGCTACCGACGAGTTTTTTCTCGCCTTTAAGTACATGTACTTTGGAGCCTTTTCCAAGTTCCTGAACAGCTTGTTTTGCTGAACTTTGGATGAACTTCTTGTAGTCCGATGTTTTTCTTACATCGTTTAATTTATTGAAAAAGACCTCAAGTACTGCCTTGATTGAATCTTCTTTTGCCTCTGCAAGCACCCGCTTCGCTTCTAACCTTGCCCAGGCAATTCTTTCATTGCGACTCTCCTGCAAAACTTTAGCGATTTGGTCGTTTGCACCCGTTTCCAGCAGCTTATGTTTGACCCTCTCCTCTTCAATCATGCTTTTTACATGAGCCTCTGCTGATTGGATGATTTTGTTGGCCTCCTCGTTAGCCTCGGAGAGAAGCGAATTTTTCAGCTTCTCTATGCCCATGATTAAGCACCGCCGCTATTAAGCCATAGTAATACTGCAACGAGGAAACCGAATACAGCCAGAACTTCAGGAAGTACAATATAGATCAGAATGTTCTTTTCGAACTCTGGTCTTTCTGCAACTACTCCCATGGCTGCTGCACCCAAAGTACCCTGCGACCATGCTGCTGCAAGTGCACTTACTGCCATTGCCAAACCGGCTCCAATAGCCATAGCCCCTTCAGTTGTTAATAATGCTCCACTTACTGCATCTGCCATTTCATTTCACCTCAATATTTTTTCAACGAAAAAGGAACAAAGATCTCCCCTCCACCGTGGAGGAATTTTGATCTAAATTCCACTATATTCAAACGACCGCCTTGTACAAGTGATTCGAACATTGCAATGAAACAATTCATAATGTGCAATATCACAAACAAAGGCAGTAGTATGATCGCAATAAAACCCTGCTCCGGCAATGGCATGAGGAATTCATTTAATAATTCAGCAATGACTATGCCAACAATACCAATTGCCGCAATTCTAGTATATGATAATATATTACCTAACAAACCCGGAAGTTCAATTATTCCTACAATACCCTCGGTCAGTCCCAGTATTATTATCGAAAGCACAAGAAGGATCAGCCCGGACATAGTAAATTCACTACCAGCTAAACCAACGACAGGAAGAAATGCCATCAGCATCCCCACTTCAACACCCAGCCATGCTATTTTAGCCAGTGAATGTTTTTTATTGTGATGCCATTCATTGATTGCGCCAAGAATAAACCCTACTCCAAGGTGTAACATACCAACAATTGCAGTTATACCAATAAGAACGAGTATATTGCTCATCCTATGGAATCCTTCGTATAATGGACCAACTGCCAATGGGAAACCAAGCCATCCGCTAAAATATTCGAGTAATGCGAAATGTGACAGACCAGCCCATTCATCGAAGATTATACCGAATACCATTGTCGGAAAACCTGAATAGACCCATATCTTTGAAACATTATACATCACATAGCTGTTCTTGAATTTTTTCATCAGCCATAGACCGAGCAGGATGCTCATAATCCCATAGATAAAATCACCGACAATCATACCATAAATAATTGGAAGGCCTATGAAATATGGTATTGTCGGATCAATCTCAAAATAATTAGGCAAGGAATAGCTTTTTGTAAGGAATTCAAATGGGGATGAAATTTGTGGATTGCCGAGTACGGTTGGAGGAATTTCGTGATGATCTATTTTTATATCATCGATAAATGCTCCAGCTTCATAACGATTTACTATATTAACCAATTTGTTGAAATTGTCTTCAAGTATCCAACCATTTATGACATAGACACGGGTGGATGACGCAAATTTTGAGGCAATTCCAGCACGTTCAGATTCTATTTCCAGCGCTTTTAATAACCTTGATGCCTTTGCAATATTAACTTTAGAGATATTACGAAGTTTTGATTTGAGTTCAGCAAGCTTGGTTTGTTTTGATGATATTTCGGATTTGAGCCGATCCTGAGTTTGTTCAGGAGATGTCATACCTTTAGGAACATCCACATCAGAAAATTCTGCATCAGACAGAACAGATTCAACATCTGACCATCTGCTTTTTTCATAAAGCACAAGAATAATATCAGACGTTGCATCAGAGACGATAGTACTTTCGCCTTGCATTGTATCGAGTGATTTACTTAATTTTGCCAATTTTTGTTTTGGAACTTTACCAACAGAATAAGAGATAGTTTTTGTGTTCAGGATACTGAAATCAACACTCTGAAAATGTTTGAGATTTGCAAGATTTGCCAGCTGAGAATTTATGGTAGATATTTCTTCTGAGAGTTTGGTTGTTTCGTGACTCAACGATTTAAGTTCGTGGATTATGCTATATTTCTTTGCTTCATCCAATACGTCTCGGCCCTCTGGAAGAGGTTCACTTTCAGATTGTGAGTGACTACTTAGATTTGCACGCATCAGCGAAACTGCAGTACGAAGATTTAGAAGTTGTGATGAAACATCATCAAAATAACCAAGTGGCCTGCCACCTTCAAGACCATCGTAGATAGCCTTTCTTATATCGACCATGCCTGCCTTGTGCAGGGATCTGATGAATTCCTCTACGCACGATTTTAATACTGTTATTCTGACTTTTTTCATTGTTTTAGGCTTTAACATAAAATACCGACCTAGAGAGTAGATATGAACTCTTTAACTATTTCCGATACTATTATCGGGGATATTTTTTTCTCGCTTGTCTTGTTTGCCTCATCTTCTGCTTTTTTTAATATCTTTTTAACTTCCGCCTCTATTTCCTTGTTTCCGTCCCTAAGCTTTTCATTTCTTATTTTTGTATGGCTCTCTGACGCATTTCGGCGTTCATTTTGAACATCTTCCTTTGCTTTCCTAAGGATTTCGTCTGCTTTCTTTTTAGCTGAATCGATAATTCGCTCATATTCTGATTCGGCATCTTTTATTTCCTTAATAGTATCAATAAGTTTATGATCTTCATGTTTTTCTGTAGTCTGATACATTTTAACACCACAATAAGCTACTGATGCAATATGAAAAAGAAGTATTTAAAAATATGTGCGAACGAAATTTCGTTATTGAAATGGAAAATATAACTTTCCAATGGCAGACAAAATTATATGTACATTTTTGTCAGCGATGTTAAAGTACTAACTCTTTAGCATTTATGAAAGGTTGTGTTTATTTTTATAGAACGATTTGAAGAGTTGAGATATATGGGTGCTTACAAATATATAGTTCAGACATTGCAAAAACAATACAAGGAGAGAAATGATGCCCTTAAGGCAAAGATTGTCGGCTGGGGACGTGGACCAGTAATGGAAAGGGTTGAAAGGCCAACCAACCTTAGTAGAGCAAGAACCCTTGGATATAAAGCAAAACAGGGATATGCAGTAATAAGGATACGTATAGACAAAGGAAGAAGGACACGAAGAAAACCAGATGGTGGAAGAAAACAGAAGAACAACTATTTATTTGTGCAACCGCAGTTATCGCATCAGGGAATTGCAGAACAACGAGTAAATAGAAAATACAGGAACATGGAAGTTCTGAATTCATACTGGATTGGTGAGAACGGCAAGTATAAATATTTTGAAGTTATATTGGCAGATCCAGCAAAACCAACAGTGAATATAAGTTCAGTTATAAGAACAGGAAAGGCATTCCGAGGACTCACGTCAACAGGTAACTCAAGAACTCCAAGCAAAAAGAAAACACTTAATAAAAAGCTCAGGAGAAAAAAGAAACAGGCAACAGTATATCATTACGAACCATACGTGAAAAAAGAAAAAGTAGAGACAGATGGCAAAAAGGTTAAAAAAGCAATTCGAAAACCAAAAGTAAAAAAGGTTGCAAAAGAAAAATCTGCCGACAAAAAACCAAAAGAGAAGAAAGAATGAATTTAGAAGGGTCAAACTTTAATGTACGACATAATAAAATGTAATGCAAAATCTTCTGAATTTGGTTTTGCTAATTTTTATTCTTTCAGCGAGGTTAGAAAAAATATAGCCGACGCTGAAAATCTCAAAGATGCAGTGAGATATAAGAATAGGAGCACACTTGTCACACTAAAAGATCATTCATTTGATGACGGTGCGGTAAAAATTATTGCTGAAAAAAGTAAGATGTGTTTTCTTATTAATATTGGCGAAATTATAAGAACACGCGGGATAAGGAGAGCTATCCTGATTAGTAGATTGCGTACTTTCCTAAGAATTTGTATTAAACATAGAATGCAATATGCTGTTGCAAGTTTTGCAGAGAAAAAAGAAGAGATCAGAACACCAGATGAACTGTGCCATATATGTTTGCTTCTTGGTCTTAACAGAGGGCAGGGAAAACATGCATTGAATAGGATACAGTACTATTTTTGAGTGACGGATAATAACTTTGAGAAGGTAGTTGTATAATATGGCAAATAGCATATATTTGTAAATATTTTGAGACATAAATATCTATAGGAAATGGCAGATGGGATATTTATGGTTAGAGGACGTGGAATGGGAGGATATACTTTACATTCCTCAAATGATCCTTCAAAGGATCGATCAAAAGGTATTGCTCACATGGCACGAGAATTTCCTATCAAAAGTAAAACTGGTAGGGGCATAGCATGCATGTCCAAAGGATCATTAGGCGTATTATGGCGCGAGAAAACAGGACTACCGTTAGTTGCAATGAAATGGATGGAACCAAAGAAACAAGCTCCAAAAACAGTCCTGGAAACTTCAGATGCAGCTGATGTAGATGCCGAACAGCATAGACCTAAACACGATCCAAAGAACACTGCAAATGGAATGATGGAACCATTAACAGAACCTACACGGACATAATTATTCCAATTTTTCTCCAGTGAGTTTTTGATAAGCTTCCAGATAGCGTTCAGTCGTCTTTTTTATCACGTCTTCAGGTAGTTTTGGCGCAGGTGGGGATTTGTTCCAATTTAGGGTTTCCAGATAATCACGAACATATTGTTTGTCAAGGCTTTCCAGAATGCCCGAATCATATTTGTCCTTTAACCAGTATCTTGAGGAATCCGGAGTTAGTGCTTCATCCATCAATATTATCTCTTTTCGAATCAGGTTGGTCTTTGAACATGCATTATGTTCGATATATCCAAATTCAAATTTAGTGTCTGCTAAAACCAGTCCGCATTTGAGTGCATGATTCTTTGCAAACTTATACAATTCGATACTGGTGGTTTTTACTAATTCAAATGTCTCTTTTCCGACGAGATTACTGGCTCTGTCGCCGTTTATATTCTCATCATGACCAGATTGTGCTTTTGTAGATGGTGTGAAGATAGGTTCTGGAAGTTCACTTCCATTTTTCAGACCTTCAGGAAGCTTAATACCACAAACAGAACCAGTTTTCTGATAATCTTTAAGACCACTGCCAGTAAGGTATCCTCTTACAACACATTCGAGATGAATAGGTTTTGCTCTTTTAACAACCATACTTCTTCCTTTCAGATATTGAGGAAGACCTTCCGGAACATCCAGGCTTATGAAATGGTTTGGTATGATGTGTTTTGTTTTTTCAAACCAGAATGCAGATAACTTTGTCAATACTTCTCCTTTTTTTGGAATGCCTTCACTAAACACAACATCAAATGCACTAAGACGATCGGTGGCAACCATAAGAAGTTCTTTGACATTTAAGATGTACGTGTCCCGTACTTTCCCTTTTCCGAGTAATTCGAGATCCAAATCAGTCTGAGTGATGGCTTCCATGAATATAGTTTAGCATAATTATTATTTTAAATCCGATTTACTGGTTGCTGGAGATTATCAGACGGTATTGGCATCTATGATTAAGAATAACTCCTTAAGCACCCCAATATTCAGAATCGGCTTCCCAAATTTTTCCTGATCATCTGAGATTCTTGGGCAGGCAGTATTCACAAGGCACTCGATATCCATGAGATTGTTGATTGCCATAGGGTCCATTTCATTGGCTACCAATGTGATGCACTCAAAACCTCTTTTTTCAAGTTCTTTTTTTGCCCATTCCGCAGCCTTGATATTTGTCTGTCCGATTTTGGTGCTTAACATGATACCGAATTTTTTGCAGGTTAACGCCTTTGCTATAGCACCTTTCTTGCGCTTTTTCAACGTCTCAATATCGGCACTTAGGTTCTTGACGATTTTGGAATATGGATTAAAAACAAAAACAGGTTTTTCAAAGTCTATTGCCAGAGGATGGAAAATACCATCGCCAATGAAAACAACTGCCTCGACTTTATCTATGATTTTCCTGAGCCCACTTGTATCGCAACCGAGCACTTGCCCTCTTTCTATGGCATGTTCGCCAGGTTCTGCAAAAACCTGTTTTCCATTTTTTTCAAAGAACGATCGGATTCCTTCAAACTGATGTGTGTGCTGGATCGTCGTTACAAGCGCAATGTTTTTGTAATCTTTTATGTCTTTAAGGACTTTTTCAAGTGATTTAATATCAATATCGATATGATAAGGAATATATTCAACAACTATATCAGAATCAGTATTTACAAATCTGTTATGACCAAAATGAATTAATTTATCTGCTTTGATATGTCGGGCTTCATCAAATGCCAAATCGCAGGCACCGTAACACGGTGAAACTGAAATGAAAACATCATGACCTTCTTTTTCGTATTGGTTTTTCATTTCAAATGCTTTTTTCTTAAGCCCTTCTGGAAATTGTAATAGTAACCTCATAATCTCAACCATGATAAACTTAAAGCCGAGTATTCTTAGACATTCTCGTAAAAAAAGTTTGTGATAATGTATTTTAATAATCTTCTTTATTGATTAGATTTATGAACAAATACATATTGTTACTGATGCTAGGTATTTTGTTGTTTGGATGTACTAACAATAATCCAGATGCAACAGATAATACCGGACCATCAGGCCAGGATTTGAATGGAAATGATAATGTTCAGCCACAGGATGATACTACTCAAGTAGAGGTTGATGATACCCAAGTTGATCAGACCAACGATGATGAACAGTCACAAATGGAAGATCAGGAACAGTCAGCTTCGGAAGATAATGGAGTAGTGAATGAAGAAGATGATGGCACTGTTCCGCAGACTTCTGGGAATAAAAAGGCCCTTATATTGGGACGCTCGGTTTCATACAACTGGATGGAATACCTTGGCATGGAATGGCAATGCGATGATGATGAATGCGCAACAGGAACAATCAGGGGAGAATATCAAGGATATGATTTTGTCTACTATGGACTTGAATACCCTCCAGAAATAGATGATTCTGCGATTGTTGGTATTGAAACATATGGCAATGATGCAGACGTTGTTTTCTTCAAATTATGCTTTGTGGATTTCGGACCTGATGATAGCGGGCAACTTGCTTATGACAATTTCGCATATGTAGAAAATGTTTACAATGAAGTTGTCGTCAACAGACACAAGAGGATGATAGTTGGAAATGCACTGCCAGTTGTCTCTGCCGAAACGCAACCAGATTTGGTAAGTGTCCATAGACAATACAATCAACTGCTAGATAACTTTGCGGCTACCCATGATGGAATACAGGTTCTTGATCTTTATGGAATGACAAGCAATTCCAACGGTGCGTTGAGAAGCGATTACGCAGTTTCTTATGACGACTCGCATCTTAATGGAGCAGCATATGCAGTGATAACACCAAGGTTCATGGAACTTTTGGAAGATTAGACTTTTTTCTTATTTTTTTATATTTGTTAGTGAACAGACATCATGATTTTCAACATAAATAATAAAATCAGTAAGAACCATAGAAAGATTATTCTTTCCTACCATATCCGATCAATCTTAGAAAACATATCAAGTAACCTATAGAAAAAAGGTCTGCTGTTGTTTTATACTGTTTTGTATAAATAAAATTATATGGACATTAATCAAACAAAAATATCCTCAGTCCTAAAAGGCATAGGCAAATATGCTCATCATCATCCAGTCGTAAAATTCATGCTCATATTTTCTTTTTTCCTGATATATCTGTTATTTGCGATATTTAGTTTTGGAATCGAAAATGGAATACTTGTTGCTTTGATAACATGGTCATTTTTCGTGTTCTGTACTCCTGTTGCTGATGCCGGATTACTGCTTGACTTTCCGCTGCGTATAATGACAGGAATCAGAATGATTTACCTCGAGGTTTTGGTTTGGGGGGTTGCACTGTTGATTAATGTCTTTGCATATTACACAACCCCTTCAATCTATAGTGCTACAATTCTCACAAACCTGTTTGCACATATCATATTCCAGCCATATCCTTACTGGTCGATAGTATTTCTCTCTGCCATAGGAACTTTCATGTCAATTCATTTCGGGGATGAAATCATGGACATTTTAGCTCTGGAAAAACAAAAAAGAGAATTATACCTCAAGCATAAAATAAAGTATAAAGCAGTTGTTTTTATTTCGATAATAATTATGACGATCGTGTTGTACTATTTCCTGCTGAATCAGCTTGGTGTAGATATTCCATTGATCTAGATAATACTTCGTTTCGCGAGTTAGAATATGACATGCTCCCCGCCCTAAAGGACAAGGATTTCTTGGCTGTCATGAGGAACTACTACGTATTAAAAACGAACTTCAGATATTGTAAACCTATGAGAAACCAAAGAAAAAATCGGATTGATTTTATAAACTCATAATGCTTTTAACAAACGTGATATAATGGCTTATGAAGGTGCTAATCTTTTTGCAATGGGATTCATTTCAGGATTATGGATACTTTATAATGGTATAAAAAAATACAAACTACTTCAAAAAATAAAAAATGCCCCCACTTCTAAAGTGCAGTCGGCAGCGGTCGGTTTGGTTAAATTATATGGAACTGTCGAACCAATGGAATGTCAGTTAAGTCCGATAAGTAAAAAATCATGTGCCTATTGGATAATAACGGGAGAATACAAAATAAATTTTATAGACAGAATAAACAATCTATACAATGGCCATCGGAGTTGGAGACCCATATGCACAATAATGAGTGGAAATCAATTTTATTTAAAGGATAAAACCGGAAAAATGATTGTTGATCCAAATTTTGCCGAAGTTGAAATTCAAATAAGTAATACTTATACTGGTTGTATAACTGGAAAAGGATTGTTTGGGGAATCCCATAAAAAAATTGATGAATCCGCGCTTACTTTTATTAACTCTCTTAGTGATGAATCCAAAAAACGATTCAAGACTCACAAGAAGGGATATATCCGTATTTTAGAGTATTGTATTGCTGAAAAGGATAGTATATATGTTCTTGGAGATGCAGAAATACGTGAAGACATACACAGTTTAGTTGGTCATGAAAATTTAATTGTCAGAAAAGGAAAACATGATAAAATAATGTATATTGGTAACTCCCCAGATCTAAAAATCATTCAGTCATTGACATCTTCTTTTAAATGGAATCTGGGCATCGGCCTTGTTCTTTCTTCAGTATCTCTATTATTACTACTTTTAATATTTCTTATATAACGCCACCCAGATAAGAAGATAAAAAAATTAGAAGTTTTTTTGCATCCAAACACTAATGTAATTGATCTCGGAGACATCAATAATCTTTCCGCCATTCATCCAAACCAACTACCGACCCACCATCCACATCATCAACAACTAGAATTTCGCCAGTTTCCTTATTGACAAGAAACGTTTGCCAAGTTACCACATATGACTGGCAATTTTCGCCAATGGCCACCAGATAGCACCTGTCCTTAAATGCACCCCATTGTTCTCCGGTCACATCAACTGTGCCAAAAACGCTGGTATTTTCACCAGAAGCTTCAACAAGTCTTATGAATTCCTGAGTCTCAGGCAACGACAATATAGCATCAAGCACGTCACCCTCACCGAGTGAACCTACTTGAGAAGAGGTTGTTGAATTATCTACCTGTGAATTAGTAGTTTCATATTGGGATGTTTCATCAGGCAGCGTGGTTTCACTGTTTTGGGAAGCAGTACAACCCATACTAGATACAAATAAAAGACCGAAGCAGACAATTACAATAATATAATCTTTCATTGTACAACACCCGCCATTATCCCTAAGAGTTCGTTATCTCTGCCCAAACAACTGAGATAGGTCGGATAAATGAAGTAATTGGGCATTTCTCTGGCTATTCGATTTGATATCGAACTTATCTTTGCCGGATATTTTCCGTTTTTAAAGTCAGTGGCATAGACACCATATTTCCCATGTTCAAGGCCATTGAAAAATTCTTCGGCAGTTGAAGTGTCAGAAAAAAGTGCTGCTGATGCATTTGGAAAACTATTTTCTAATACATCCAAATAATCGTCAGTGCAATCCAGAACATCACCGTACTTCCTAAACTTGTCACTAATTTTTATCTTTCCCGAAGAGGTTACCTCATGAGTCGACACGGTTACTGATTGTCCGTTCTTTTCCCCTTTAATGCCAAAGTAGTTGTTCCCTCTTACTTTTCTCCCCCATCCAGTTTCCAATGCTGATTGACCAACAACCAGATATGCGATCTCCTCGCTGGCACCATGTTCAATCAAATGATCAAATATGGGTTTGCCGATATTATCATAAAAGTCTTGTCTGTATTTCGGAATTACAGATCCAAAGTAACACACAAATGGTTCTCCTTTGCTACTCCGTTTTGTCTGTTCTAGCCTTGCTTCATCCAACCTAGCTTCAAAAGCATCCAGATCAGTATCCAAACTGGTTTCAAACCATCCAAAATTTTCACACTGCCAATTCATTGTTTTTAAATTATTCATAGCTCTTCGGATATCTTCATCAGTAATTGGTTTTTTTTCTAGATATCCCATGCATGCATACTCCCAGGTTTCAAGCATCAGAGGTGTCTTGATACCTATCCCAACCTCACCCATCCGGTAATCACCAGTTTCATCTGCATCTTCCGTTTCAGTAGTGTCACTAACGGAATGACTTACAAAGACACAAAAAAATAATATGAATAATATTTTGAATGCTGATACTCCAAATTTCATTTGCCCACCAATAATAAGGATGATTTGGATAGAAAGAATTTAACAAGCTTCTACAAGTCCGTTGATCATTTGCACTAGGATATTTACGTATGAGCTATGTAAATACGGAAATTCAATTTGTCATGTCTTGAAGGAAAATGATAGATACAGAGAGAGTAAAACGTAGAAAAAAATTATCAGAGATATTTCCGCACCGATATTCAGAGTCAACTTAAAAGTCGGCTCAAACTATTCAGAAACAACATGGTTCTGAATATTGCGGAAATTTTGTGGAGATATGGTTTATTTTAATTGAGCATTCGCATGTTTTTGAAGAGTTCATTACATAGATAACGACCTCGAAAAAGTAGGGTGAATACAATGCAGTGGGAAGAATTATGGTGAATAATTTAGAGTCTGAAGTATAGTTTTTATTCTTTCGTATAAATATCATATTGTGATTTTAATGGATAATAATTCGATAACACTTTTGGAATTAGAAGAACGAACAATCACAAACGTATCGCACACAATGTCTGCAATAGAAAATGCATTGGCTGTTTGGGATGCAAGTAAGAGAAAACCGAATAAATTTCGAAACAGAATATTAAAACTAAGGCGATTTTATGGACAAATTTCAATGTGGGAAAAGGAAGCACTCAAAAATAAAGAACATAGAGATCTTATTAAATGCATGAAAAGACTTAAGAGATTCAATGAAATTTGTATAGCATTCAAAAAGAGGGGATGATATGGTCAGACACACGATTAGGGGGGAGAATGAACAATCAGCCCACCCAGAAGAAAACAAACAATCACAACTGAATGCTGTGCCAATGATGGGTGAACTTGTTGTTTTGCAAGAAGCAATAGGAGCTGCATTTGTGGCAGTAGAAACTCTGGCTGAAGGAGGGGCAGAAATTGAAGAAGCAGTAACCAGGTTTGAAGAGATGATGGAACCAAATTATGATACTACAATAAGAGAATGGACTCCTGGAACTAGACCAGTTTTGTCTCCAGAGACAGAAGCAAGATTTCAAAATGCATTGCGCCTGCTTGGCGGTTTGGGGGCAGTTGTTCCAGTAGAACGGGAAGAATCTGAATCGCAGGTGCCACAAGATAATGAACGTAGTGTGCAATACCATCAAAGGATAATAACAGAAGATATTCCCTCGGTTGTAGGAGAAAGATATGCAACGTGGTTGGAAGAGCACCCATTAACCATAAGTGTAAGTGATTCAATTGAGGGGAGTCAATATGGAGAATATACAACGGGATTTAACAGAATCATCTTATATTACGACGAAAGCATGAATAGTTCAGCCATACACCACATGGACGCTCATGAAACTTTTCACTATATATCATATGCAAATGGGGGATTTGACGTGAGGTATCAAACAGAAGATGGAAATGTTATTCATCAAGGGGAGATGCTTTGGAGCCAAGAAGGACACACAGAATATTTTTCAATGCAGGCCAGTAGAAATGCTGGGGATATGCCCGACACTGTGGCATATCCACACGAGACAAGATTTGCAGGTTATCTATGCCATCTTGTTGGACAAGAAACTGTACTTCAGGCATACATCACAGGAGATTTCAGCGAAGTCAGAAGATCAGTGAATGGGAGATTGGGAGAAGGGATATTTGAACGTCTTTATCAAAGTGAAAATGGAGCCGAGGCATTGGTTGCACTTGAAACTGCACTGGATAGTGCTGGTATCGATTATAATGCGTGGCTAAGAGAAGATCCAGTACTTGCTGGAACAGAAGTAGGTGGATGATATGAAACTAAATGAACTCATAAAATCAAAAAAATATTTACAAACTTTATCGAAAATAAAACTATGGGAAAAGAGAATCGAAGAGTCTGATGCAGAGGATATTGTTGCCATAGCAAAAGAGAAAAACGAATTTTTTTCCATAATGAAGGAAAATGATTGTCAGCTTTATTCTGTATTTGAAATACAAAACAAAACACTTGATGAGAAGATAATTGAAATGATAACTGGACGCAGAATGATATTTAATTAGAAGATACAGAATTATAGCTGCTTGATATTTCGCAAGAAGCTTGTCGCATTGCGACAAGATGCCCATTGTCTAGAAAGATAATTGGGAATTTGGTCTGCTATGAAATCCTGCAGGATTTCAGGTAGAACCAGAATGCAGGGGAAGAATCCTTAGACCAGGTCTTGATGCATTACGAAGTAATGTGTCAATCTTGAACGGATCGCCGTTCAAGGCTTGATGCAGAGGAACAATAGCTTCTCCGACGAGGTTTTGATAAGAGCGGGGGTATTTAAAGCTTGCCCTAGGTCATGAAAAAATTCCACGATCCACTTGAAGCAAAGCTTCAGGGGAACTGGAAACCGATGTGATTGGTTTCCACGTAAATGGATACGGATAATAGGGAAATACAAATTCCCATAGTTTTGATGGAAACATCTTGAGACGGAGAAAGTAAAACGTAGAAAAAATTTTGTCAGAAATATTTCCACGGCGATATTGCGGAGATACTGCTTATTTTAATTGAGCATTTATGTGCTAAATTTGGCAGTGATCAATAAGTAGTTCTTAACACATGAATTGTTAATGGACGAAGACGAAAAAGAGATTAAGAAGTTTTTGCCGAAATGGTATTTGGAAATAAAGAAGAAAATAAAAGAAAGCAATATAAATATATAAGTCCATACTTATATTTATGAATACTGATATACTCAAGGCAATTTCAGATCAAACCAGATTAAAACTTCTTGAAAAAATAAGTAAAAAGGAGATCTGTGCCTGCAAACTTCCCGATATTGTCAATAAAACTCAGCCAGCAGTCTCCCAGCATTTGAAGGTTCTTCTGGATAGCAAACTTGTTAGGATAAGGAAGGACGGAACAATGAGATTATATTCAATTACGAATAAGGGCAAACAGGTTTTATCAGATATTTTAAGGTGGTAAATATGAAAATTGAGGTTCTAGGAAGTGGGTGTCACAAATGCACTGAACTTGAAAAAAGAACAAGAGAAGCTGTTAAAAAAGCGGGAGTGGACGCAACTGTAGAACATATATATGATGTCTCAAAAATCATTGAAATGGGTATTATGTCTACACCTGCACTTGTCATTGATGGAGAAGTTAAGGTGTCAGGACGGATCCCCGATGTAAATGAGATAATCGGATGGCTGAAGGAGTGAATTGAAACTAAGTGATATCATGATAGACATATTCCTTCCAGCCCAGTGGTTTGCTGACTGGACGACCTACGACTTGCTCGGAATCGGCAATGGTACTTATCTCGGAGATGCAGTCAATTTTTTTATCTATGATTTGATAAAAATAGGTTTTATGCTCGTTGCCATAAATTACCTGATGGCAGTTATCAGATACTATTTTCCAATGGAAAAAGTAAGAGATATTCTTGCAAAAAGGCGTTGGTTTGGCCTGGATTATCTTTTTGCTGCAATTCTTGGAGTAATAACTCCATTCTGCTCATGCTCGTCAATCCCTCTTTTCATAGGATTCATGCGTGTTCGTATACCTATTGGAGTGACCTTTGCATTCCTCATATCATCTCCTCTGATAAATGAGGCATCACTTTACCTTTTTCCTGCCATTTTTGGCTTAAAAGTGACGTTGATTTACAATGTCCTGGGCATTATTCTTGCAATGGCAGGGGGGTTTTTGATTCAGAAAATGAATCTTGAAAAATATATTGATCAGAGTTTGCTTACCCCACCCAAGATGAATGATTCCCTGCAAAAAGACAGCAATGGAAAGAAACCTGGGTTGAAGAAGCTTGCAAAATTTTGGTGGGCGGACGGATGGATCATAACAAAGCAGGTTTTTCCATATGTCGTTCTTGGAGTCGGGCTTGGGGCGTTGATACATGGTTTTGTTCCAGCAAGTCTTGTGGAGGAGTATCTTTCTGCAAGAACCTGGTGGTCTGTTCCCTTAGCCGTACTTGTTGGCGCGCCGTTTTACGCAAATTCCATCGGAGTGGTTCCGATTATAGAGGCGCTTGCCCTTAAAGGAATGCCAATTGGAAACCTTCTTGCATTTATGACTGCAATCGTTGCAGTCTCGCTTCCTGAAATCATGATTTTAAATAAGGTCTTGAAGTGGAGATTGCTTGCAGCATTTCTGGCAGTTACATTATTTGCTGCAATTATCATTGGATACGTGTTCAATGCAATAGGATGAAACTGAGGTGAATAAAATGAAAATTTGTATTATTCTTACAATGGGGATGCTTCTCTTGCTTGCCGGCTGCATAAGCAATCCCCCAACAAATGATGTCAATGAGTCAAATACCTTGCAAATCACAGATTCCTCACCGAATGTGACCGAAGCAACGGCTGGTGGAGTTGAAAGGGTCGAAATAATCCATTTTCACGGAACACATCAATGCACCTCTTGCATAAAGGTGGGTGAACTTGCAGAGAAGACCGTCAACACGTACTTCAAAAATGAACTAGAATCCGGAAAAATAGTTTTTGCTCATATAAATGGAGACCTTCCAGAAAACCAAGAGCTTGTAAATAAATATGGTGTAACTGGTTCATCCCTCTGGATCGGGACTTATGTAAATGGTGAATTTTACAAAGAACAGAACGTTAATGTGTGGTATAAAATAGACAACGAAGCTGATTACCTTGAGTATCTTAAAGGAATTTTAGAAAAGAGACTGGCGGGAGAGCTGAACTGAATGGATATTATGCAGTTTCTAGAGCAAATTGGTACCAGCGATATCGCCATAATTGCTGCATTTTTTATCGGTCTGATGACTGCTATAAGCCCATGTCCATTGGCAACTAATATGACTGCCATTGCATACGTATCAAGAAAAATAGAACATAGCAAAAACACCATCTTAGTTGGAATTGTTTATGCAATTGGCAGGGCATTTGCTTATGCATTTCTTGCCTGTTTGATCGTTTATGCTGGAATAAACATGCAGGGAATTTCATTTTTTCTTCAGCAATATGGAGAAAAACTGCTTGGGCCACTCCTGATATTAATTAGTATGATTATGCTTGAACTTGTAAAACCAACTTTTGCTCTTGGTGGATCAAAAATTGCATCATTACAGGAGAAAGTAGCAGAAAAAGGATATCTTGGAGCGTTTTTACTTGGGGTTCTGTTTGCCTTGACATTCTGTCCTTTTAGCGCAGTTCTTTATTTTGGAATGCTTATTCCTCTTGCATTGAAAACAGGAGATGCAATAGTTCTGCCTTCTGTTTTTGGCATTGCAACTGGTTTGCCAGTCATCTTTGGTTCTGTAATTCTTGTAAAAAGCGTTTCGAAACTTGGACAAATTATTGGAAAAGTCCAGAAGTTTGAGAAAGGAATGCGGTTTTTTGTGGGTTTGGTCTTTCTGTTGGTTGGTATTTACTACCTATTTACCCGAACGATAATGAGCTGAACGATTTTCTCTTCAAGTATTCCTTGAAAGACTTGTCAAACATCTATCCGAAGACTTGAGTTTGTAAGGCTTCGAAGCACCAACCCAGATTTGAACTGATTTCAGGGTGGTGCATGCTCAAGAACGAAGTTCTTGGGCAGGTTGAGAAAGCAAAGCTTTCTCAGCATCTAGACCAGGACTAATTGCAGGGGAAGAGCCACGATGAAGTGTCTAGAGTCTGAAGCTACCCCCTTATGAATCCTTAATAATCGCTGCCAATTCTTTCCAGACAAGTTTAAGCATCTTCATTTTCTTGGAATATTCCTTCTTTCCTTGTTTTGTATAGCATTTTCTTTTTTTATTCATGATTATGTTTTTTTCTACCCAATTGTAATTTTCTTTGATAGAATAGCCTCTTGAAATTGCAGTTGCCAGAGCTTTTATAGGAATAAAATAGTCTCCCCCTTCACAGAGGTGGGCATCATGCAAAATCTTTCCTTCCATTGATACCGGAACTGCTGTTGCCTGAGACCCACGTGCTATAGTAAGTGCTTTTTCAATAAGTTCTTCTTGTAATCCATTATTCAGTAATATCACCCTAGCTTCTTGATACTTATCTTCTGTAAGGCCATGCAATATAGCTCCCAAGGCAAGAGCTTTTTTGTTTATCTCCCTTCCTTTTGAAAAGATAACGGCTTTTGAATAGACTCTTCTGATGTGTCCAATTCCATGTGCAAGGTCCTTACTTTCATAGAATATCTTGAATAATTGAAGATAGCTGTCAAATATTTTTTTAGACATAACAAGTAGTCACTCTTAAGGCATTAAAATATTGGTTTTCATTATTACGTACAATGAACCTAGTAGCTCATTGGTCAAGTTATTGACATAAATCACAGCAATCCGGCTCTTTTTCTCGATCGTTCCCATGCTTCACATATCAATTCTGAAAGTGTTTTTTTATCCTCATTTAATATTGCAGAATTGATTATTCTAACCAACCGTTCTCGTTCTATATCAAGCAGATCTGCAAGCAGTTCCAGAATCTCGGTTTCACTCAAATCTCGTTTATCAACCCAATTTTTGTATCCTGATTGTTTCTCGAACTGGTGCCACCACTCAGAACTTGGCATCCCATTAACAGAAAAATAATCTATTTGATGTTGTTCTCTTTCACTCCACGGTTTTAATGACAAATCTAGCCAGTCTTCTCGAACAGTAACCCCATATAGCGCCGGATTATACTCTATAGGTGAACCTCTCTGTAAGAAGAACGGAATTAATACTGGGGTATTTATATCTAATTCGCGCATTAATTTAAGTGTGTCATCTAACGTTTGACTAGTCTCGCCTGGAAACCCTACCATAAATGCGCCTATTACTTTGATGCCTTGTCTCTTTGCAGTTTCTACAGTATGTCTTATATCATCAACAGAATAGAATTTCCCCATTTTCATCAGTAGTTCTTGATTACCTGATTCAAATCCATACCATAGTGCAATACACCCAGATTTGGAAAAAAGTGAATAAAGTTCATCACTATAATACCCTACACGACCAAAACCGACCCAATTCACATTTAGACTATTTTTCAAGATATACTGGCAATATTTTCTTAAAAGTTGAATATCTGGTGTCGAATCAACAATCTCAAATAATGTTACTCCATATCTCCCAATATTGCGTACCAGTTCTTTTCTGATACTGTTCCAGCTTCTTTTACGGACTGTATTGTGTGCTTTTATTGTTTCAAGATCTTTGCCTCTGAGATTTTCGTCTTGTTCTTCCCGCCCCCAGAAATAGTTGTGTGAACAAAAGCTACACTGGTGTGGACACCCTCTCACCATATTGATCATAAATAGTGGAAAGTAGGCATTTAGATCAAATAGATCCCAGTCAGGAAATGGCAGCATATCAAGATTTGTTTCCAATAGCCCAGGATTGGCTACAATACTCCCTTTGGATCTGTAGATTAAATTTCTAACTCTAGCGATTTCAAGTTTTCCCTCTAAGAAATCTATTAATTCTTGTATAGCTGTTTCACCTTCACCAAATACTAAAAAATCAAAGACATTGCCTAACTCTAAAAGTTTTTCTCTGTGCGTTGTTACCTGTGGACCCCCACCAACCAAGACTGTATTTGGGTAATGACGTTTTATGTCCTTTGCCAGATCTATAAGTTCCATCAATCCATTGCCAATAAGTTTGAAACCAACAAAAAGAGGTTTTTTGGATCTTATGGATTCCATAACGTCTTTATCGCTTTTTCCTAAATGATTTAAGTCTACAAGCTCTGTTCCATAGCCTTTGGATCTTATGGCAGAAGACATATATGCCAGACTCAAATCCGGTACGTAGTGAGCATAATAGGATGGCCGTCCACTGTTGTTTACTAACAAAACCCTTTTAGCGAGCTTCCTATTTCGAGTCAATGAAATCGCCTAAGCTTTTTTTGTGATGCTCTCCCCTGAATTCATAATCATAAACAACCGGTATTTCTATTACTGTCGGGCGTTTGCTTGCTAGTGCTTTTCTAATCTGCTCTTCGAGTTGACCAGCCTCTGAAACATGTACACCTACACAATTATTGGCCTCTGCAAGTTTAACAAAATCAACACTACCAAAACTCACAGTATCAGAATTCGCTTCACCAGCATTCATATTCTCATATATCCTAATCAGGCCCATATTGTCATCTTTCATGAGTATGATCACGACAGGCAACCCAAATCTCGATAATGTCTCTAAATCCTGGCTTCCGGAGTGGAATCCGCCGTCACCAACTACGGCAAAGACTTTTTTATCGGGGTTAATGATCTGAGCTCCTATTGATGCAGGTAAAGCAAAACCGAATGTAGCACATCCACATGAAGCAAAAAACGAATTATATCCACTAACATTACCAAATAAAGTTGTATACACTCTGTGCAATCCAACATCAGAAATCAATACTGAATCATTATCCAAGAATTTATTAAGTATGTTAATAACTTGCTGAGGCAGCAACCTGCCCTTTTGATCGCTTGCTCTGGACAAAAAGTCTTGTTTTCTTTGTTTGAAATCTTCAGTGCTGAAAGAATCATATGAAGGCGGTTGACATATATTTAGATCATCAAAAAAATGTCTCGGGTCTCCAATTATATCCAAATCAGTATGAAAACCCGCTATCGGATTCGGAAAAGAACTCAATCTCAACACCCTCTTTTCTCTTCCGCCAGTCCACATTTCTGGCCGTATGTCTTCAGCATAGTCGTATCCAAGCAATAGAACTAGATCTGTTTGATCAAATATACTGCCCAAACAATCATACGACAAAAGACCATCCAGGTAACAACTAACAGTTCCAACATTGTTGGGATGAGAAAAAGGAAGCGCACCCTTTGCAGTATATGTGTTGACCGCCGGTATGTCGAATCTCTCTAGAAACGCCATAAGATTCTGAACTGCATTTGCACGAATTATATAATTACCCAAAATTGCTATCGGTCTTTTGGCAGATTTTAATAATCCATATGCGGCTTTGACCAGATTAGTTCCGACTTCAGGAAGCGGTTCTCTTTTTGCTTTGCCAAATTCATCAAGAAGTTCCATGGCCCGTTGATATGCCATCTCCTGTCTGAATAGATTTATCGGGATACTGAGGAATGATGGTCCGGGAATTTCAGACTGTGCTGCGTGGTATGCCTCTTGTACAATTCTTGGAATCTCTTCGGCTTTTGTTGGTTCTGCAGTATATTTACACATTGGTTCCATAATCCTTCTCTGGTCAACGCATTGCTGTGTGTGATTATAGTAAAGGTCAAAGGACTCCACTTGTGCAGATATTGCAATGAGTGGCGATCGATCCAAACAGGCAGAAGATAAAGCAGTTGCCAGATTAGTTGCACCAGGACCCAATGTAGAAAAACATACTTGAGGCATTCCGGTAGATCTAGCACATACTTCAGCAGCAATACCTGCAGTCACTTCATGCCTAGTTAAAAAAAATCGCATTCCTTCAATTTCATTGAATCTGATACTGGACCCTTCCCTACCAACAATTCCGAAAATCCTATCGCTACCCTGTCTTCTTAGGGATTCCAATAAAAGTTCTGATCCAGTCATTTTAGACCGGTTAGGGTCAGAGCTGCTTCTACTTCTAGTTACCTGTGCCATACAATTACCCCATAAATAGGATGAAAAAACATTTTGTACAATTAGCCTTTAAATATATTTGTAGAGGGGAAATGTGCCTATCTCCATAGTTGGAGGGCTTTAGTATGGCTGTTTACCATTTTAGTTGGTCCATACAACAGGGTTCCATAATATTCAAAGTCCACGGATTTCTCTATGGCTTTTTTCATTTCTTCATCCGTGTATTCATCATACATCTCTTTTAGAAAATCAATTACGATGAGATTATTGTCTTGTTTTGCAGAAACAGAAATATTTTTTATGGCTTCATTGCTTCCCTTTAATATTATGATCGGATATTTTGACATTCCACCATATTTTTTCCCAGCAATGTCGGTTAATATTTGGGTTCCAAGCATTTCTTGTTTTTGCATGCCCAATGAAAGGCACATATGGGCAAGGCTATTAAATGCAATTCCAACAGGTAATTTTTCGTTTAGTATAACAGATATCCTTTTATCCAACATAGACTCAACTGGGGTTAAAATTTCTTAAATGTTCCTATAAGACCACGCTAAGATTAAATATTGATGACTGTCATATAGAAGCTATGAGGCATTTAATCAAACCTACCAAGGATAAGCTAGTATTGGTTCTTGAAACTTCATGTAAAAGCCCTTGCAAACATTGTTTCATAGAACCAGGTCAAAAAGTTTTTAGAAGAGCAAAGGAGATTGCAGAAAAAGCCTTTGATCTGGGATATAGCGTTTATTTTTATGCCACAGAGATAAGTCCGGAGTGCTTTGACGTTTATAAGAATGTTGGACAAAATGAGGCCGATTCTTCAATATGTGTACGAGGAGACACTGCATTGAGTGAGTTAGACTGGCTGGTACAAAAAAGGGGAAGAATTGGTTTTAGTCTGCACGGTGCAAAGAAAGAAACCCAAGAAGCCCTCTCTGGAAGAGGTTCATTTGACAAAACACTAGACGCCATACGATATGTGGCCGCACATAATCCAAAAGCTCAGATGAATATTTGGTCTGTGATTCATAAAAAAAATGCTGATGAAATACGTGCAGTATGTGAAATAGCGCGGGATCTTGGAATCCATGAATTAACTTTTGCAAAAATGGGATATCTGGGTAGAGCAAGAAGATTGGATACTTCCTGGTTTTTATCATTTGAAGATGTATCAAAAGTTATATCAACAGTGAAATCGATATGTGAATCTGGCGCATTTCCAAATCCTCACATAACACTTGCTCCTAATTGGGGGCTGACAAGAAAACAAGCATCGAAATTCAGAGAGGGAGACAAATTACCATATTATCGTACAAAAAAATTCTGTCCAGCAGGAGTTCAGCATTTTACTGTTGACGCAAGAACAATGCTTGTCTATCCTTGCCACCATTTTTCAGCTGATCGGCGCTTTGGTATTGGATATTGGTCAAAAAGAGGGATTA
Source organism: Microcaldota archaeon (assembly GCA_018813505.1). Taxonomy (GTDB): domain Archaea; phylum Micrarchaeota; class Micrarchaeia; order Anstonellales; family Bilamarchaeaceae; genus Bilamarchaeum. The sequence continues at coordinate 34,789 of JAHJBM010000024.1, forward strand.
TCATAACTGATGATTCTTTCATGAATGCAGTAAAAAACTTGGATGAACCCTGCGGAGGTTGTGATGATCTAGATATCTGTGGGGGTGGGTGCAGGGCAGAAGCAATAGCAGAACACCTTCGATTAACCGGTGAATATAGTTACTCTGCCGCATTAATATATTGTAGAAGACTGGTACAAGATTATTCAGGACAGATAATAGAATAACAAGCATCATCATATTAATTTTTTCGAGTAGAGATATGCACGCTTCTCAAACCCAAGCAATTCATAGAATTTATGTGTCCTTTTTCTTTGGAATCCAGTATCTGCCTCAATTCGATTGCATCCCTTTGTCTTGGCCAACTTTATCAATTCCTGCATCAGTCTGGTTCCTATTCCCTTACTGCGTAGTTTTTGGTCAATAATAAGCTCATCAATATGCCCTATTCTCCCTTCGATCCATAAACTGTTTCTTACAGTCAATGAGGCAAATCCAACGATCTGCTTCTCATACTTTATTACAAGATATTCCTGTGCATCGTCTTCTAGACCGCTTAAAAATGCCTTCTTTAATTTCTCTTTATCAAACTTCTTATCAACCCATAATTGCATTAATAGTAAGAAAATGCCTTCAAAATCGTTTTTATCAGCTTTGATAATGTTAAACATCCATCCCACCGTTTTTACTCCACAAATCTGGATTAGAGGCCATCTTACCACACAGTTTTAAGCTGTATGCGGCAACAAAGCTTTTATATGCTGGTTCTTCACATTTACCTCTAAAACTGATGTGTATAAGTGGTATTGGTCGTAAATGAGGTCGTAAATATTTTCTCGCTTTCTGCATCTAAGTACGAGCTAAATTTAGGTCGTAAATTTACTAAAAATTGAAGAGATAAGCCCTATCTCATGCAAATTCTAAAGGTTGGCGTTCCCCTAATTATATGTCTACCCCCTATTTCAAAACAGCTACCTGCCCACGGAAACTTTAAGGCCAAAATCCCGTGGACAGATCAGAGCAAGGCTTATATAGAAAACAATGATTTTGCCCACGGCAAATATTACAAATTCATTAGAGATAAGCCCCATGTCAACGGAACTCAAACATTTTTCTTCCTAGAGTTATGTCACCATGTCAATCGGGAAATCAATCGGAAAATTCCCGCCTAAAAAGCAGAGCAAGTTTTATAAAATTTGACCCGATCTTCTAGGCGGGAAATATTGCGAATTTGCTAGAGATGGAGGCTAATTCAATTGAATTCAAAGAAAAAAGCTCCCAATATGTGTCTCCGCCTAATTAGTAAAAAAATTAAGGGTTTCTGATGGGGGTTATGAAGTATTGGATAAACGGTTGTTGAACTATTGGTTCGCGCTGCTATGAGGGCGAAAGGAAATAAACGAGGCACTGTTATGGGTTGGGATATCTAATTCTTCCAATCCAATGCTATTAAAATACATCCACATAATGTATTTATAAATAACAACACCATTTAGGGTGGGTGATAATTTGTCAAGACAACTTAGCAGAACTCAAAAAAAACATTTCAAAGTACTAGGTAGAAGTTTGAGAGGTAAGAAAGTTGATCCAAAAACACTTTCTGAAGCATTAAGATCAATACCGGGTTTAGCAAAAGATGAGATAAAATCAAGACTTTCTACAGCAGATTTAGCTGACAGACAACAAGCACTGTCTCTAGTTCATAGATTAGATCGAGATCCAGCAGTTGAATTATGGACTTTAGCACTTAAGGATTCTTCTGAAGATATAAGGATGACTGCTGCGGGAATGCTTGCGAATTATGCAACTTATAATGATACTCAAACGATAAATTCTCTTTGTGGATGTCTCTATGATGTTGATGATAATGTACGTAAATCAGCCGCTAGTGCATTAGATAGTATAGGTATCCAAAACATACAAGAAATAAATCATCGCATTGCATGCCTACTTGTATTGGATTCAAGAAATAGCGATATTGTTGCAATTGGAACTGCCGCAATACCTGAATTACAAAGAAGTATTAATGATGTTAGTAAACCTAATGATAATAATTTGGATCAAAGATTAAGAGCAGTTGAAGCATTGAGAAAAATTGTCATTGCAAATGGGTTAACTAGGGATAACGGGACACACTTAGATACTTTAGCTAGAGCACTTAATGACCGTTCTTCTCATGTTAGATTAGAAGCTCTAAATACGATTGGGGCCATTGTAGATGTTGGTTTATGGTCTCTTCGGCAACAGTGCCTTACACCAATAATGGGATTGACACCAGGAAGTTCACAAATTGACGATATGGAAGCAATAATCGGTAGATTTAGAGATAATCAAAAATCTATAAGATCAGCTGCTACTGAGACCATTGCAAAGATCGGAAAACCTGCAATAGATAGACTTATACAAACACTTGATGACAAAACCCCAACAGTACAGAGACTTGGGGCAGTAGCGTTAGTTGGAATTGTAAACAGAACAAAACAGATTGATCCAGATGATCCAGCAAGATGTGAAATAATGACTGCATTTATAAGAAAACTTGGCGATGATAAATCGGCTAGTTTTATTTGTAAATGTCTTGAAACAGAAACTGTGAGCATTCCTTTTCTTATTGAAGCATTAGGTAATAATGACAGAAAGATAAGAGAAAGGGCAGCAAAAGTTTTGGATGATGTTGGTGTGGTTGCTGTTCCAGAATTAATTAGGGCAGTCAAAACAGGAACCCTGACTCCAATAATGGATGTTCAAGTGACAAAAGTGTTGTCTAAAAAAGGCCAAGACATACTCCCAGGTTTAGTTGCTGAATTAAAAACAGATGATCCTGATGAAAAAACAAGACTTGCAGTTCTACTTACTAAATTAGGAAAAAAGACCATTCCAACATTATTTTCTGCTGTTGATACGGGAGATGAACAACTTGAAGAAAATAGCATTACAGTTCTTGTTGCTATGAAAAAAGATACAATAACCTATTTGGATGAATTAATGGATGAAATTCCAGAATATAAACCATTTTCGCCAGAAAGCAAAGGACATGATGAGACAAAAGCTAGAGTTGTGAAAGTATTCAGTGCAATTGGAAAAGATGCAATTCCACATCTAGGTAAAATTTTGGCTAATGAAAAACATTACGCGGTTCATGGTAGAATAATCCAGATTTTTAAAGATCTTAAAGATCCAGAGGGCATTCCACATCTAATGGGAGTACCTGACAATAATCCTTTTTGGGGAGATAATGCACTTTGGGCAATGGAACATATAGCAAAACAAAGTCCAGGAAGCGATGAGGCTTTAGATGTTGTGGTTCCTCTTGCAAAACTTTTGTCCCGTAGAATCGAAATAATCATAACAGAACCTGGAAAACGTAAAGAACGCATAAAAAAACATTTGGAGATGAGTGAATCCTTTGGAATGGATCCTGAGGAAATCAAAGCTACAAGGATTAGAATGGAGACCCAAGCTAAATCAGACGAACATTTTGATAGAGACATATTTCCATCATCAATTACATCTGCAATTTTGGCAATAGTAGAAAACGATCCAAGAACACAGCAGTTGGATATAGGTTCTCATATTGAGAAAGCTTTGGAATATGAATGGGATACAAGACAAAGGTCTGGACTTAATGATTGTATTAGTCTTCTAAGGACCATGGGCAAACTCTCTGCTCTTGAACAAATATGGGATATCGTATATGAGACAAGAAACGATAGTCCAAGATATCTATCTGGATATTCTGCCATAGTCCATATTTGTAAAAGACACCCTAATGACCAAAAATCAATAACTTCTCTTGGAAGAGCAAGACAAAACCCACCATATGGATTCGAACTGCAACAGGATCTTACTCTTCATTACTTAGGGTAATGGCCATTTACTCTTTTTTCTAATTTTATTGCCTTAGCTTTAACACTTGCCTTTTTATCATTCGAATATTTCTTTGCATATTTCAATATCTTGTTCTTCATTCCAGTGTCAGCAACAGGAAGAATTCTCTCAAAACTTTCAAGAATAGTTTTTGTTTGTCCAGGTATTTTTTCAAGAGCAAATTCCAATAAAGGAACAACGTGTTTTGCATTTTTTGAAGAAACCGCACCTAAGTATCCCAAATATATGATAGTTCTGTCCCAAAGACAGGCTCCACTTTCTTCTTCAAGAAATTTCTTTGCTTTTGGAAGTGCTTTGACTGAAATATCTGGATTTAACTTTGCACAATAGCCAAAAGCATAAATAATCATCCATCTTGTCTGTGCTTCTGGGCTTTCAAGGGCGGAAAACAAATCTTTCAAATAGGGAGAAACAAGTTCAGGTTTTTTCTCTGCGACTTTTTCTATTATTTTCGCTGCCCCTGCACGAACATTTTTATCATTAAAAGTACAAAGTCGAACTGCTTCTTTCAAGATGACTTTATCGCCTTTCAGTACCTTCTCAGCCAGTTCTTTTCCGAGTTTTGATGATACTGCTCCTTTGTTTTGTTGGAGTTGATTCAAGATGCTCATAAGATCACGACAATAAGTGTTAGTGAAATGCTTTTTTAAACATCTCTTGAGTATTTATTCTATGTCTTATTCGAAGATTCTGAATAGTTTTATTGTTATTCTACTTATTGCATCAATCTTTACTTCAGGATGTACTAAAAAAGATAAAACCAACGAACAAATACCCGAAGATGCTATTAATGATTATCAACAAAGTACTAATATTTCTAATACATCCAAAGACACAGGATCAAATGAATCACAAGACCTTGTCTATATGGATACTATAAATTTGAATCTTACAAATCAAACGATTAATGAAACAGATATCCAAGAAGGTAACGGAACTTCTGTGCAACCTTTTGATGATACAGAAAATATTACTAACACTACAGAATCTGAAGAAATAACTGAGATCAATGACACAGAAACAAACACTTTTGAAAAGGAAATAATTGTTGAAAATGAATGTGTACAAGAAGCTCTTAATGAAGATTTGGCCAGAACAAATTATGAAATGCCGGAACATGATGGAAACTACAAAGAATTCAATCTTGAAGTTGTATTTTATGATGTTACAACCTGTTATGTGGCGGACACATGCCAAGATGACTGCAATACACTAAATGATTACCGTGATGGCTCCGAAATCATGGAATTTGAACGTGGAACATTAATGACTCTTGAAAAAGAAAAAGCTGATTCCTATGGTTATGGAACAGATCATGGGGTGAAGAAATGTGTTAGCAGCTATTTCTCTGAAGATGCAAAAGAAACTTTAGAACGATATGTTAATGACATGAGCGATCTTCTTTATTCTTGGACAAAAGGCAGAATGAGAATTGTCCCCCATTTTCATTCAATTGATGCAGATATGGGTTCTGAAACATTAGCTGAAGAGGCTACGATAACAAATTATCAAACCGGCAAGAACCCAAGTCCTGAGAAGTTTATTCATTATGCAAAAGAGGCAGAATTAGATACTGGAAATATGGATTTATTCGTGGCGTTTGTTAATCCATATCCAAAAACAGGATCTGAAAATGATGGATTGCTTGTGCAATCATATGTTGGTGAAACTTCTGGTACATTTAATGGAATTTCAATGGTAAAATTGTCAGGAATGAAATCATCTGATGAAGTTTCGGATAAGAACTGGATTGTTCCTGTGCTAATTCATGAAATTATACATACCTTCAATATCGGGCATTATTCTGTTTCTGGTTTTGAAGATGTTTATGGAATCCAAAATGCAGAATCACATCCAGATTATGATGCAGAAAGTAATCAAAAACCCCATTGTACATCCACAGAACATTATACTGATGACTTACCCAATCAGTTCACTTATTTTCCTGATTCTTATAACTGGCTTGACCCAATGTGGAATGAGCAGCCTTTTGAACAGTATGAGGATGACAAAGTATCATATTGTCTTGAAGGTTCTGAGAGCTATCCTTCTATTAATCCACTGAATTCTTCCGATCATTATGAAGATATTGCTGATTTGAATGAACATTCAAAATATTACAAGTTTGTATTTGAGGCACATTATCAGGATGAATTTGCACAAGGATTATACACTAGTTATTGTAAGAATCATAGGTTTGATGGTGAAAGCCTTGACTTTTCTGAGAACTTTGAGTACCAAACAGATAATGGTGGTGGATGCCTTAACAATTATTATCAATGTGCTTCGGATGGCCTGTGTTTTTCACTGGATTTTGAAAATTGTTATCCTCACGATAATGTAAATGGATTGCCAATTAAAAATGAAGGTGTAATTACTAAGAATGATATTGATAAAGGCAAAGTAGGTTCATTCTCAGGTGAGAGTCAGCTTTTAGTTTCAGGAGCAGATTATTTTGCAGATTCAGATGAAATGACTATTGAATTTGAGATTAAGTTAAATGATACTGATACTTTCTCCCCCATAATTACGAATATTGACAGATACTATGTTTATGTACAAGATGGCAAACTGAAAGTAATTTTGCAGGACTGGAGAGTGTGGATTGTAAACTCAGAAACTACTGAAAGAAAGATTGAATCCAATATTGATTTAGAACCCAATACTTGGTATGACATTAAGATGACTCTCGAAAATGGAATATGCCGTATTTATGTTGATGGAGAAGAAGTTGGAAATAATCAGGATAATCCATTCCAAGGCAAATTTATGTATCAGGAAACAAGTGATTTCAGATCTCATGTTTATGTAGGATATAATAAAGGGTATGTCGTGGGTTACGATAGCTGGTTGGAAGGTCAGTTAAAAGATCTGAAATTTTATGAAAGAGTTGTTTGATACCTATTTCACAATCATCCTCACACGTCATTCGATTTGTCTTTGGCAGTTTTCATTTGCTTCAAAGTCATTATCTCCCATAAATGTTGTTATAGATTATAGGATTTCAAGAGATTTATAAACCTAGCTTGACAAATATCTTTACATGGTTAAAAGAGATTTACGTTTCAGACAAATTCCAAACGCTAGACCAGATCGACCAAAAAGATCTCCAAGAGACGGATTACCTAAAATACCTGGAAATGGACAGGATACTGAACAGCACCCAAGCATTAGCAGCCCAACTGTTCCTAAATCAATGGCGATATCATCATACGATGAAATAACATATGTTCTAAGGATAAAAAACGAACCGGTATTCCCTATTTATGATGGTCATGATGACTGGGCAGTAAAAATAGATACAAGTATTTTTGATGAAGAAGTTGTTGGATTTGGTTCTAGCAAAGAAGGGCAAGGAAAAATAATCGAGTTTGGAAGAGCAGTACTTGAAGACATCATGTCAAGACAGGATGAAGATAAACCACATAGTTATAGGGAATCCGCTGTTTCTAATCCAGAAAAGTCATTGGGAGAGAGAATTTTAGAATCTGGCATAATTAACGAAACACTTGTTGATTCCTTGGCAGGTATGATAGAACATCACGAATTGAATGATCAATATCATAAAAAGATAGAACTTTTTTTATCCTATTTAGTTATTGATACAGAATTTTTTAATGATGAAATAAGATCAAAAGCCTTGGTTGCATTGATTTCTATGGAAGAACAATGTGAATTTGCTAGAAGGCTATTAATTGAAATTAGCGGCAAAAAAACTATAATTAAATTAAGTGAAATGCCTGCTGCTTTGAAATCTGTCTTTAATGAAGCAATAGAGGGATATGAACCATCACCCTTAGCACCTGGTTTATCTGACTCTGTTGTACGTAAAATATCATTAATAACTATGAATACAACCGGCGCAACTACAGGAATCTTGGGAACTTACTGGGCCATTGACAATCTTATCTTAGGTGCCACAAATGGAGCAATGTTGTTTCTTGATTTGGCAGTAACAGCATTTGTAATTCCTATTTCTTTTTTAGGAGGTACGTTCATAGGATTTTACACAGGAGAACAAATTGTCGATGGAATCCACTTTTTAAGCGATACTAAAACAAAAATTTCTAATATGATAAGAAGAATGACCAGATCTCTGAAGAAAACAGTGATTGAGTTTCCTAAGTTATTATCTAATACGTTAGATATAAAATTGAAAGATGTAGATATAAAGCTTCTAGAAGCACAGAACCCACCAAAAGAATTCTGACACAATACCTTAATCTCCCCTAGTTTCCATTGTGTTTTCCTATTTTTCTTTTATAAACAAACACAATGAATACACAATACTTTAAGCGTTCTAAGGCTTAGAACACAATAGAACAAACGTTTCAGCTGTCCTTAAGTGTGTGAGAGTCAAAAAGAATCAAAAGAATTCCTTGTCCAAACCCCTCTCAGTTATCTTCCTTAGAAGAACCTCTTTTACTTCCGGATCTTTGATCAATGCATTCATCAAATCATTTGGCTTCTTGTTAGGATCTTCAAGTATTAATTGTTCATCAAAAGGAGAGCCACATTTTCCACAAAATGACTGTGTCGGGGAATTCTTTTCCTTGCACCTTGGGCAGAATCTGATATCAAGCTTTTGTTGTTTTTCTTCCGGCTTTTCCTTCAAAGAATACATCTGCAATAGGGCAGAGTCAACGTCTCTGCCTGATAAATGCACGTAAGTAGCAGCCATTCCAGAATCCTGAGTCCACCCGAAAAACTCTTTCATTTGTGCTTCTGTTAATTTGTTTGCTAATGATGTGGCTCTGCTATGCCTGAATAGGTGTGGATAAATTCTTTTTCTTATCTTTGCTCGTTTAGCTGCTCTTTTTAGCATGGTAAGCAAAGAAGGATAAGAACAAGGCTCAGGCTTGTAATGGCCAAGCCTTGCAGGCCACAAGGGAGAATTTGGATTATCTTTATCTGGATGTTCCTGAAGCCATAATGTAAGTATTTGTACTGATGCAATTATTCGTATTCTTCTGTCTCCAGTCTTGCCAGATACACGTAGAATTGCACCATATTTATCAAAATGAACGTTTTTCAGCTTGAGGTAAAGCAGTTCTCCGATCCTGCAACCGGATTCATATAATACAAGAACCAATGCTTTGTCTCTTGGGTTTGTTGTTGCATTGGCAAGCTGGTTTACTTCTTCAGGAGTTAATAGCTCCTCTGGCAGTTTATGCTTACTGGCTTTTAGCTTTGGTTTCATCCATTTGATGACTTCTGGGAATTCTTCATCATTGCCAAGAAGCCATTTGTAAAACATTTTCAAAACTACTTTGAAATCATACTTTGTATATTCTGAATAGCTTTTCATGTCAATAGTTGAAATCAGATTGAGAAGGTCGTTTTTTGTTGCTTTTTTGAAGTCTTTGTTTAGCCATGCGGACATGATTCTTATACACCACATGCATTTGACAACCCTTAGTTTTGTTGAACCTTTGGCCAGTCTCATCTGGCCAAATTCTTCAATCTGTTTCTTGGTCTTTATTGGTAAGCTGGAATTCATTAATCTCTTCAATTCCTGCACCATGCTTGATTGGTGCTTATAGATTGTGTATTCATTCATGAGGGCTGTTCTGAAACAGGTTCTATTTAACCTCTGGCTTGAGAGGACTTAGGGGATTGCCTAAGTTGTTTATAAAGATTAGTCTATTTTTCAAATCAATTCGATTGTAAGGGAAATTTAAATAGTCTTGATAAAACTTATTAGTATGACATTGAATCAAAAGAGGATGTACTCAGATCTTTCATGGACTTGGCCTATAATAAGCCCTCCAGAGCATTACGTAAAAGAGACAAATATATTCAGTAATATCATCCAAGAACTATGTGAAGCAAAACGCCTTCTCCACATCGGTTGTGGTGGGGGACACAATGACTTTACTTTTAAAAAATACTTTAAGGTAACTGGCGTAGACATAAGCAAAAATATGCTTGTACTTGCGAAAAAACTTAATCCAGAAGTAAACTATCAAACCGGCGATATGAGAACGGTAAGACTTGAAAAACAATTTGATGCTGTTGCAATTTTAGATTCGATAAACTACATGACAACTGAACTTGATCTTAGAAAAGCTTTTCAGACTGCTTTTGAACATTTGAAAAAAGGCGGAGTTTTTATTACATATGTAGAAGAAAGGAAAGAATATTTTGAGAATAGAACGAGAGTATCAGACCACAACAAAGAGAAAACAAATATTACTTTCATTGAAAATATGTATGATCCAGATCCTCATGATAACAGCTATGAAAATACGTTTGTTTATATTATAAGAAGAAATGGCAAACTTAGCGTTGAAACAGATTTACATATAAGCGGGTTGTTTGGATTAGATACCTGGAAAAAACTTTTGAATGAAACTGGATTTGAGATTAAGGAGATTAAATTTAAGCCAGACAGTCCTAACTATCTAGAATGTCCTCTGCTTATTTGCACTAAAATATAGTTTAAAGTGTTTAAGCAATCATCAAACAAAACCCGAAACCCAAGACTGAAAACCAACTTAAGAACGAGAGTTAGTCCTCAGACTATAAAAAGAATAAACATGCAGGGGAAGTGATTCGAACACTTGCACGGACTAACCGACTAGGCCCTCAACCTAGCACATCTAGTCAAGCTTTGAACTTGTTCTACCTCAAGCCTTTTCCTGAAGGTTTTGGCATGAGAATTATAGAAGTCAAAAGCTTCTTGACCAGGCTCTGTCACCCCTGCTTTGAACATTATAACAATGAGGAAATACCTCAATGGAAGAAAAATTGTAATTGTTTTTTATGTGATAAAATTAAAAAGTAAAATAACTATTCTTCTTTTTCTTTCGGCTCTTCGTCTTTAACTTTTTTCTTTTTTGCTTTTTTTGCAACCTTTGGTTCTTTTACTTTTTTTGGTTCCTTTGTTTTGCCAGTTAGTGCAGCCTCAAGAGTATCTAGATCATTTTCTATTACTTCACAACCTCTAACAAGAACATCCTCTGGGGACATTTGGTAGAAACTTTCAACAAAGAATTTCAGTCCATTGTCTTCCTCACCATAACTCACAAGCCCAGCCTGAAACTTAGCGTGATCCCGGCCAATACCGGATTTGGTTCTTGCTTCAAACCGTAGGTGTTGATTAGCTGCAAGAGTAACTATTACGATCTTGTCCTTTGCAACTGAAATATCCTTGTCTGATGATTTAATATCTCCTGAATAGACTACTTTTGGCCCTTCCGCATCAAGTGAGAAAGTGATCTCTGAATTATCTGGCATTTTATCAGGAGTAATAATTGGCATTAAACCAAGTCTATGGGCGATATATTCGTCCCAAAAGGTACTATTGTTATCATAGAAGGTCACTGCATTCATTGCAAGAACATGAACACGAGACATCGAATATCTTCGGATCATGTTTGCAAAAGAGGTATCTGAACCACTTAAAATAAATTCTATCCGGTTCCCATGCTTCTTATCAAGAACAAGCTTCATACTCTTCTCCCCCTTCTACCTCCCTTTCTTTTCATAGAATCAGTAGGCAACGGAGTTACATCTTCTATTCTTCCAATGCGTACTCCTGTTCTGGCAATAGTTCTCACAACCGCCTGCGCACCAGGACCAGGAGTTTTAAGACCTACTCCACCAGGGGCTCGGATTTTAACATGAACATGGGTTATGCCCTTATCCTTGAGGATATTTACAACACGAAGGGCAGCTTGCATTGCAGCATATGGCCTCCCCTCTTCACGATGAGATTTAACGACCATACCACCGCTAGACCATGCGATAGTTTCTGCACCGCTGGTATCAGTGGCAGTAATGATTGTATCATTTTTTGAAGAGAATACATGAAGCACTGCAAGTCTGTGTTTTTTTGGTTTTTTTGCAACGACCTGTTTTGCCAATTCTTCAGGAGTCAACGTTTTTTCTTCCTTTGGCTTTTCTTCAGTTTTTGGAGCCTCAACCTTCTCGTCTCCTTTGGTTTTTTCTTTTTGCTTTTCTTTAGCTTCTGTCATAATAAACACCAACTATGAGACTGATGGAGTTTCCCCAGTCACTACCTCTTCCTTTTTTAGAGTTGACTCGTCTGTAGGTTTTTGTGGTTCCGGTTCTGCCGTAGGTTCTGGTTCGGCTGACTTTACAGATATATCAATAGGTTTGTTATATGATATAGATGCTTCCTGCCCCATATCGATCATGCAACCTGGCCGCGTAACTTTCCTACCATTAATAGATATAAAGCCATGCGTTATAAGTTGCCTTGCCTGTTTTATTGTTCTTGAAAGACCTTTTCGCATAACTACAGTTTGAAGCCTCCTCTCAAGGATAGATCGAATCTCTAGTGAAAGAACATCATCAATTACAGAAGATTCCTTCAGAACACCGAGTTTAATCAACTTTTTAAGGATCTTTTCTGCATCCATACGCCTTTCATCCACAGTCAGTGAAAGTAAACGCCTGGCTTCTCTTCGGTATTTTTTGAGTTCGCCATTTGCACGCCATATCTCACTCATATTTTTAAGCCCGTATTCGAGCTTGAATCCTCTGTCATGTCGAATTCTTTCGACATCCCATAGCTTTTTTGGAGCTTCATACTTATTTCTAAATCTTTTAGGATCGCCCATTTAACAACCTCACTTTTTACTTGCTTTTTCAGCAGCAGCTGGCTGCTTTACAGATGTTTTTACAGGTGCTGCTGCCCCTGCTGCAGGTACCTTTGCTCCACCCTGTGCAGCGATAATGGATTTTCTTAGAACACCAACTGCCATGCCCTTACGACCAGTATTTCTGGTTTTCTGACCACGAACTTTTTTACCGTAGTGGTGTCTGTAACCCCTCCAACTGACCATCTTCATCTCACGATCGATATCCTGTGAAACTTCGAATATAAGATCATTCATGATAACGTGTTTATCTTGACCAGTTTTGAAGTCACCACACCGATTCATAAGATATGATGGCAACTTTTGTTCATGCAATGAAAATAATAATTTATCTATATCTTCCACCTGTTTTTCATTTAGCTCACCAGTTGGGGTATTTGGTGCAATTGAAAGGTTTCGTTCTATTGCAGATGCAGCAGCAGCTGCCAGAGTATGGCTTATGCCCCTTACCCTAAGAAGTGCACGTTTTATTGGCACTTCACCAGGAATATCTTTGCCAGCTATACGAACAATACCTCGGAAGTTTTCAGTTTGCTCAGTTTGTACTTTTTTTGCCGGTAAGTTTTTTATCTTTTTAGGAACTTTTTAGTTTCAGTTTTGATTTCAGTTTTAGCTTCAGATTTTTTTGCCATCATTACACCCTTGAAACAGATTCTACTTCTACTTGACTCACTTTATCTATAGCTTTTATCTTTTCTTCGATTTCATCCATCCCACCCTCAGAATCCATAAGAAGGAGTGTTACCTTCAGAACTTTTATACCAAAACCAACATCCTCTTCTGAGAAATTCTGGACTTTGGCGATCTGATTCACCCCATCTTTAATACTATCCATGGCGGATTGATCTTCCACATAAATCTTGATTTGTGCTGCCACATTATAGTCTCCCATTAATACACCTAAGGACCAGTAAAACCGCACTGGCATTTGTAAGAGTTCCTATTTTCCCTGCAATAATAGCACCTTGCAATTTTCTCTGTGCAATCTGGGCATGGGAACTCCGCAAAGTTCTTAGTATTCCTTCCACAACTTATACATCGTTTCAACATCTCACCTAAGAATATGAATATCTACAGAAGCATGAATATATTTGATTGCTGCTCTAGTAGTTCGTAGAGAATAATTTAAAAGCTATAGATATTTAAATATGTTCTTTAGTATGACAAAACTTAGATATGGAGATTTATGATACATATTTGATTAAATGGTCCATCTAATAATATGATCTATCGACGTGGTTGAAATTATGGTTTTTCTGCCACCTGAAAAATATATGAAAAAATATAACAA
>JAHJBM010000025.1 GCA_018813505.1 Microcaldota archaeon
TGGTTAATTCGAGACGACCGAATGGCTAATTATCTCAAGCAGGGCAATAATTTCAATACCACATTGGTTAATTCGAGACCCGCATCACGCCCAGCTCTGGTGGCCCAAGATTAATTTCAATACCACATTGGTTAATTCGAGACTATAACAACGCCTGAAATAATTCTCACTGATAATAATTTCAATACCACATTGGTTAATTCGAGACTCTCGATCATTCGTCTGATCATATAAACTTATGAAGTATATATGATGGAAACGAATTTAAACAAACATTGATTTTTCTCAGCCGAACACGGGAAATGTTACGACGGAACGTTAAAAACATGTTGATCCGCTGGTTAGATGATATTACTTATTGATCTTTTTTCAAGGCCTATAATTTCACGGGAAACGTATTTTGGATTATATGCTTCGAATCGAAAAATTATCACAGAATCGTTTTTTTGTACCAAACCATGCAATTTTATTTTAAGTTCAGCCAGATTTGCTTCACTAAGTTCTCCTTCAAACACGCTGTTTTGGATATGAATCAGATATTGACGGCATAATTTAAGTGCCTTGCCCACTCGTTTAACACCCATATCATAAACGAGGATTATATGCATTATTATCACCAATAAATACGAAATGATTGATATGTTGTTTCTTCCAGAATATGCTTTATAAGTTTGTAACATTCTATACGGATCAGATGCCTGTAAGATACATTACGTTTCAGTGTAGGATGTTTGATCGTCTGGTTAAGTTTTTCATCATAAGCCTGAATGAATTTTTTCCTGCCAATGTCACTTAGAAAGCAATACCCAGTTTCTTCCCTAAAATCTTCCGCAGAAAGCATGCGTTTATTGATAAGTGTAAATATCACCCTATCGCTAATTAGTGGCTTGAAGATATCTGCAATATCCAGATTTAGAGAGTACCTGCGTTCAAATGGTTCATGAACAAAACTCACACGCGGATCAAGCGTGGTTCTGAATATTTGGCTTAGTACCGTATTGTATAACATAGAATTCCCAAAACTCAACAGTGCATTGATCGGATCTGGTGGAGGATCGAATTTTCGGTGTTCCATTTTGAAAAATTCTTCCTTTAGTATGTGATTAAATTTTGAATAATACTCCGCACGCGCATTACCTTCATACCCCATTAAATTCTCGATCGATGTTGCACAGGAACACTTTTCTAGAACTGCATCTATTCTTGCAGAATCTGTATCATATTGCATCAAGGTCTTCCTGATGTTATGAACTGCACCCCCGACCATTTCTCTTGCAATATAAAGCCTTGACTGATGGGAATGATAGTGAAGAACCTGATTTACGATTATACGACCACTTAAATACTCTTCACGTGGAGCAAAGCAACCAACATAACCACCATAGTAATTGTAAAAATAGGCAGGAATATGATTTTTTGATAGAAATTGAAGAAGCCTGCTGTTAAGCCGCGTTTCATTCAGAAGATGTATAGAAGAAACCTCTTTCACAGGAATCCTAATTGTTTCGACTTCCGTGTCAAAAAGTAGGGTATTTTCATCCTGTTTAAGCGTTCCGCTTTTTGTTATGTATATGTCACGCATCATTCCACCCAACAATACTCAAACAAAGAACAATTGGAACATAGTCCACGTTTCTCTTTCCGAGAAGGAATTTTTTCATAAGAACATATATAATTAACCATTTCTGAGATATATTGCTCATATGCCTGATCTGGATAATTAACTATTTTCGACTTTCGTTTCTCTATGGACCGGACAACTGCCTTTTTGATTGTACTACCGTAAGAATTCAAACGTTTCAGGTAATAATATGCCTGAATTTCAGAAGAAAAACTGATATCATGTTTTTTGAATTCAATTATTTTGCCTCCTTCCCAGTCAATTTGATCGACCTTGACCGGTTCCTGTTCAGTATTATCACGTTTTTTGTGCATTACTCTTCCGATTTCCAGGAGATTATGATTGTGATTATAAATCCCAAAAAGATTGAGAAAGAACTGGCGCTTGCAAAAGAAATAACTTTCCACTAAGTGAGTACGATTTAGCAGGATTTTTTCCAGCGTATCTCGAGTTATTTTTTCCATAAAAATCAAAATATTATAGCTTCTTGATTATCCCCTCTGAGTTCATCTATTTTCAATCCATTTTTCAGAGAATAGATCCCTTTTGGATTTTCATCTGTTTCTATTGCACTGTCTTTTAATTTTAGGAAAGTTGACGGGTATCTCTTTTTTTCATTTGAAAATACATCCTCAGTATACAAACTTAATCGATGGGCACGATTATGTGAAACAGAAAACATAAACTGATTAAATAGTGGAGCTAACTTCTTCAGTTCAACTTTTTTATCTTTGTTTTTAGATTTGCACACTGAAAGATATAGCCCTAAAACATTCTTAGAAATAAGTTTAGTTCCATCCAAAATTTTTGACCCATTAGCCAGATTTTTATCCAGAGCTTGGGCAAGTTCAAGTAACCTCGATTTTTGTGAGATTTCATCTTGGACAATATCTTGAAGATCAATATCTATTGGTGCAAAAATAGATATCGATGATTGCTCGATAACTTTATGTTCGTCTAAAGATTCAAAATCCAAATCCCTCAAACTCTCTACCGAATGACGCTGGGTTTCTCTATATATATCCTTATTTTGTTTTTGAATTTGGCGGACTAAATCATTTGAATAATCAACATATTTTTCATCCATATGTTTTTCCTTATTTTTTAGCAGGTCCTTGATTTTTTCCTGCATGTTATCATTACCAGAACCTTTTTTTGACTCTCCCCTAAATCTTAGTTCGCCATAAACAATTGAATCCTTTTCAGTATTTTTAGTTGCCACATATACAGAACAAACATTGTCTTTTTTCATATTACGATTTACTCTACCACAAACCTGAAGAAGATTATCCAATGGAGCAAGTTCACGAATACCTAAATCAAAATCTACATCAAGACCAGCTTCGACTGATTGCGTTGATACAAGAATGAGTCTTTCATTTTCTTTTCCTATCTGCTTAACAAGTTCCTTTCTCCTTGATGGCAACATCGTACTGTTTAGAAGAAGAATTTTGTCCTCATATTTTTCTTTTAGATGCTTGCTTTTTTGGAGTTTTTTGAATGTTATTATGGATTTTTTTATTGTATTTGCGACAACCAAAACCTTATCGGGATAATTATATTCTTTAATCTTTTCTTCAGCCAA
>JAHJBM010000026.1 GCA_018813505.1 Microcaldota archaeon
GCAGCGACCCAATTTTGAAAGTTGTGACCGAATGACCGACAAATCTGTTCGGCAGATTTGTGGTCCATGGAACGTTTCGACGTTCCATTGGAGGTATACCCCACCTGCTTGCAGTGGGGTCTCTTCGGTCACATTGATTGCGTATTATCTCGGCAGGTTTTTATTTTTCAGCATTGAATATACTACATGACAAGGAAAGCACGTTCAATTGCTTCTACTTCACTGGCTTCCAATGACGAATGTTTGCCTATCATTCCATCTGCCACACGCGGTAGTGGTTTGTTCAAGCATTCCGTTCAAGCACATATAAGTGCTATCGTGAGAGAGTTCGAAGCATTCAAAGAAGAAGGGGACTGTCTTGAGCACAGTGTTTTTGGAAGAAGAGCTGCTTCTTCATTACTTGCCATAGCAGTGTTTGCAAGAGAACTGGATATCTCATTTGATACTGCTGAATTGTTTGAGGTAGCTAATACAAACTGGGATCTCACTGCTAATGTTGGAAAAGATGATCCAAGACAAAATCCTTTTTATGCTCTAAACTGGGAAACGAGGCAGAATCTTGGTTTAGCAAATTTTGTGTTGGGTCCTAAAACTATTTCAGATCATATTGTTCCAGACTGTTTTGAAGATCCTAAATCTGAGCTTCTTGCTACCTCCGCGGATTTCAGAAAATTTTTTGTATCCATTTACATGAGTATCGCTACTGGCTACCCTGTTTCTTTTTCAGATGAGGAAACTCTTCATTTGCTTGGGTTTGGTGCTGAAATGATAGCCGGAATGAGGTCATTTGTTTTCGATGACAAATACCAGTTTATGGGAAGGTGTATGGTAGATTTCAATACTGTCTTAATAGGTTTGCTTGCCATCTCAAAACAGTTTGATAATTTCAGAGTTCCTCCGTCATTGCTTGAAGATTTATTCGACGGTCTTGTTGGGTTTGATGAGGGTTATGGTGGCTGTACTCAGGTTCGTCTCCGTACTTTTATGTCGAAGACTCTAATTTTGGTTTTGCATCAATTGAATGTGGATGCAGGAATGGAGCATCCTGAATTAGGATCATCTGCTGCATGTCTTCCAAGTCCATAAATTATTGCGCCTCATTTCTTCTTCTATTTTTCCGTCTTCCAATCCATCCAAACTCATTTACTGCGGTTCATTTACTGTGGTGATTTCATGCATAATCTCCATTTTGGCCTTTATAACTCATCACAGTTTGCTTGTAATCCTTTTCCAACCGACAGCTTTGCTAATAAAGTATCGCTCTGCTCAGAAAGTCTGATTCTTGCTAATAAAGTCATGATTTTCTGAATACTTCTTTATTCAAATAGTTTATTAGTTGTTCAGTATTTTCTATGCTGTCCATAACTTGCTTACGGGTTAAGTTTACATCCTCTTTTTGTTTGTAATGAATTATTTTATTTCGTAATTCTTCAAAATTAGTTAAAGTCATCCACAATTTAAGTTGTTTAAATGTTTTAACATCTATCTTCGTAAAATAGTTAATTAAAAAGAGTATTTTTCTTGTTGTACTTGGATGAATATTAATTTCCTTAAAAACTCCACAATCATCTACTTTCAATTCTTGTTCTAATAGAAATGCTTTTTCGTGAGCTTTTAACCGTGTTCCTTTAGACAAACTATCTGAAACCATATTCACGTAGGATTCAAGAGCAATCCAAGAAAAAATAAATGAAGAAAGATGACAATAATCTTTTTCTTGCCCAGCCAATTTTTCATAATCTTTTAAAGTAAGAAAATGATGAGCGGCATTAAGATAAAATTTGTAAGATTTCATTAAAATGCCTCCTTTCTTTTCTTTTCTGCGCTTATACGTGCCTCATTGGAATGAAAAATGTCTATAGCAGCATTGCACATGTCTAAAGTAATTTTTGGTTTTTTAGACTGTGAATAACTAAGAAAAAGTTGTAAAACTCTTCCAACTTCCTTACCCCCGCTTCTTGTCCCTAATCCTCTATATGTCTCCGTATCTGTTTTGTGTTTTGCTTTACCCATAGCAGTGGCGTTCAGGGGGTCATCAGGTCCACTCAATGCTGGCAAATCGTATAATTTATTGAGACGTTCTGGATTTTTTTGTAAAGTTCCAGCAGCAAATGCCCAACTTGCAATTATCGAAAGACTAAAGGCTTTTATTTTAAACTCCTTTTTTTCTATTCCTTTGAAGTTTTCTGAGTTTTTGAACTGAGCATTATGTAATTTTGCAAACATTTTAGCTGCTTCGATAAGCTGAGCATCATCAAATGCTTTTTTGCTTTTAAATTGATTAAAAATCTGGAGATAGTCTTTATCAATATGCTTTCCCGATTCACATAAAGAAGGAATCACTGCATCATCGTCTGCATTGCCCTGATAATCTCTTCCTTCAATGAAATTTACAATAAAACTCCTCATCATTCTCACAGTTGGAGCAAAATCATCTGTTCGTTTTTTATCACCAAAATCCTGTTTAGCTTTTAAAATTCCAGTTGTTTGACAGAAAGTCCGAAGCATATCTGCGGGAGTCAAAGCACTTTCTTCTATCCTATCCCTTAAATCTGGAGATACATTGATATTTGTGTTAGAAATCCGCATTATCTCTGCTTGCTGTTCGCCAGTTAAATTGAAATAAACTCTGATTCCATGAATGTGATTGATGTTTTCTTTTAATGCTTTTATAATTGCCTCATGTCTATGCTGACCACCTAAAATTTTAAGAGGTTTATTTGGCGCATATTCAGTATTATATTCAATTACAATGTCTGAAAATTGTCTACCTCCTTTTGCATCTTCAATCATTTGAATGAAGTAGTAATTGTCTGGTTCTAACTGTCTATTAGCTCGATGTAATTCTAAATCTTCATCTGATTCTATTTTTATTATTGCATCTGGATCAGCTAATTGCACAAATTCCGATGCGAAAATATGGCATTCGGAATAATGCGCTCCTGACTTTTGATCCTTAAGTATAAGTAAAGGCGTACCTTCTTTTTTTTCAACTGATGGGATTTTGTCTTTAAATTCTTTTATTGTGGCTACAACATTTTCCGATGGACGGGCATCTACGTAAACAATGGTTTTATCGGTAGCTTCTGGTAACCCTTTTTTTATTAATTCTTCAACTGCATCATTATTATTTTTCAGATTTCTGTCCATTTTGTATCTTTGAACCAAGTCCCACAAATTATCAGACGTAATTAATTGCAATTTTAGTTTTCTTGTTTCTTCGGTGTTTTGTTCTTCCATATATAAAACCCCCAATTTTACGTTTATGCAAATTCATCAATTATTGTATATAACCATATATGAAAAGCTTTATAAATTAAACGCTTTAATATTCA
>JAHJBM010000027.1 GCA_018813505.1 Microcaldota archaeon
CACTGAAACTGCACCATACACCGGACCAAGCATTGCACCACCTATTGGACCAATAAATTGGAATCCGGTAAATGCAGCATTTTCCCCAACACCAACTATTTTAGAGAAATTAAACTGATAAAGCAAAAGACCTAATGCTGAAAAAATCAAAAGAAATGCAAACTTCCGGTTATCTAACTCAAAATCAAATATTTTCATTTTTGCACCTGTTTTAAATTTAGATTTAGTAGATATAAAATATAGATAGTAGGAATTTAAAATATTGGGTCAAACAAAAACGGCATTAGGCGAACCACAATGAAAAATACAAAAAACATAGAGGAATACCTTTATTCACTGAGAGGAAAAGGCGCAAAGCTTGGACTGGAACGAGTGCTAAAGTTGCTCGGATCACTTGGAAATCCACAGAATAGGTTCAAGACAATAATCATAGGTGGCACAAGTGGTAAAGGATCCACAGCTGCAATGGTCTCATCAATACTCACAGAAGCAGGATTCAAAACAGGACGATTCACAAGCCCGCATCTTTCAAGCCTTACTGAAAGAATTACAATCAATGAAATGGAAATAAACAAAAAAGAACTTGAACAAACCGTACAGGAAATTATTACATGCATAGAAAAAATGAAGGAAACGAAAGAGCGAGATTTTGAACATCCGACTTTTTTCGAAGTCATTACAGCAACTGCATTGCTTTATTTCAAAAAGAAAAAAATAGATTTCGCTGTGCTTGAAGTCGGACTTGGGGGGCGGCTTGATGCAACTAATGTAACAACACCAGAAGTATGTGTGATAACGAATGTTTCGCTCGAGCATACTAAGATACTTGGGAATACCATCGAAAAAATAACGAGTGAAAAGGCAGGGATAATAAAACAGGGAATTCCAATTATAACCGCAGTGCAGGGAAATGCACTCAAAATAATCGAAAAAATATGTAGCGAAAAACATGCCAAACTAATGATCGTAGGTAAGGATATAAAAGCGCAAAGAATTTCTGCAGATGACAACGGACAGCTGGTCGCCATAACCATATCAAATACAAACAAAACTTTTTTTATACCACTGCGCGGACGGTACCAGATTGAAAACCTTGCATGCACAATTGGAATTATTGAAGTGCTCAGAAATAAAGGAATAAAGATCGAAGACCATGCAATGGCCGACGGGTTGAAAAAAACAAAATGGCCAGGAAGAATGGAAATTGTGCAATGCAACCCACTCGTAGTGCTTGATGGGGCAAAAGATCCGGAAGCGATGAGAAGATTATCAGAAAGTATTGATGATTTCAAATACAACAAAATGATTCTTGTTCTTGGCATATCCTCTGATAAGGACATCCCAAACATGGTGAGATGGATAACGCCAAAAGCAGATGAGATAATCATAACACAACATAGTATCGCTGAACGTGCAGCAGATCCCGCAATCATTGTAAAGGAGATTGTAAAATACAACAGGAATTATGAAATAAGAGAACACACTGCCGACGCTGTGAAAACTGCCATAAAACATGCAGGAAAAAAGGATCTGGTTCTTGTTACTGGTTCGTTATTTACAGTAGGCGAGGCAAGAGAAATCTGGCACAGCAGAAAAAAAGGATTTGGTAGGGAATTCAACGAGACGCCCAAGAAGTAATATAAAGATTGGCTTGTTAAATACCATCCATGAATCACCGCCAGTTGTTAATATTTCTCACATTGATTTCGTTGGTAAACATTAGTGTTGCTGATTGTGTAGGATATGGTGATGAATTCCAGGTAAGAGTTCTTGATGCCAAATACAGACCAATACCTGAAGCAAGTGTCTGGATAACGTATGATCGTGGAACGAGCTTTGGAGATAAATATTTCACAACACCTGTGAACTACACTGATTCCAATGGTATGGTCGATTATTATATCAGAAATATGGGAACTGGCACCAGAGAGATAGACTGTGATATTGATATCAGTGCTTCTGTAGGTGGAAGCACACGGAGCAGAACCATAGAAGCAAATATCCATGGAACTCCGATCGATATGGTAATGGATGATGTATACCCTGTCATGTTTTATGTAAGGGATCAACACAGAGCAGCAATCCAGAATTCAACTGTAACCATTGATGGCAAAACAG
The DNA here is from genome assembly GCA_018813505.1 of Microcaldota archaeon. Classification (GTDB taxonomy): domain Archaea; phylum Micrarchaeota; class Micrarchaeia; order Anstonellales; family Bilamarchaeaceae; genus Bilamarchaeum. Next base: position 2,119 of record JAHJBM010000027.1, read on the forward strand.
AAAAAACAAATGAATATGGCTCGGTAAAGTTCTTTTTAAAGAAAGGAGATCATGATTATCTTGCCACATACCTGGATGCAAAACAAGCTGGAACAATAACTGTAAATGATGATGATGCATATGAAGTTTTATTTGAACCAAACGAACTGGAGATTCATGTATTGGATGACCAGGGAAATAAACTTCACATATCACTCTTTATATTGAACCAGACATTTGATCTTGAAGATGGATATTTCCAACGAGATAAAATCTTTGGTAATAGTATAGAATATACAATTAATTACAATGGTGTTGTGAAGGGAGATGTAATAGATCCAGCATCAAAAAACAACCTAACAATAATATATGATCTGCGCTCCCCGCTTTTGGAAAGTGTAGATGTACAGACGCAAAATAACCAGACAACATTACTCATAACTGCCTCTGATCCAGGGATTTATGCAAGTGGTGTGGATGTATCAAGCATAAGTGTATTATACAAGTTAGGAACTGCTGCCAGTGACACAGATTGGAATACGGCAACAACTTTCTCGACTGGGCACAATACATTTACGGCAGACCTTGGACAGCTCCCTTCAAACAACATAATGGAATTTAAGATAGGCATAAAAGATAGAGAAGGCAATAGTGCAATTATAACAGGGAAATTCTCCACGTTATTTGTACCAGTACCGCAGAATAACACACAAAACCAGACAATTACACAACCCATTGAGGACACGGGTCAGGAAATACCACTAATTTACATAATAGGTGGTGTAATTTTAGTGATTTTGGCCATTTATTTGTTAATTCGCATAAAATCTGCTGCAATGGGAGGGAACTAACACAAACAACATCTTTATAAACTGTGTGTTTTATATCTTATATATTGTACATACATACTCATAAACTATAATACTATGGTGGTATAATGCCGAGAGGAAAAAAAATTATTATTGAAACAGAAGTGGATGATGAATTTGTCAACAAGTTCAGGTCAATAGATCTTGAAGAGATACGGTCAGATCGTAAAAGAACTGAGAAGGGACTTAGTTCTTCGGTTGCCAATGTTTTCAAGGTTGCGCAGAACTTGTATCGACAGAAGGCAGGAGAGGAAGAACTCGAAACAAAACACGAGCTTTACTCTGTAAGAGGTGCATACGATTACCTAAAGGATAGTGGAGTATTTATTTCTTTCAGGGCATTCGGTGGAAGAATAGAAAGAGGAACTGTTCCATTTGTAAAAGTCGGAAGAAAGAGATTTATACCAAAAAGCATTTTGCAGGACATCGTAGATACAAAAGGTGAATTTTATACAGTAAAGGAAGCGTTTGAAGAATATAAGAAAGCAAACAACAGGATCAATTTTAGGGCATTTATAGGAAGGATTGAAAAGGGATCCATACCATCAGTCAAGTTTGGCACAAGAAGGCTTGTACCAAAGGACGCAGTCGAGGCACTTACCCACATAAGCAACAATTATTACTCGGTAAGCCAGGCAATCAAGGAACTTAATAAAAGCGGCATTAAGATCAAAAGAAACGCATTTGAAAGAAGACTTGACCGTGGAAGGATACCACACGAGAAAGTCGGCGGGCGACGATTCATACACGAAGATGTTTTGAGAGAACTCGTTGACAAAGAACAATCCTTCAAAAGATCTTAGAATTTAATTTTTTATTTTATCTATTTTTATTTATCATTTTATCAAATTTCTTTTCTGAAGTTTATTTTTCCAGTTTTAGCTAGTTTTCAATTTTTATAGAATAAAAAGATTCTTGATCATACAATATATTGAACGATAGTTTTCTAAACTGAATCATAAACTCAATATTTATACAATCTTCTTTTGAATAATACCGTATGGAAACAGTTAGAAGACGCGCTCATTTTATTGATATAGGATACACAATCAAAAAAGATAAGACATACATTTGGTTTATTGTCAAGGGAAAGAAAACCACGAAACTATACTATCAGCATGATCCATATTTCCTTATCGATGGTCCAGTAGAACGCAAAGACGATTTCTTGAATATTGAAGTACCGAGAAAAGACGGAACAATGGCAAGCCCCGTACATGTGGAGGAAATTGAAAGGAAAATGGGACAAACCAAGAAAAAGATGATAAAGCTCTATTGTGCACGACCTTCAGATGTGCCGCTGATAAAACAGGCCATACCATTCCCGTGTTTTGAATATAGCATTCCGTTTGTACGCAGATTTATGTTTGATATGCAACTTTCACCATTTTATGTGATGAGCTATGACCGTAAAGGTCAAATGATAACCAAAATTAACTCAATAACAGAACCGAAAAACCCACCAGAATTGAGCATGCTTGCCTTTGATATTGAAACATACAACCCGCAGGGGATACCACGAGAGAATAAAGATCCTGTGATCATGATAAGCTATTCTGGAAACAAAAAAGGAGTGTTAACATTCAAGAAATCTAAAATGGATTTTGTTGAAACACTGAAAGGAGAACGTGAATTGTTGGAACGATTTTTCGAGGTTGTACAACAGGAGAATCCAGATGTTATTTTTGGATATAATAGTGCGAGTTTTGATTTGCCATATCTAAAAGAACGTTCAAAAATGAACAATATCATTCTGAAAATGGGAAGATTTGGAGGCAGTGTACGACCACTTATGCGCGGAATGATAAAAGGATGTGAGATACGTGGCAGAGTGCATTTTGATCTTTATCCAATTGCAAGATTGTTTGGTTTTATTGGAGTGATAAAAGCACAGAAATTTACGCTAGATGCAGTTGCAGAGGAAATGCTTGGAAAAAAGAAAGTGGAGATTAACTCAAAGGAAATGTGGAAAGTATGGGATAGTAATGATATAGACAAACTATGCGAGTACTCGCTTGTTGATTCAGAATTAGCATTAGGCATAGGAAAACTTTTCCTGCCATTGGAAATGGAAATGTCTATAGTGGCAAAAATGCCATTATTCCAGACTACCATGGCTACAAGTGGACAGCTTGTCGAGAATCTTCTTATGTATGCGGCAACGGAAAAAAATCACCTCATACCAAGGAAACCAAAAGGAGAGTCAATTAATGAGAGATTAAACGCACCGATACAAGGCGCGTTTGTAAAACTTCCTGAACCTGGAATTTATGATAATGTAACGGTATTGGACTTTAGAGGGCTGTACCCATCCATAATAATTTCGTACAATATTGACCCCAACACATTGATGGAGGATGAAAATGAAAGTATAGATTGTTTTGTGTCACCATCAGGTGCGCGATTCTCGAAAAAAGAGAGGGGACTTGTGCCCGAGGTACTTGAATATCTTGTGAGCAAAAGAGGCGAGCTAAAAGACATGCTCAAAAAAACAGACAAATCAAGCGACGAATATGTGAGGCTGGCTGCAAGATCTCAGGCACTTAAAATTTTAGGAAATTCTTTCTATGGGTATCTTGGTTATGCGAGGTCAAGATGGTATTCACGCCCGTGTGCTGAAAGCGTTACTGCCTGGGGAAGAAAACACATAATGGAGACAATTGAAAGGGCAGAAGCCAGCGGATTCCAGGTACTTTATGCAGACACTGATTCAGTATTTCTGATTTATAATGATAAGAAAAAAGTTATCGAATTCATGAAAGAGGTAAATGCAAATCTCCCTGGAATGATGGAACTTGAACTTGAAGGATTTTACCCAAGAGGAGTATTTGTAAGCAAGAAAGGCGGCGGAGAACGAGGTGCAAAAAAGAAATATGCACTGCTTGGAGAAGATGGAAGAATAAAAATAAAGGGATTTGAACTTGTACGCCGAGATTGGTCAGAAGTAGCAAAAGAAACCCAACGCATGGTTCTTGAAGCCATACTAAAGGACGGGAGCAAGGAGAAGGCAGTGAAAATAATAAGAGATGTGATAATAAGAATACAAAGTGGTAAGGTACCATTACAGTCGTTGGCCATAAGCACGCAGCTTAACAAAGATCCAGGCACATACGAGATTAAAAGTCCTGAACTTTCTGCTGCAAAGAAATTGATCCAAGCTGGAACACCAGTAGAAAAAGGAACTATGATATCTTATGTTATTGGAAAGAAGGGAAAAAGCATTTCTGAAAAAGCCGTGCCACTTGAACTTGCAACAGAATATGATGTTGAATATTATATTGATCATCAGATATTGCCGGCAGTGATGAAGATTATGAAAGAACTGGGATATGATGAATATAGCATGAAACAGGGCGGAAAACAACAAAGCTTAGGTGAATTTTTTTGATTCGGGGGCTTAACTATTAAAATTATATCGGAGATAGACCACCATGGCCCAGAAAACGGTAAGAAGACCCCAGGAACGTGAAACCCAACGGGAAGGTATAACTGAAACCATAAATAATCTTATTGATGCTGCACTTCGAAGCAGGGACCGTGAAGGCGTAGTCAGCAGAATACAGGAATATGCAGAAGAAGGCGCAAGAGCCCAGGAGAGAAGAGACGGATTGCGCAACACAGTTGTAAGAAGAGTGGATAATGAAGAGGCTGAAGCCGCAGCAGTTGATCTTGCAGTAAGGATAGAGAATTCAACCAATGGACGCCAGCTTGAAGCGAATATAAGAAAATGGGTGGGATGATGGTCTCTTTTGAACTCATGAACGAAGAAAGCAGAGAAACAATAATAGGCACATGGAAAACCATGAACGAAGATGATAAGGGCCATTTCATAAATCAGGTTGCACTCGCGCTTAGCATATGGGGAAGCGATAAAAAAGGAAGAAATATCATCGTCGAGATACTCGATATTATGGCAAAGGACAAGATACAAACACTTGCTGATTTTGGATTATATGTTTCCCGTGCACTCGAACTGGATGATGCAAAAGATATTGAGGATAAAATAAAACGAGCATCGCTTATCATAGAAGGATATAGGATAAAGAATGCACTTTCATCTGAGCCGCATATGCAACTATTTTAATTTCCATCTGATCAATTGATTATTGATGCAACTTTGTGATATTTGTAATGCGGCCAATGGCAATGCTTTTGAAAAGGCCATCATTAGCACAGATAATGAAAGTGACAATGGTGAGAGTAAATCAAATAAATGCTATATCTGTGGCAACCTTGCACTCCAGACAGATAAAATGTTGGCAAAGGCGACAGAACTCCTGTCAGCTGAAATGCCAGAAGCAGGCTCTTTTTCAATATCCTCAAATATCCCAAAGGACTGGATAGTCAGGGAAGATAGGGTATGGGATGAAAAATTCTCCAAAAAAACAGAAAGCATCAAAAATTCTATTAACAGAAGAATCATTTCTTCCCTTGCAAAAGCAACCAATAAGACATACAAGACAGATGCAGAATACCGCATAATTTTCGATTATAAGAACGGGAAAATTTCAACAGAGAATGGAGCTGTTTTTGTTTTTGGCAGGTATAAAAAGATAGTTGTGGGCCTTTCGCAGAGTAGATGGAAATGCAATAAATGCGAGGGGGATGGATGTGAGAAATGCGATGGCAAGGGAAAATATTATGAGTCAATAGAGGAGAGAATAGGCGACCCGCTGAAGGCAGCTTATGAAGCTAATGATTATGTCCTTCATGCCTCAGGAAGGGAAGATGTAGATGCAACAAACAGCGCAGGAAGGATTTTTGTTATTGAGATAAAAAACCCAAAGAAAAGAAACGTCGAACTCGATAGGGTTACAAAGGAAATTGAGACAGGAAAAGAGGTTTCCGTATCTGATCTTAGGGCTGTGCCAAGAAAATTTGTGGAGATTATAACAGAATCGCATTTTGACAAGAGCTATAAGGCAGGAATAGAATTTGGAAAAGAAATTAGCAAAGAGGATATTGAAAAAATAACCGGACTTACTGGAAAAACCCTTTTGCAAAAAACACCGAAACGAGTTGCACACCGAAGAGCGATTTTAGTTAGGCATAGAAAGATAAAGGATATTGGGGTGCTGGAATCCGGAGGCAGAAATGCGATTGTACTGGTTACTGCAGAGGCAGGAACATACATAAAAGAACTGATCTCCGGTGATGATGGAAGAACAGAACCAAGCATCGCGGCGTTGCTTTCAACAAGCGCAAAATGCACTTCGCTTGATGTCGCTTCGATAGATGATGGGTTTATTGATTTCATAATTGAAAAATATGTATGAGTGATAACATGCAACCAAGGAACGTGATCTACTTCAAAACAAACGCAGACCCAAATTTCAAACAACAGCTTACCAAGGCAGGATTCCTGCATACTGGCAGTGCAGGAACAAATGAAGTGTATGGAAGAAGAATTGGAAGAGATGTAATGCCAATGGTTGCTGAACTGATGGTCATTACAGGAAGATGTGAACATGGTCAAGATATCAGATTTTTACGCACTGTGCTTGAATTGCGCGGAAACAAAGGCCTGGCGTTTATATTACATAGAGCATCAGAATTCATCTCAAACGGGGTTTCTGGATGTGTAAGTATAGAGATCGCAACACCAAACCGATCCGAATGGTCGATACCTGAAGCACATGTGGGTAGTGCGATCTATGCCGCGGAAGCGTTTGTAGATGTTGTGTTTGGTTTGACTAGAAATAAAATGATCAGAGCTGGAACGTGGGGGATTGCACAACGCTTGATATTGGATGGGATACCAAACACAGATAGAATACTTGCAAGTGCAGATGAGAGAATAGCCACCGCACTTAAAACTATTGAAACGGATCAAGAATTCGAAAGAGCAATGCAACTAGTTACTGGATTACATCCACCGATATCGGGACATTACGGAGTTGTTGGTTAGAATTGAGAGGAGATAACTCGCGTTGCGAATTACAATAACTAGATAAATCACCTTGACTTTGCACCTTCACGAACCGCTTTTACCATGTTCTTTATTTTTGAAATAGAACCTTCTTTTTCAAATGCAGTGCCAACCTGAATTATGTCTGCGCCAGCCTTGATCATTGACTTTGCCTGTTCAGGTGTTCGTATGCCACCTGCCGCAATATACGGAATATCAATCGCAGAGCTCACTGTTTTTACCATCTCAAGCGGGATGTGCCCGTTGTGTGGATTGCTTCCTGCATCTGTTATCAAAAATCTGAAACCCATATATTGTGCTGCCATACCGAATGCAGCAGCTATCTGTGGTTTGTCTCTTGGAATGCATTTTGCATCACCTACCCAACCTACCGTGCCACCGGGTTCAACAACCACATAGGCAACCGGAAGTGGTTCGATACCATATTGCTTTACCATTGGTGCAGCAAGCATCTGCGCCTCGCTAAGCCAGTAATGGTTGCGTGAATTGAGCATTGACATGAAATAAACTGCATCCGCGTATTTTGTGAGTGTACCGATATTTCCTGGGAAAAGAACAACCGGTTTTGAGACATTTTGCTTTATTGTTTTTGCAATATTGTCAAGGACCGGACCTTGCACACCGGTACTTCCACCTATAAGAATTATGTCTGCATCTGCCTCGTCAGCATTTTTTGCGGTTTTAACTGCATCTTCAGGAGAGGGATAATCGAGCGGATCTATAAGGGTGAATAAAAGTCCTTTTTTCTTTTCCAACTCTTCGAGTATATACCTTTCGGTCTTGCCAATCATATCTTCAACCAAAATTGATTAGGATAGCTATGCTTAAAAACCGCTGGAATGGTGCCTGCCAGACATAAAAACGCCTGGTAGAGTTAGATTTAAATATCCAATGTTACTTATATCTAACATGTTAGTTTAATCTAACATTATGAATAAGTGAACGATGTGAATAAGTAGAACATCATGAATTTGATGAACATCTGAATGGATATGATGGTGGTATGATGGGTAAACGACTGAATCTTTTCATAAGGGTTTTTGTTTTGGCATTGATTATAGCTGCAGGATCATTGTTTTTTTCTCTACAAGAAAAATCCGTGTGGCTCATAGGCTCTGTTGCCATTGCCATGGCAGTTGCACTTGTTGCAATTGTCGCAGCTTCTGAAAGGGTCACTTCAATGAAAACAGGCCTGCCGCTAGAGGATGAGTTTTCCAGAAAAGCCACGTGGAAAGCCGGATATTATGCTTTTGTTACTGGATTGTGGCTTGCTATCGGGATAATGATTGCCAATATGTCTGCAATGGAGTTTCTTAATCTTCCTGAGATTGAATTCAGATATGCATTTGAAGCAATGATAATTATACCTGGAATTGTATTTGTTGCCCTTGCATTATGGTTTAAGAAGCAGGGAAAGGTTGATTAATGAAAATAGTGGGAAGAACATAACGAAGTCAAGTAGATAGATGTGATTCCTTTGAAAACAAGAATCAGAGAACTAAGGACAAAATTCAACCTCACGCAGGAGGACCTTGCAAAAAAAGTAGGAGTACGCAGGGAAACAATTGTCTTCATAGAAAAAGGAGATTACAATTGTTCCATACTTCTAGCGCGTGCACTGGCAAAAGAGCTGAAAACAACCATTGATGAATTGTTTATTTTTGATGCATGATTTGCTCAGTCACCCAATACCCATTTCCAAACAGGTTTTATGGTTATTGTCTTCCCGGATAATTTGAGCACATCGTCCTGATCATATGTCAATATCAATCCTTTTGACAAATCGAACTTTTGCAGTGCTTCTATTAAACCTTCAACTTCTCGTTCTTTGTTATCTTCATTTAATTCATAGCAGACCTGAATCGCAGCAGTTATTTTGTTCTTTTCTTTAATCAGGAAATCGCACTCTTTTTCTCCTTTGAAATAATATATCTCTTTGCCGGTGCGTCGCAAATCCAAAAACACATGGTTTTCAAGCATCCGCACCTTATTTGAGGAGAACGAAATAGAAATCGCACTTGATAACCCATTATCTATAGAATAGACCTTTTTCGGATTTACTGCCTGCTTTTTCAAGGAGTAATCGAACTTTGAGATTGTAAACAGAAGATAACTGTCCTCCAGATAAGAAACAAAAGCTACGGCACTGTTAGTTGAACCAAGATTAAAGGTTTTGGCCAAGTTATTGTATGAAAATTCCGCTCCAGCATTCGTAATAAGGTAAAGTGCGATATCTTTTATCTCTTTAGTGCTTCGCAATTTATATCGCACTATTATATCTCGCATAATTATATCGTTAAAAAGCTCTTGAAGAATGCTACTTTTCTTATATAATAGATACTCTGGAAACCCACCATTCTCTAGATATTCACCAAACGAATCTGTTCCGGCCTTTTTTGAAGTGAAAAGAAGAAATTCGCGATAGGAGAATGGAAAAAGCTCATGATTCAGATGCCTGCCAGTAAGCCTAGTACCAAGTTCTTTGCTGAGAAGAGATGCGTTTGACCCCGTAATCATAAAATGTTTGTTCTTATCCAACATTGTCCTTACGAAAAGTTCCCATTTATGGATGTTTTGAATTTCATCAAAGAAATAATTATTGCTTTGTCCATATTCTTCACTAAAAATATCGTTTAACTTTTGAAAATCTTCAACTTCAAAATTTGCTACTCGGGGATCTTCAAAATTGAAATAATAGAAATTTTTAGTCGTTTTCATAACCTGTCGAAGTAGGGTGCTTTTGCCACAACGTCTAATGCCAGAAACTACAAGAGCGAATGGCATGTTCAGTTTAATATTACTCAGTTCTTCCCTTTGTGTCCCATAATCAATCTTGGAAAGCTCTTCTTTCTGGGCTTTCACTATGCCCTTTAAGGTTTCTTTTAGTATCATAAATTAACTGTGCATTACTAATTATGAGGCAAGTTTTGGTTTACTCCCTTACAAAACCGAACTTCTTGTTTTTAGCAGTTTTTTTGATGAAATTTGACAGACTTTTTTGAAATGCTTCATTAGAATGACATCTTTGACTTTCTATATACCCAATACGGATGCGTTTGTAGCGTTCTGTGAAACACTGGAAATTTTCCCAAGCATTTTTATCAGCCCTGATAGCATCTAAAATATCTGTAGCGATAACAAACATATCTGGTGAATTTGGATCGAAAACATGCGAAACAGCAGCAAAACCTGCTGCAGTCATCCTCTTTTCCAGAACCAGCTTCTTTATCCGTTCCAGATTCATCTGCGAAAGCTTGCTTCCTCGCCGTCTTGGAGTAAAACGCTGGGCAAATCTCTTTTCATCAATGGTTTTTGCAGTATTGTCTATCCAGCCAAAACAAAGTGCTTCTTCAACTACATCATTGTATGGAATTCTTGGATGACCAGATGATTTTTTGTAATAAATAAGCCAAATCTCCTTTTCTATTTTACTTTCTTTTTTGAGCCATCTACGCCAATCAGCTTTGTTCGAGACATAAAGAGTCTTGCTAATTCTCATGCCGTTAAACCTCGTGAAGATAATTAACTACATTCTATTTGGATCTGGAACCAAATGCTACTCAGGCCTTACACCAGCCATTTCACCTAGTGAATAAAGAAGCGCATAGGGGTGCAGCATTCTGGTCGGTTTATCCATATGACCATGCCTTGAAAGATAATCATCAAAATGCAATTCCCTTAATTTTCTGCCAAATGCATGAAGGGTGGTATCAGACATGCCAGAGATATGTTTGTGGATTTCCTGATGAAGGAATAGATCCGCTGCATATCTTGAGCGCCATGCTGTTTCATATAATAGTGGAGAGGTCGCGTATTTCCCTGCAAGTGCTGCACAATTTCCACCAAAGATTACGCCTCCACCAGTGGTTGCTTTTACCTGACCCGCGGCATCTCCAGCAAGAATAATATTTTGTTTTCCTTTTTTCATGGATGTTTGTGGCCTGAGACGAATAGGAATTATAGCGCCCTTTGGTTTTGTGGATGCAGGAATCTTAAGGAATTTTAAAAACCAATTCCATGAACTTGAAATATTGTTTGGCAACACAACACCGCAGCCGATTTCAGCAGTGTATTCATCATGTGGGATAATCCAACCGAAAAATCCCGGAAAGATTTCATTGGAAAGATACACCTTCACGATTCCAGGAGATTCTGAATGATAGTCTACCATAGCCTGAAGTGCAGAAGCATACGTGGGAATTTTACTGAATCCAAAATACCGTGCCACAAATGACATTGGCCCATCTGCACCGATAATATTGTCAGAACAAAACGAATCTGAAGAAGAAACATGTTCGTTGTAATTTATTTTCGCGCCTTCACGCACCGCAGTTTCAGCAAGCTCCTGATCCATAAGGGAGCGATCGCATACAAAGCCAACCGGCTTGTGAGTTCTGACCGAAAGTTTTTCATTACCTACAAAAATATCCGCGCCATAGATAGGATTTATGATGAAATTATCATAATCTATGAATTGAGAAAGAGATTCAAGACCATCTTTGGAAAAAAGACCAGAACAATTTTCAGGTATTCCTGAGATATGATGCTCTTCTGAAACAATCACATCATGGCCATTGCGAACAGCGCTAATGGCAGCAATTGAACCTGCCGGCCCTCCGCCTATGATGTGAACTTTTGACATGACAAAAATCTGTAAGAGAGAGTTTATAATTCAGCATGAGTACAGCAAATAAAATTCATCGGGTTTTGTAGAAACACGAGATTATACAAACTGCGAAAAGTATGAAAACAGTCTGGCATTGCAATGGAAGGCCACTTGGATCCATCTGACCAAAATCTCCAAAGCCGTTGTCCTCGACCACAGAAATGTTATGGCTCTGCTGAATTTCAAGATCATTGAACGATGTAGAAATAGGGATTACATAATAATAACCAGGAACAAAAAAAGATTGGTCAAGTTGGTAAGCATTGCTTAATTTTTCCTGCGGGTGCAACAGTATTATAGTATCAACAGGATCGGCATAACCTACTGGAGGCAGAAAAGAATATGTGCCATAGATATATTCTGAACTTGGATTTGAAAGATTTACAAAAACTATATAGGATGATTCATCAAAAGACAGTGACATGGAGGGGGGACTGGAGTTTCTGATGAGAAGATGGTGGTGATACTGTCATCAAAGCTTAATGTCGCATCAGCATTTTGTGATATCAACGAATCGAATACGGAGTTCTGATCAGCACCATACCTCAACAGTACATGGCTGTTATCCAGGGTTCCAACCTGTGCCAGGGTTGGATCAACCGAAAGCCACCCATAAGATGGAACGTATACCTCGGTCCATGCATGGGGTTGCCAGCCATTTGCATAAACATAACCGCTTGCATACCTTGTTTTGAAACCAAGTGAATTTGCCAATGACATGAAAAGATGTGTATGTTCAACGCAAACACCCTTCCTAGTTTGGAAAACAGTTTCTGCAGGCACGACCTTACCCCAATAGGAGATATCGTATTCCATATTGTCATTTATCCAATTGGCAAGATTTGCGATTGTCTGCAATGATGAATTCTGCTGATTAAGAAGTTCGGCCTGGAAAATTATACCATCATCCGCTTGTGTCAGCGGAGTATATGCCACCCGGCTGGTTGCAACAGACTCGTCAGACACCAGTTGGGTATCATAATAGATGTCAAGCATTACGCTTGCTGTGATGACCTTGGTTTTTTTGTTCATGTGTCCACTGTAATTCAGCCAGACCGTATCATTACCGTCCTGAAATGTTGTGACCCCGGGACTTACATTGATATGGATGATTTTTTGATTACTATCATTCACTGCAAGTGCTGCAAGAAATGAAATGTCATTATCTTTCACATTGTCAATAGTCCAGGTCCGCTCGATAGTGATTCTCGAGGGACCATATGTAGTTGCTGCAAATGATCCTGAGATCAGAAGAAGGATAAATAATACCAAAATGGCTGCTGAAGTGGATTTCATGATTTATCACGCAAGAATGCCATATGAGAAACACGGGAATCTGTCAGTTTCTTGGTGCCGATGTCGCTGCGATGCCATACAGGTCCATGAACAAACTTGCATCCCTGCTCTGCTATTTTTTCTGCATTGGCAAGTGTGGTGGATTTCCCCAGAATACCAAAAGAACGCGAATTGGTTGTGAGTATGTGGCCGCCTTTTTCATAAACTGATGCATAATAGATTTTAGCACCACAACTTTCGATTGAACGTGTATCAATTGTAACGGCTACGTCTTTCACAGGCTTTGTTGGATACCCTTCAGGTACGAGGTATTTCACAACAGTGCTTTCATCTGAGAAATTGGCATTGTCAAGCTGGCCATCTGCCATGGAAAGAAATATGTCACTAAGTTGATCCTTGAGCAGCGCAAGCACATTCATTGCTTCTGGATCACCGAAACGCGCATTGAATTCTATCAAACGTATACCGTTTGCAGTCAGGATGAACTGACCATATAATATACCAACAAATGGAGTTTGGTTTTTTTTCATTGCATGAATGGTTGAGCGCATGATATTCTGTGCAGCTTCAAGTTCAGACTCAAGCATAAATGGAAGCAATTTGCCTGAAGAATATGCACCCATACCCCCAGTATTTGGTCCTTTGTCACCAGTAAATGCACGCTTGTGATCTTGTACAGGCGGCATGAAACATATCCGAGTTCCATCGCAAAAAGCCTGCAAGGTAAATTCCTCACCAACAAGCTTTTCTTCTATAAGCACCAGCCCGTCTTTTTTTATCAGTTCTTCGGCATAATGTACAGTTTCAGAAATGTTTGTAAAATGATCACCGCTTACGCGTACTCCTTTACCGCCAGTAAGACCAAGTGGCTTGATTGCCACAGAACCATAATTATTTATTATTCTGGCTGCTTCTTCCAAACTATTAACGAGCTTGTGTTTTGGTGCACCCGGAATTTTGTATTCGTCCATTAATTTTCTCATGAACCCTTTATCCCATTCTATTCTAGCTGCATCTTTTGACGGTGATGCCATTGATATACCGGCCTTTGCAAGTGCATCGCTTACTCCAGCAGCCAGAGTTGCGTCAGGACTAGAAAACCCAAGGTCAAAATCAATGCCTTCAACTGCTTTTGTTATTTCTGATGGATTTTCTATATCACATACCCAATGCTGTTTAGATAACTGAGAGATTGCCGGATTTTTCTTTGACATCACTGTGTATAATTCACAATCTTCGGCAAGCCTTTCTGCTATTGCATGCTCTCTTGCACCATTTCCTACCAACAAAACTTTCATCGAATCTACCTACGTGCTCCACCATTGAACAATTCGAAAACAACATCTTTGATAGGACGCTTAAGCGGTTTTTTGAGTATGAATCCGCGTTTGGTGGGATAATTACGCACCATTTCAAATGTGAATATATATTGAATTGTCGGGTGTTTATTTCCATTCTGACCACGGCTACTATCGCTATGGACAACGGCATTCTTATTGCTGGGTTTCACCATGCTATCGGCTATTCCAACCGCCTCCTGATATAACCGTCTCGGATAAGCAGATTAAGACCTTCCTCGGCCCGCTTGATTGCAACAGAATTTGATTTTGAAAATTCCCTTACATCAATTGTACCGCCATGGACCTTGACCCAATCATACAAAGACTCCTTAAGCAGGTCATCGCTCATTCCACTCAAAGTACCTAGTTTTTTCTGCAGTTCATCTCTTTTTCTTTCACATTCAAGTAATATCCTTGTATTGGCCTCGCTTGAACGCAAGATATCTTGATATTTTGTATTCAGTGTTTCATGTTTTGCCTGTACTTCTGTAAGCTGCGTTGATAATTCGACTGCATCCCGATCAAGCATTTTCGAAACTTCTGACAGGACGCTGTTTATGTGCGAGAAAATCGCAGTTGGCTTTATATCGTAATATTCCTCAGAAACTTGAACGATATTTAAAAAAGTTGGCATAAGATGAAGAAGCCTTGCCATCTTGCTCCTCTTTGCAGAGAAACTGTAGCTGAAGTCTATTGAATCGAGATTGAATTCTATTCGGTACTCAAGATATGGATTGCCATGAAGATCTTCACCCTTTGCCTTTTCAACTAGTAATGATTTTGGAGAATATGAAATTTTCGTAAAACCAAGATCGCTTAGAAGTGATGCAAGTTCCTTGAGATTTTTCTTCTGCTTGGATTTGATAGATATTTTTTCCTCAGGCATTTTTATCCTCCAATACGACGTTAACAACGCCTTTTGTAGCTTTCCTCATTTTTGCAAGAGAGAATATACGCACAAGATTCTTTTCATCGATGCCAAGCTGCCTTAGGAATGATATGATAGATGGTTTTGCATAGCCAAATTTTTCAAGTACGGCGACAAGTTTTTCACCATCGAGAAGGCCATCCCCTTTTTCAAACTCGCTTTTAACCATGCTGAGCTGACTCTCAGTGAGGCCAAGCTCATATAGCATTCTGACAAATTGTTCACGTTCTATTTCAACCATCATATCTCCACCCTTCAACTTATATATCAAAAGTGGCTCCTCGCCGTCGATCTTATCCATGAGAAATGTCATGACTCGAGACTGTCGCTGTGAAAATATCATATTCACCGCAGCATCACCGACACCGAATTTTGAAATTTCATTATCTATGAATTCAGAATAACCAATTGAATTCCGTACATAGTCGCGATATTCCTTGAGTATGAGCCTTAAAACAAAAACAGTACCTATATTGCTGAAAATTGTTTTGTTCATATCAGTCGGATTTTGTGTTGCGATAAGTAGCGAGAAATTATATTTCCTACCTTCACGAACAATGGTTATTACATCACTTCTGTCATCCTGTGCGATTTTCCATGCTTCATCCAGCACAACGAAAAGCTTGACTTTTTTATGATCTTCTGCAGCGCCCTGTATTCTCATAAGCTCTTTGATATATTGTAATATAGTAAGGCCCGCAAGACTCCGCATTTCCTCTGTCGGAAGATCGTGAAGATCAATGTTCACAAGACCGCCGTTTGTAAGTTTTCTGATGTCAAGGGTTGAAGAACCTGCAAAAAAATCAGTGCCCTCGATAGTGAATCTTTTGATAAGGCGAGCAGCTTTTTTCTTCCCCTGTTTTTCAAGAAGCTTGACAACGTCCACAAGGGTAGGTTTTGAAAGATCTGTTCCGCCGATCATACCTTGCATTTCCGCTTTTCCGAACTTTCCAGATTTTGTTTTTCTTTTTTTGATATCTTCGGTAACCTCTTTCATCCCAGGCCGTCGACTTTCATTTTGATAATAAATAGCTTCAAGCGCGTCTTCGATTTCATCCCGCTCGTTTGGATAATCTTTTAGACTTATCAGGATATCGAGTGCCGAGATTATTTGTTTTATTCTGCTTCTTTTTGGAAGACCAACCAGATCAAGGATATTCAATCTTTCTTTTGCAAGATTGATCACTTTTCCACCTGCCTGTCTCACCCACTCATTATATTCACCAACCCAATCAAGAATGATCGCATTAGTATCCCAAACAAGAGAAGCACGGGTAAGGAACGTTTTTACAGTATATGACTTTCCAGCACCAGTGATACCAAGTATTGCCATGTGCGGATTTACAAGCTTTGTCGGATCCCAGAAAACAGGAGTATTGAGAAATCGGGTTTTACCAATGTAGACACCTTGTGAAGGATCTGACAAAAGAAGATCCTTTCGTGGTTCTGGTGGATGTACAAGAATCATTTTGCTTGCAAGCTCGGTTGACAACATATATGATGATTTGATTCCCATCAACACCACTATATAATTTAGGCTATATAAATGTTGATGGTGGTTTTTACCAGATGGAATTTGATAGATGCTAGCCTCACTACCACAATGACAATGATTTGAAAATAATTTGTCTGATTATATGAGGTTCTGAAGGAAAAATAAACAGGTTGTTTTTTAAGGATTATGGTGGTAAATAGACATTTATGTCACTCACGAAATTAGGTAAACCAGTTGTTTTGCTATTGATTTTGGGGATTTTGATATCAATGAATTTTGCTACGAGTCCATATTATCCACCAACTGATTCCGACTCCCCAGATGGAGGAGGAACAAGTGGAGATGCTGAACCAAAGGGAGATATAGGAACGAACTTCATAACTGGATGTGATGGCAATACCGTATATGTGTATTATGGAGATGGGATTCCGCTCCATGGAGCAAGGGTTGCAGTAATCGGACCACCAATAATAGTAACTGGTGAAACCGATGAGTCGGGAAAGTTCTCTTTTGATGGTAAAAGTGTCACTGTGAGAATAACTATCACATTCGCAGGACTTAGTCCATTATATATGACAAAAACATTGATCCATGAAACAATGTGTCAGACTACTGAGACAGAGATCACTGAAGAACCAGACCAAGATTACGAATGTTCATATGATAGTGAGTGTGGCGAAACAGAATATTGCAATGTAAATGAGAACTCAATTGGTGGTACCTGTGAACCGATTCAAGGATGTGGAAAGGTTGAGAACCATGAACTGATTCCATATGTTTGTGGAGCCGAACCTAGTTGCCCTATTTGTCCGCAGGGTACATATTGCCTAGATAACAGTGGATGTATCGGCTTGAATCTGACCGGCCCTGAAGAAGCAAATACAGGTCAGGATGGAGTATTTTATGCATTTGAAGGCAACGAAACGTGTGTCTTTTGTACGCTCATAATAGTTCGTCCAGATGGATCCAATTACACTATGCAAACTGAAAATGATGGTTCTGCCATAATTCATTTTGATCAGGAAGGACAATATATAGTAATCTTTCAACAGGGCAATGCATTTGCTTCATTGATGACTGAGGCAGGTGCAATTCAACCACTAGATAATAATGAAGACCAGAAACCAAACACCATGTTTCTTGAAGAATATTACCCATATCTGGGAGTGGTTTTGATTATAATTGTTGGTCTTGGCTTATTATATTATTTTAAAGGAAGGAATAACAGGCCAGAAACACAGTCCTGAAACAGAGGCTGGCACATGTGGTTTTCTTAGAGGAAACCGATCCGTTGATTACGACACCGCATTCCACACTACTAGCCAGAGACTAATGGAATGCTCAATTTCAATAGGTACATTACTGAACGTGGAAAAAACACAGGATAAGATATATAAATATGTTTATGGTAATAATGTATACAATAATGTAAAAATATGGTGATAAACAATGACTGCGAATCAACAACAAACAGATGCACCGGGAGAAAGGCAGGAACAGTCAGTGAACGTGCTTAATCAACAGCAGGTAGCCAACATAGTTAATGCGTGTACAATGCTTGGATTGAATCCAGAGCAGGTTTTAGGATATGTAAGACAAGGACAACGTTCAGGTGTAGATGCACTATTGGATGGTACGACAACCACTAGGGAAATGAATTTTGCTGATTTGATACTTGACATTATGGGTACTGGAGAATTGGCAGAAGATATGGTGCAGGATGCAGTAATTCGTTTCAATCAGCCTGGGGCAGGTAATGCAGAACGGGGCATGGTAATAGATGAAGAAACAAGAGATGAGATGAGAGCCAGATTATATCAGCTTGAACATCCTGAAATGAATATTGAAGAGGCTAGAAGAGAATCGTTGATAGATTATGAATCATACAGAGCAACACTTGCAGATCACCATGATGCCCCGCTCAGAGAGTTGGCTCCAGCTGAAAGAAAGGTAATGCAAAGAGAAAGACGAGTCAACGCAATTCTTACTGGTGCATATTCAGCTCAGCTTGCGGATGAGAGCCATTTACCACCAAGTGTTGCACAAGGACTTTTAGAACGCGCTACCCAAAATGACCCAGTTGCTAGAGAATTAGCTTTGGCAGTTAGAGGAAATTTTGAACATGATAGACAGGGCAGACACAGCGTTCAAAATCTTGGCAGAGTTATGGCAGATTATATAAGAGAGAATCGCCACACACTCCCAAATGCAGAAGAAGGTACACTAACTAATAGAGAAGTAGTGAGTCACGAGGATGGAATGATAACTACAAGAATAACTACAAGAATACCTAGAGAAACTGAGACTGAAACCAACACACAGTTCCGTACTTTTGTAGAACAGGCAGGTGGAGAACCAGCAGGAGTACGTTGGTGTTTAGACCGTCTTGAACATGGTGAAACTTTTTCAGGAGTTGATGCAGAACACCCAAATGTAAGGATTGCCACGGCTTTGCGAAGACAACATGTCAGCCTAAATGATCTTGATCACCCAAATTCCACAAATTTAAGGAACATGAGAATAGCAGTTCTTTCGGTTCGTGGAGAAGAAAATGTAAGACCAGTAACTCAGGTAGCAGAAGCAGTGGAAGCAGCACCAAATGAACAAACAGAAGCTAGAACCGCACCACAATATACTCCAAGAAACGATACTGAAGCCGCACTGGCAGCCAGACTTAATGAGGTCCCGGGAATAAATATTCCGAGGGTGTTTAGATATCTTCAGGCGCTTGAACAACTCCCCAGGACAAGAGATATATTACGCGGCAATGACCCGAACGTCGTAGTGGCATGGAGACTTTATGAAGCCGGAGTCAGGATAACCGGGGAAAGAACAGTAGAAGAACAGCAAGGAGTTTCGGATGCCATTGGCAGAGCAGACCTGCAATTTTCACCTGCAAGATCAGAACTTGCCACTCAGATAGAAACTGAAGTACGAAGAGAAGGAGGAAATCTGCAAGAGGTCAACATATATCTCTCAAGGCTTGTACAGGGAGATGTGCAAACATTTGCAAGAGATACTTCTGACAACACCCCAAGAGCACCACATAATGAGAATGAGAGGATTGCCATAGGCATATATACGCGATTAAGAAATCTGGCAGAAGAGGGTCAAAATGAAGTAGCATTCCTACAGGATTTGCTTTATAGTAATGAACGATTTCCGAACCTGAATGATAGGATAATAGCAGATGCTGCAAGTGCGATCCGTGTACCGGAAGAAGAAAGAAGAGGGCGTTCTTGAAATATTGGGATCAGTGGTATAAATCAACATTGTGCACCATCCAATTCAAAGCAATTGAACGAGGATAAGAAATCAAAGATCATCAACAGAAACAAAATTAGGTTTGATTACCCTGATATCTTTTTTTACTTCTTGAATTAGATGGTTCTCCTTGTTTGAGAGTTCTTCATTATGCGATTGAATTTCATGAATCTTAACTTTTATATACGATCTTATTATCAGAAAAGTGCATCCTTGATTTCTTCCTGAGTTGTGGGAAAGAAATATTCCCATTCAAAACATTTCAGCATATCCTTGTCTTTTAGTTCTGTGATATCGCAACCAAGTGAACCTGATAATATGGTCTGTAGTTCCTTTGATTGTCTTGAAACCTGGCTCAATGCTTCTTCTCTTGTAAGCCCAAATGAGGTTGTGGATGCGAATGCAATAACTTCCACAGGCCTTTCACCCTGACTTATACGATCAAGCAACCTGTTCCAGTAGGCAAGCTCACGATCCATACGCATAGACTCGTCTGCAGCGAGTTTTATCTCCTTAGATTTCTTTGCTTCCACATTGCTTCTTTTTGTCTTTATTTCATCTATGTGTTTTGAAAGATCCAAAACGCTGACCATCAGACTTATCCTGACTATATACTTGAGCGAACTGATTGCTTTTTCAAAAGATTCGAACATTGTTTTTTTCTCGCTTTTGTCCTTATCCATTGAACTTTCATAAAATCTTAT
The DNA here is from genome assembly GCA_018813505.1 of Microcaldota archaeon. GTDB lineage: Archaea > Micrarchaeota > Micrarchaeia > Anstonellales > Bilamarchaeaceae > Bilamarchaeum. The sequence goes on from JAHJBM010000027.1 coordinate 22,589, forward strand.
TTCAAGGAATTTTGAAGCATAATAACCCGAATCATTTTTCTTGATAATGTAATCGCGGGATGACGGAACTTCATAACCACCGCGAACTTCGATAATATTTGTAAATTTCGTGATTGCGGGTATCAGAATATAACCGTATTTCCATATCACAAGACTAAGAGTGAAAAATACTCCGGCTACTATTGGCAGCACTGGATTTGCATAAACTAACGAGATGATTATTGCGATTACTCCTCCGGCAAGAGAACCGATTGTTATGGCGCGGTTCATAAACATGGTTATCACACATATACTCATTCAATATATTCTTCACTAAGTAACCGTTCTTTAAAAAGCTATATCGCTGCAAAGGTTTTGAGACCAAGCTCCCCCCCAAGCAAAGTTGATAGCTCCCTTACAAAGACAATGGTGATTATGAATGAAAACAATGGAGCGATAACTGTGTAAAGCAAGGATTTTGAAAGTGTATTGGTATTGCTCTGTGCTATGAATGTCAGATCGCCAGTAAAATCCGTCGAGAGATTTGTGTAAAGCGTCATGTTTGTGATGTTGTTCTGTTCCATGAAATCAAGGCATGCGGAAGTATTTGACATATTGGTGGCAGCGCATCTTCCGCTCAGCACGTCGAGCTTTCCTGCTATCGCATAATTGTCATTGAGATCAATAACCGGCACTGTAGAATAATAACTGTTGTTGTTGAATCCCTGCATTGCAATTGTAGAGATATTGACATCATCTACCGGACTTGGAAAGATCAATACAAATGCAGGATAGAAAATGTAAAGTCCGACACCAAGAGCAATGAGGAAACCACCGACTTTTCTTGTTGCAAATAAGGTTCTGAGGACAAGGCCGACAGGGAACAAAAGCCCGAGGGCATTCTGGCCAATGAAGTTTGCGATCTGGATATTCAGTTCAACCAACATCATCAGGATACTCAATGAGAACAACTGCGATGAAAGAACACCTGAAATTGATGAAAGATTGACAAAAGGCGAAATTGCGAATGAACCAAAATCAAGAGAAAGACTTTGATAATAACCAAGGATGTTCATTGTTATTACAAGTTCCTGAAATGTGCTGAAAAGACCAGTATTGATATTTGTGAGCGAGCATACGAGCTGATCTACTATAGTTCCTTCTGAACAAGATGTTGTAACAATTGATGAGCTTATTACACCCACAAGTCCTATGATGGCTGCGAATGAACCGATGATTGCGGCATTGATTACAGACTGGATGAATTCTTCAACACCGAATTGTTCTATTCGCTTGTAGCCAAATGCCTTGCCAAGACCAATCAGGATTCCTGCGAGAGTAATTGAAGCGATTACAATCATTACTGCAATTTCCATCCCAATAAAATCTTCTGCCATTGAACAGGGATACTTGCTCTATCATTAAATAGGTTTTGTTCTGCATAACAGGTAATTTCAGTATATAGACTGATGGCTAACGAGATAGCTGGACATTTATCTTTGGCAATGATTGAAGATTATATTTAATCTTACTCTTTACCATGATAAATGAAGAAGCCACTTCCAAAGTGGAATGAAAGTGACCGTGCCTTTCATTCCGAACCATTCGAAATCTTCACTACCTTCTTTTTCAGAATTTATTATGATCAGATTATCGCATTTGAGCTCTTTCCCGGCTTTTAGAAGTGCACGTATTTCACGCTCTTTGGTTTTACTGTCACGGATATCAAAGCAGGATTGGATAAGGAATTCTATTTTTAGACCACGTCTGACTACAAAATCCACTTCTTCATTCTGTTGGTTTTTCCAGTAAAAAACATTCAAATGTCCGGCTAGTTCTGCTTTTTTGAGTTCGGATGCTATCACATTTTCATAAAGCCTCCCAGTATTTGGACTGGAAGAAAACGATTTTGCAAATATAAATCCATTATCATAGCAATAAACTTTTTGATTAGAGGAAAGTTGTTCACGCAACTTGAATGAAAACCGTGGAATTGTAAACACAAGGAATGCCTCAGCAAGATAACCTGCATACTTTCTTACACTGTTAGGACTCTTGATCCCAGTAGCTTTGGCTAATGAATGAAATGAGTTTTCAGTAGCAGTGTTGGAGATAAGATAAGATGCCAATGAGTCTACATAGTGAGGTAGTCTAATTTTATATCTTCGTACGATGTCCTTGTAGATTATTGAGTCAAATAAAACAGATAGATACTCCTTATAATTCAAAGTTTTTGTTGTTGGTTCGGGATATCCCCCATGCAAGAGATATTCCTCTAGCATAGATTTATACTCGGCAGTTGTTAATTCCTTTTTAGAAACACTTGCATATTCGCTAAAAGAAAATGGAAAAAGATAGGTTGGAATATGCCGTCCTGTTAGATGCGTTGCTAGTTCTTTGGCAAGTAAGTTAGCATTGCTTCCAGTTAAGATAATGATAAAACCAAGTCGTTGCAATCTATTCACAAAAAGTTCCCATCTTGGAAGGTTTTGTATCTCATCAAATAAGATAATTTTTGGATTTCCATAGATTGATTTTAGCTCAGCAACGATCTCATTATAATCTTTTAGCGATATCAAAGTTTCATCATCAAAGTTTGCATAACCGAAATTACCTGCTGAAAACAGAGATTTTATTGCAAAAAAAGATTTGCCTGAACGCCGTGGGCCGATAATGACTTTTATCAGTGGTCCGCTCAAATCTAGAGCGATATTTCTCTCAATATATTGTTCGTTTCGGCGCTCCTCCAATTCCCTTTTTTGTGTTAATAAAATATCTCGAATCATGCTGATCAGTATACATAATGCACAAAAGTTTATAAAATCGTGCATTATACAAGATAGTACTGCACGTAAAGAAGGAATACCCCCTGCAAAGGTCTTTTCCAGCAGTTAGAATTTAGAGGATACGTCAATATCGTATTTCTTATCACTTTGGTGGGATTTTAAAAGATTCTTAGCTGTCTTAGGCTTTGAACACAAAGAAAGAGATGAACCTAGGAAATTGACCAGGACAACCAGGTCATGATTTGACAAGATCATTAGCTATAATCCGCACCATCAAGAACTGTAGGTATATCCAAAGGGATGTTTCTCAGATCTCACTTGTGAGGACATCACAGTCCTAAGCATTTAAATAAATTTCATAGTCAACTCCTCTATTATGGGCGGGCCTGAAGTAAGACAAATTAGACCACCTGGGGAAACCACACCAGACTTAGAACAAATCAGACCAGAGCTTAGACATTATGCTGAACACATGATCCAGACGGTTAATCCGCTTAGTGAAGAAGACAGAACTATATTAATCAGAATCATGGTGCATATGCAGGAAAGGCTCCCGGTAGAAGAAGTGCATAATGCTTTTGATGCGCTAGGTTCTGCGCTTGAAAGTATAACTAGAAATATAAGTGAATTGGAAACCGGATTGATGGTGTTAGTAGATAATCTTCCTGCAAATCATGGCCAACACTTTGGAATTATAAGAGACTTGCATTTTCTATTTACGAATGGTAATTTTGAATCAAGAGATTTTACTGTTGAATTTGCACTAAGAATTGCTGGCCTATATCAAAGAATTTATGGTAGTTATGAAGCCCATGATATTGAAATTGAAGGGGATGTATCAAGCTGGGGAAATCGTATTTTAACCAGAGTATTGCAAAATCCAAATATAAGTGCAAATTTAATAACACCTCAACTGGCAGATGGAATAGTAACATTTGGATATGTTGCTTTCACCTCATTAACGAGTATACCAAATAGATCTCCTAGGAGGATGGAGATGATAGAAAGTATTATTGATGGGGTATTTGCCAATCAAAATTTTAGGATAAACCAGATAAGTACAGATAATATAGAACGATTTCGAGAAACATTAAGATTGAATATATCCCTTGAATCTCAAATCACAAATGAATATGACATACTAAGATTTAGATCTATGATACGGAATATGGATATATACACAACGAGATTTTTTGATTTGCCGATGCTGCATAGACTTGGAAGGAGTGCTGTTTCAGATATAGACAGAGATACACTGGACAGCCATACGGATTATCTGAATTTTGGTTGGGCTATTGATGTGCTGGGCTTAGAGATCACAAGAGAGTTACATGACAGATTGGGCATTGTCCATTTTAGTAGATACTCGCAAGAACTGCTTGAGGAAACATATCAAAATGTTATTGATCCCACACGCAACTATGAAAGACCTCTTTTGCTGATAACATACCCATATTCAGATTATAATTTTGCTTTTTATAATGACTGTGAAGAATTTGATAGACTAATTAGAGCATATAGAGTTATTGTAACTGAAACAGCATTAGACGAAGGAGTTTGGAACAGGGCAGAACAGATAGTGCAAAGACATGGACCAATAGATTCCATCGTAATTGGAGGGCATGCAAATGAAACAACAATTCGGATGGGAAATGGATCTAGAGATGAGAATAATATAGATCTTGCAGATATACAAGAGATTAGAAGATTAAGAGAATTGGTAACTACGAACATAATAATAGAAGGGTGTTTTGCAGGCAGAGGAAGAAATTCGATTGCAGAGAACACTGCAAGAGAAACTGGGATAAGAACATTTGCAACAGAATATGGCTCAGAAGGACGACAGTTTGTTTTAGACAGTGCCGGAGAGATTCAAGATATAGTCCATCAGGATAGTCAAGCAACATATGATAGTGGAAGAAGATTCGTGAGTAGCATTCCGAGAAGAAGATAAATACAGGAAGATAAATAATTGTTTGATAAAAGCGCGGCAATATACGCTGGTTTGATAAGAATAAACAAAGGTCTCCTGCATAAACGAATAGCAAAAACTAATGATACATTTTGCAAAAAGCTTAATGCAAAAATTGTTGAATTTATAGATTAGAAACCACGAAGCAAAAATTTCTTTCCAAGGGCAAGAACCGAAGTCGTACCACGGACATAGAACGGTGCTGGGTGGGTTTCGTGTGTTGGGTTTCCAGTCTTGGGTTTTGTGTTCAGTGTCGTGTGTCCAGTCCCAGGTTTCCCGCATCCAGTTTTGGGATTTGGATTTTGAGTCTTGAGTGCCTTCAATAATACATTTGGATTTTCCAGACCATCAAAACTGAATTTGGGAATCTCAGTATATGTTTTCCCGAATTCAAAAATGAAATGGCTGTCTGTTCCGACTGCACCAGGAAGATTATTCTGTTCAGCGAATTGTTTCGCCTTACTGTTCAAGGATTTGTCAAGACAGCGGGAATTGAAGATTTCGATGATGTCAACTTTTGATGCCAGTTTAGGATCGGATATACCGTGCCGAGTTAAATCAAACATGTGCGGAAGATAGGCAATACCACCTTGTTCATGAATCAGATCAAGCGCTTCTTCAAATGGCGTGTGTTTTTTTATCTCTTCTGTAATGAATAGACCAATAAGATCACCAATATCAGTACCTATTTCCTCAGCTGGAATAAATGGAACTCCGAGAGATTTGAATGTCTCATGAGCTGCAACCGTATTGTGATCCGCAATTGCAGGCACCACACCAAATGCAATGGAACGCGCTACCAAGTCCACAGGTCTGATGAATGAATCGTATGAATAGTAAGTATGGACATGGAAATCGATTTTCATTGTTTTCCTCTTATAATCGCATCGTGAGTTTCCAATGCTCTGAGAATTTTTTGTGCAAGAATATCGATTTCCTTCTTTTTGGATTTCGTAGTTTTATCTTCTTTTACCATCATCCTGCCACTCGCATAAACACTTATAGTATATTTGCCGACCTTTGCAAGCATGACAACAGAACTGCTTCCCGCAACTGTGCCAAGGGATGAAAATGCAGCTTCGGCATTTTCCATATTGATCTTAAGGTCTTTCAACTTGATTTCCATCCCGTTCGAGGTGGTGCATGGCTCTATGATATAATAATCTGAATACTGATCTTGGCATGGATCAAGCTTATGGTAACGTTGTTTTGTCATCCGAGTTTTGCCCTCCAGAAAATTTTTTTGCTGAATAAGTCGAAAAATAATGTGTCTGGTGCTTTGACATATGGTTTTTTGATCAGATAATTGATGGCTTGAGATACTGCAATACTAGCTGCAATGGATGCAGCCGGACATATTATAGAGGAACATAATTTGTAATCTGAAAGTTTTTTTCTGTCAGAAGGAACCTGGAATGCCGTATTGAAATTATAACCATCAAAAATAGTTACCATACCACTCGCGCGGTTTGCGGAACAAAAAACGTATGGAATTTTTTTCTTTCGTGCCAGCGTTGCAGCTTCCATTTTCGTAATCACATTATCTGAACCATCGATTAGAATTTTTATACTGTTCAATGATGACTTTTTATCAAACATACCGCACGTTTTTATATTTGCACGAGGGTTGATTTTGTTTGCACGTGCAACTGCAACCTCTGTTTTCAGCGTGTCGATTGTATCATCAGTTGCAAGAAGCTGCCTGTTGAAATTAGAAAGCTCAAATTGATCGTGATCGAATAGGACAAAATTCCCCGCACCGAGCCGCAACAGATTCTCAAGGATAAAACCACCAGTACCACCAAGACCGATCAGACCAAAAGTACACTTTTTTATCTTGGTTTGCTGTGGTTTTGTAAATGAATTCCTTGAAAATTTTTCATCATGCAACATATGCTCAACTTTGAAGCTAATAATCTTGATCCCTGACTTTCTTTCTCAGTTTTTTCAGGTCGAGATTGCTTGTACCACGACTTGGCAAATCTGCAAGGCGTCTAAGTGTTTCTATTCTTTTTTGTATGTGCGGATCGACATTCTTTTTCCTAAAATCACCGAGACTGGTAATCACATAGAAACCAATAGATATGCCAAGGAATATTAGCACAATAACACCAAGTTTACCTATATCAGTTACTGGAGTAATGTCCCCATAACCAACTGTTGCGATTGTAGCAGTTGTGAAATATGCAGCATCAATATAATTCCAACCTTCAACGTAATGAAAGAATATGATAGAAATTAGATATAATGTTAAAAGTAGGGCTAATGGAATATATAGTTTTTCTGATTGCATGAATGTGGTTTCTACTACAATATATTAAAAACTTTCATTAGTGCAAAGAAGAATTAGTGCAACGGAGATATATACAGTAACAGATAGATAATCGCAGTGATGAGAGGGGGTTTTTAAGTTACAGTGTCCTAAAACTTAGCATGGAAATGTTTCTTGATTGTCTTGGAGCATCGCGTGAAGTAGGAAGAAGCGCGTTTATGCTCCGTACAGACAAACGGATAATGCTTGATTATGGAATAAAGATCTTTGATGAAAGTGGTAACGCAAAATTCCCAATCGATATGAATGCGAATCCTGATTTTGCAATTCTTTCGCACGCGCACCTTGACCACAGCGGATGCATCCCAGCACTCTACACCCAAAACAGAGCACTGAAATGGTATGCCACACCACCCACAAGAGAGATATGTGAAGTGCTCTGGAAAGACTCTATGAAGATAATGGGCGAAGGACTACCTTACAGGATACAGCATTTCAAAAAAGCTTTGAAACATTGGACCCCGCTTTTGTACAACCAAAGAATGAGAATGGGTGAAACAGATATATGCCTTCTTGATGCAGGCCACATAAGTGGATCAGCCATGGTTGATATAAAATATAAGGGAAAACGAATACTTTATACTGGAGATTTCAAAGAAGAAGGCACATTCATGCATAAGGGTGCTAATTATGTTGATGATGTAGATATATTGATAATAGAAAGCACATACGCAACAAGGGAACACCCATCAAGAAAACAGCTCGAAAAGCACATGATGGATGAGATAAACCAGACTCTTGATAATGGAGGTAATGCACTGCTCCCTGCATTTGCACTTGGAAGAACACAGGAACTTATAGCATTGATAAGACATTACAATAAGAACGTCCCTGTTTTCGTAGATGGAATGGGAAGAGAAATAACTAAGATATATTTGAAGCACCACCAATATATACGCGATGCAAAGGCTTTCAGAAAGGCAGTGAGAAGTGTAAATATAGTTGGGAGCATAGCAGATAAAAAGGCTGCAACCCGCGAACCTTCAGTAATAATATCAAGCGCTGGAATGCTCAATGGCGGACCAATGCTCAATTATATGACACGTGCAAATAATGCATCAAAAATGATATTTACAGGATACTGCGTTGAAGGAACCAACGGATGGTTATTGCAGAACAAAGGCCATATCATAAGGGATGAACAGGAACTTATGGTTGATATGCCATTTGAGTATATGGATCTGTCAGCACATGCAGGAAGAACAGGACTCCTTCAATTCATAGAAAAGGCAAATCCCGAGAAAGTGATTCTGGTACATGGTGACAAGCCGGAGGATTTTGCAAAAGACCTGAAAGAAGGGAGAGGATATGATGCTATAGCACCGCTTCCTGGAGAAAGAGTGACCCTGTCTTTTTGAATTTTATATTATTTTGCTTTGTATTTTAGTTTCTCAATCAGGATCATTTCCTCATGATAATTGAGATGGGATTTGATCTTGCTGAAATTTCTGAAGAATTCGCGGATTGATTTTGCCCCGTAGGTAATCGGACGCCTTGCAACCGCAAATATTTTCTTGTTCTTTTTGACGAACTTCGATTTTTTGTGAGATTTCCTGAAAAGAAGAACAGGTTTTTTCATTTTAAGCGGAGGACCTTCAACAAGCATTTCACGAGGTAACTTTTCTGTTCCAAGGACAACTACGAGCCTTATTAGGTGACCACTGTCATCTGCAACTATTGATTTCGGATCAAAATCTTCAAGATGGCGTTCGAATTGCCCAACCATCTTATGCACCTGTCCCCAGAGAACATCATCAACCACGTCGGGTTTTGGCATTGATACCAAAAACACTGATTTGTTTTTCTTTATTATTTTTTCAAGTTTTTCATCAAATGTTTCTGGTTGTCTGAGGAAAAATGAGCGATTCGGCTTCTTAAGAAAAACTTTACATAGTTTTGTGAATGCTAAAAAATTTTGGTCTGATACTGCCGCAGCAACGTTTCTATCTTTGTCAGCCGGGTCAATCACAACAAAAAATCCAAACCGTTCTGTAGCACCAATAGTAGATTTCTTGGTTTTATAATATTTTTTCAGATCAATAAATGTTGGTTTTTTCCATTTGGCAGCGACCCGCAATAGTTTTGTAAAACCACCGTAGCGAATTATAAGAAGCTCGCATAGATAACCTGAGAATCCCTTGATCTTTATCTCTGCACCGTAAAGTGAATTTGCATGAAGCAACTGTTTAAGCAGCAACACATCGCCTATGTTGTTCTTTTTCAGGTTCCTTAGCACAAATTTTGTATGAAGGGTGGAACGATCAACTGCACTTATACGTTCGGTTGCATTTGCGATCTTATATGCAGGTACAAGGTCTATTCGCCTGCCACCATAATGGAACCGGACATAAGGATGTTCGGCATAACTCAACTTGTAACCAATAGAGGGAAACGCTTTTTTCATTATACCAGTAATGTGGGATTCAAGTTTTTCTCTTGGAACGCCCCTACCAAAAAGTACGAATATGTCGAGATCTTTTTTATCAAATAAAAACGTTTTTTTTGCCATGGAACCTGTGAGTACCACGTCGCATGACCGAGGAGAATATTTTTTTATGTGGGCCAATACTTCTTTTGCGAATGCAATCTCTGATGAGAGTTCCTGTTTAGATGGCCTTATCACTGTAAGTACGCTGGAAAGCATTTTCTCCATGAATAGGCTAAACGGAGGTAAATTAAAAACCTTTTTCTGTTTTCGTTACCTTTTTTTTAAGCCGTTGATAAGCAGGGTTTTAAAAGAAGATGAATAAATCTTTTACATGCGCAAACTTTTGCTATTGGGTTTATTGAGTATCATACTTCTACTGACTTTTGGATGTATCCAGGATAAACCATTTTCAAGTGTCAATGATGTGCTGCTAAGTGTGCAAGGTTCTGATATTGACGGCGATGGAAACTATGATTATATATTATATACATATGTACCAGTAGATTCCAAAGAAACAGGTATGATAATACAACGACAGGTTGCAGTTGCAGTATACGAAACAGGAACTTTTACTTCTCTAAATACTAATCTCAATGACCTGGATTATCTTCTCGCAGATCAGAAGCTTGCAGAATTTTCAAAATCAAAAACACAGGCAGATACAGAATGCAGCACTAATCTCGGCGTACTGAATCTAGTTTGTTCTGATGTGAATACATGCAGCAAACTTTGCTCTGGTGCCTCGACAAAATGCAAGGGCATTGCAGAAAAATATGATGAGACGCTTGCAGGATCTATGATGTCATATGTCCAGAAAAACAATGAAATTCATTCAGCACTGGTGGATGCCAGGAGAAGAGTTTTTACACTTGATGAAGCAAGTGAAGAAGACGTAACAGAATTCCTGGAGATTCTTTTAAGCATAAAGGGTGATGTGGCAGAAATAAATTCGAATCCAGTTTATAATCAGCCTGACCTGACATTATGCAGCCATTCTGATTATGGTACTGAATACCTTGTGGAGGCAGCAAACATAATAGGAGATTACGAGAGTCGACCAAGCAAGTACCATTATACTGTAATGATATCGGTTAAGCCAAAACAAAAAATAGAGGATATTGGTGCTGAGATAGGTGGAGTTACTATAAAAGATAACTTTGCAAAAAGCAACTTTGTTGATACAGATCAAATATCATCAATACAGGATATAAGTGCAACAAGAGGAACTGATATAACAGTAGAATGGAGTTCTCCAAAGCCTTCGAAAAATGGATATTTACTGATATATGAATTTGTTTCAACTGAATCACCAGATTCATTTGTATCAACCAAAACGCCAGAACTTAATGTTAGGACAATAAACTTGAGCGGACTTTTGTTCACTAACATGTTACTGGTTTCATTGAACGGAATAATTGGTAATTATTATCTTGCCCTTGGAGCAGCATTTGGCATCACAATAGCACTACTCTTCCTTTTGTACAGTGTGATGGTTGTTGTCTTTACTGTGATAAACGAAAAAATTGCAGGCAAAAAGACCACATCTGCATTCAGAAAAGTATTTGGAAGAACAGAAGTACGATGGAAAACAGATATGGGAATTGGATTACTACTTGTGAGTGCAGGAGTTTACATTTCACTTTTCATGGCAAAGAATCCATCCGTTGCCCCACCTTTGATGGAATCCGTTGATTTCTTACTCAAGAACGATATGGGAATTGTAGGCACCGGACTTTTCATGATTGGACTTGTCACACTTTATCTGGCGATTGAAAATCTTGTTAAGATAACCATACTTGAAAGGACATATGGAATGGTCATTAAACAGGAAAAAGAAGTACTTATTCTAAAAGGAGAAGTAATAAAACAGAGGATAAATGAACTCAAGAAGTTGATAGACGAATATAATAAACAGGGATTTGAAACAGGAACAGAACAGGACATCATAGTTTCTATAAGACCCCAGGAAATAGATAAATCTGTGCAGGCTAATACAGTTCAGACACGGAACCTTCTTGATGAGGAACTAATGAAAATTGAAAATGCAATTGGAGATCTTAAAGAGAGGAAAAAAGTTGCAGATGAGAATTGGATAAAATGGAAAGACAGCATTGCAAAAATACTGAGCGAACAAAATGAGGTATACACCACATCCATAATAACTATACCATCATCACTGCGCATCTGGGCCCTGAAGAAATACATTGAGGAAGTAGGAAGCGATGGCCTGTCATTTGAGCGTGATTCTATCAAAAAAACCAAAAAAACCCCGGGCATGGTTGTCAGCAATCTCCTGCATCAAGGACTACTCAAAGGAGTAGTTGTGATGAGAAACGGAAACGAAGAGATCGTAGAGTTTGCAGAAGGAAATGCAACAGTGATGAAAGTACTTGCAATAAAACTCAGGAATTATGTTTATTCACTTGCAAAAAACCTTGGCCAGCATGAACCACAAACATTTGCTTCGCTTGGAACAAGAGATGTCATACTATTTATTAGGGCAAAGAACGTTGAATCAGTAGTGATAATACCAAAGGACAAATTTAAGGAAGCAGTAACAGAGTGGAAAGAAAAATTGAAAAAACTGGATTCAACTTAGCTCCTGAAGTTTTACCAGTGGTTTTAATGCAAACCCAAGTTCGCCATCTTCACGAAGCAGTGCAACGCCATTCGCAACCCTCTGTTCAAGAGTGCCAAGTAATGTTTGTACATCTGGATCTAATGTATCACCAAATTGTGTTTTGAATGAATTCATGCGCTCAGTGAATGTTATGTTTATAGGATCTGTTTTTGGAAAAAGACCATTGCTGGTTTCGAGTGCCTGAAGTGCGGATAACAACTTACTGTATGGAGGGAAATCCATTAATCTGACCAACACAGATGTTAGTCTGTCAACAACACCGATCACGAAATCCACATAGGCAACAGGATCAGTGATCTGAGAACCTGGCAAATCAGATGATACCGCCATTGGCCCGACTCCTGCAGAAAGCCAGTGTTTACTTATAGATATTCCCTGATCAGGATATGCCATCATAATGAGAGTCGTAAGCTCCATTGGAGCAGCAGTCGAGAGCTTGGTGGAAACGCAAACATGTTTTTCATCACCAGCATAAAGCGAGCTGATATCCACACCAGGATCCGCTCTGTCCATACCTACCCAGATAACCAGCTCATTGAACATGTTTGATGGATGCGCCCTGCTGAATGAGATAAAACCAGGCCTGGCCAAAGCCTCCGACGCCATATCATCAAGAGGATTGCATGTACGCATTTTCGTGACACGACAGAGGTCTGCCCTGAAGCCGCGCCTTTCGAGCTGATGTATTGTTTTTTTTGACGTCGCTTCGTTCTTTCTGAAATATACAGTATTTGTCATAATAACCAAAATATTATAACCATGCAAGCTTTTTAAAGATATGGTAAAATACGTGTGGATATGTAGATTGGACAGATGACAGATTCCTGCCGGTTTTTGTGTTTTGGGGATAGTAATTTAAAGGCTAACAACCATATAGAATATAGTAAAAAACATGCGTAATTCTACGACGTGAGAATTGAAAAATTATTAGTATCAAAATTTCGACGAAATTAGCGGTTGAGCATATGACAACAGATACTGGTTATACAGCAAAGGACATCCAGGTTTTGGAAGGGCTGGAAGCAGTCAGGAAAAGACCTGCAATGTACATAGGAAGCACCAATAGAATAGGCCTCCATCACCTTGTTTACGAAGTCCTTGATAACTCTATAGATGAGGCTTTGGCAGGACATTGTAAGAACATAGAAATAATGCTGTATAAGGATGGATCCGTATCAGTTACAGACGATGGAAGAGGAATACCAGTTGATAAACACGATAGTGGAAAATCTGCGCTCGAAGTTGTTTTAACAGTACTCCATGCAGGAGGAAAATTTGGCAAACAAGCATATGCAGTATCTGGAGGACTTCATGGTGTAGGCGTATCTGTGGTTAATGCGCTTAGCGAAACACTGAGCGTCGAGGTACGTAGAAACGGAAAAACGTATGCACAAACATACCATATAGGTAAACCATTGTCAGATGTAAAGGTTGTTGGAGATACAGATAAGACAGGAACAATGATAAGATTCAAACCAAACACTAAGATCTTTGAAACAGTTGAATTCGAATATAATTATCTTAAGGAAAGAATAATGGAACTCGCTTTCCTGAATGCAGGACTCAGAATAAAAATGAGTGACGAGCGCGATGGAAATGAACAGGAATTTTATTATGAAGGCGGAATAAAAGAATTCGTAGAACATATAAACAAGGCAAGAACTAAATTGCATGCGCCAGTCCATTTCAAAAAAACCAAGGACAACAACGAAATAGAATATGCATTGCAATATACTGATAGCTATTCAGAAAGCATCTATTCTTTTGTAAACAACATCAAAACAGTTGATGGTGGAACGCATGTATCTGGTTTCAGGACAGCACTTACGAGAGTAGTAAACGAATACATGCGCATAAACAAGATCCTTAAGAACGACAAAAAGATGTCGGGCGATGATGCCATAGAAGGGCTAGCAGGTATAATAAGCATAAAAATACCTGAACCGCAATTTGAAGGCCAGACAAAGGCAAAGCTTGGAAATTCTGAGATAAAAGGAATTGTGGATTCTGTTGTTTATGATTCATTAATGACATATCTTGAGGAACATCCTACAGAAGCAAAGAGAATAATGCAAAAGATCATAAGCTCGATGGAGGCACGCGAAGCTGCACAAAAAGCCAAAGAGTTGATACGCAGAAAAAGTGTTTTTGAGTCAAGTATTCTTCCGGGAAAACTTTCTGATTGTATTGAAAAGGATCCTTCAAAATGTGAAATCTTCGTCGTGGAAGGAGATTCAGCCGGGGGCTCTGGTAGACAGGGCAGGGATAGAAATTATCAGGCGATTTTACCATTAAAAGGAAAGATCCTGAATGTTGAGAAGGCACCGATGCACAAGGTACTTACAAGCGAGGAGATAAAGGCTATTGTACTTTCGATTGGCGCAGGTTTTGGAGAAGACTTTGATGCGACAAAGGCGAGATATCATAAATTCGTAATCATGACTGATGCTGATGTCGACGGAGCGCATATCAGAACTCTGATACTTACACTATTCTACAGGCATTTCAAACCACTCATAGAAAAGGGGTATTTGTATATAGCGCAGCCACCGCTTTACAAGATAAAGCAAGGCAAGAGCATACAATATGCCTATTCAGATGCACAATTGCAGGAAGTGCTTAAACAAACAGGTGAAAAGGTAGATATCCAACGATACAAAGGTCTTGGAGAAATGAATCCCGAACAACTATGGGAAACAACAATGAACCCAGAGACAAGAACACTGAAACAGGTAACTATCGAAGATGCGATTGTAGCAGATGAACTTTTTACTATATTGATGGGAGATGAGGTTGCCCCAAGAAAGGAGTTCATAGAGCAATACGCCAAGCAGGTGAAAAACCTAGATATCTGAGGGATACCTATCCCGAGTCAAGTAAACACTTGACTTGACCTATCCTCAACCATTGAGGATAGATACATAATAGAGATCATAGAATTGGAAAAAATTATTTGGTTGAGGATATGACAGAACACATCATTAAAAGATCAATAGAAGACGACATGCGCGAGAGCTATCTGGATTATGCAATGAGTGTAATAATTGGTAGAGCGATTCCGGATGTGCGTGATGGGCTTAAACCAGTTCATAGAAGAGTATTGTATGCAATGCATGAGATGGGAAATACACATGATAAACCACATAAAAAATGCGCAAGAATAGTTGGGGATTGTCTCGGTAAATACAATCCGCATGGAGATACTGCGATTTATGATTCGCTTGTAAGAATGGCACAACCATTTTCACTTAGATACATGCTAATAGACGGACATGGTAATTTTGGTAGCATTGATGGAGATTCTCCAGCTGCTATGAGATATACTGAATGTAGACTTGCAAAAATATCTGCCAACATACTCTCAGATATAGAAAAAGAAACAGTTGGTTGGACAGACAACTTTGATGGTACAACAAAAGAACCAGTTGTTCTTCCGTCAAAAGTTCCGAATCTTTTGATAAACGGATCAAGCGGTATTGCAGTTGGTATGGCAACAAATATCCCACCCCATAATCTTACTGAAATAGTGGATGGGACGATTGCAGTAATTGATGGTGCGGATGAACAGAAATTGATAAGCATAGTTACAGGACCGGATTTTCCAACAGGTGGAACAATAGTCGGAAGGTCTGGCATACTTAAGGCATACACAACTGGAAGAGGAATAGTAAGACTTAGAGGAAAGGCGCATATTGATGAAAAGAAAAATACAATAGTGATAACAGAAATACCATATCAGGTGACAAAAACATCAGTGATTGAAAATATCGTTGAAGCAGTGAAGAATAAGAAAATTGAGGGCATTTCTGGCATACAGGACCATTCAGACAAAAAGGGAATGGAAGTAGTAATTGAACTTAAGAAAAGTGCTAATGCTGAGGTTGTACTAAACCAACTTTATGTTCACACACAATTGCAGGGCACATTTGGTATCATCAATTTATCATTGGTTGACAATGAACCAAAGGTACTGGGATTGTATGAAATGATCAGGCTATTTATAGAATTCAGAAAAGAGATAGTTCGCAAAAGATGCGAGTTTGAACTTAAGAAAGCAGAAGAACGGGCGCATATACTCGAGGGACTGAAGAAAGCACTTGAGAATATTGATGAGATTATTACATTCTTGAAAAAATCTAAAGACATTGTGCAGGCACGTGCAGGACTGGTACAAAACTATTCGCTTAGTGAGATTCAGGCAAACGCGATACTTGAGATGAAGCTTTCAAGGCTTATTGCTTTAGAAAGAGAAAAGATTGAGAATGAATACCAGGAACTTTTGAAGAAAATTACATGGCTCAAAGATATTCTTGCAGACGTTGGCAAAATCCTTCAGATCATAAAGGACGAGCTACTTGAGATTAGGAATACTTATGGAGATGAAAGAAGAACAGATATCCTTGATTCAGAAGATGACATTGATATCGAAGAGCTTATTCCAAACGATGAGACTGTAGTCGTCATATCAAACAGAGGGTATGTGAAACGAGTCGGGCTTGATGAATACAAGACACAGCATCGCGGGGGTAAAGGAGTAATGGGCGGAACAAAGGATGAGGACTTTGTACAAGATGTTATTATTACAAAGAATCACAACTACCTATTGTTGTTTACTGACCAGGGACGAGTGTTCTGGTTAAAGGTATATAGAGTTCCTGAGAGCAGCAGATATGCTACAGGTAAAACACTAGTGAGCTTACTTGACCTGAAAGATGAAAAGGTAACATCATGGATAAGTGTTGATAGGTTTGATTCCGGCGAATATCTTGTGATGTGTACAAAGAAAGGTACAGTCAAAAGAATCGGACTGAATAACTTCGGCAATGTAAGGCGCGGTGGAATACGTGCAATTACATTGAAGGAAGGGGACAGACTGATAGAAGTAAGAAAAACAGATGGAAAACAAGAAATGGTTATTGCAACAAAGAAAGGCCAGTCTATCAGATTTAGTGAAGATGATGCAAGAGAAATTGGCAGAACAGGGCAGGGTGTACGCGGAGTAAGGTTGAAATCAGAGGATGATGAAGTTGTTGGCCTTGCCGTATGCAAAAAACCAGCATTACTTACTATTACGGAAAATGGATTTGGTAAGCGAACGCATATTGATGAGTATAGACTACAAACACGTGGCGGATCTGGTGTCATCAACATCAAGACCGAGGGTAGAAACGGAGAGGTCATTGGAGTAAGGGCAGTGGAAGATAGCGATGAAGTCATTGTCATGAGCTCCAAGGGCCAGGCCATCAGGATATGTATGAAAGATATTTCTGTTATTGGAAGAAATACTCAGGGTGTAAGGATTATTCGATTGGCTGAAGACGAAAAGGTCGCGAGTTTTGCTGTTGTGCCGAAATCGTGTCAGAATGAAGAGGATGAACATGAAATGGAATCCGTAAAGAGCGATGGGAATAATGAACCTGAAGCAACGGTTGAAGAAAACAAAGCAGATGGGCAAGATACAGAATCGGAAAAGGAAAAATCTGAATGAAATGATGGCAAATTAGATGAAACAAAATCCGAATAATAGTGATTGTAAAGTAGGGGGTGGAAAGAGTAAAAATAGGAAGGGTGGAATTTATGCAAGAAGACAACAGATTAAGAAAAATTTTTGAAGCGGCAACTGAAGTAAAAAAAACTGGAGAAGCAGTATTATCTGGAGATCGCACAACTATCAATGGAGAAGAAGTCTTGGAATACAGCAATTCTGTATTGGCATTGCCCATGATTAAAGGAGAAGTTTCGGCATCAGAAGAGCAACGAAAATGCCTTGAACTTATTTTGA
>JAHJBM010000028.1 GCA_018813505.1 Microcaldota archaeon
CCGCGCGGGCCCAATTTTGCATTTGTCCACAGTCTTGAGTCTTGGGTTTTGGCTCAGGCAAAATTGGGTGACTTGAAATCTGAAAGATTTCAAGCTGAGCCCAATACTTTTTCTATGTGTTCAGTTCGAGTCTTCCACTTGTTGCGAGCAACAAGGGGCGCATTGTTGCTTTGCATCAATTGCGTGGTTTTTGGCTCAAAAAAGTTTGGGACAACAAAGTTCATTTGCTGAACTTTGTGCGCCTTGTTCGAGATGTCCAATAGAACGTCGTAACGTTCTATGGACCATAAATCGATGCATCGATTTATCGGTCGAACAAGTGTGAGAAGTGAAATCTTTTCGGAGATTTCACAACAGCCCATTTTCTATTTTAGGGTTACCAGTTTTGAGTTTCGAGTTGCGAATTTCAGTTTTTAGTTCTCTTTTGTATTATCATGCCATCACATGAGGGATTAAATACCCCTGTTGACAATACTATAGTATGGACGGATGCATTTTTTGTAATATTATTAGAGGGAAAACTGAATGTGTAAAAATTTACGAAACAGAACAGGTATTCGCATTCATGGACATAAAACCAATTAATCCGGGGCATGTTCTTGTGGTTCCAAAAAAACATGCAGAACTGCTTACAGAACTTGATGACCATCTTGTTGCTGAGTTGCTCATTGCGGCAAAGAAGGTCGGTCTTTTCCTGAAAAATTCAAAACTAAACTGCAAGGGTATAAATTATATCCTGTCAGATGGTGCTGATGCAGGTCAGGAAATATTTCACGTGCACATGCATGTTGTTCCAAGGTATCGTGGTGATGGGTTTGGTTTCCGTATGCCTGTAAAATACAATGATGGCAATGCAACAATCAAGGAACTCGAAAAAACAGCATCAAAAATAAGAAGAAATTCCGAACTCTCCTAACTATTTCTTTATTCTTTTCTTTCAGAGTTATTTACCTTTATCTTCTGAAGCTGCCCCTTCCGTGTTCATATCCGTGGAAACTTCCAGGTGGTCTAGGTACAAAAGGTGGCTTGGTAAACAAATAATACTTTTCATTTCCTTCGAGTTCGCTCATTATCCTGTGTACAAAAATACCTATAGGATCTGATAATGTAGGGACTCTCTTCTTCAGGTCTTCTACTGATTCGAATGGTTTATTTTCTCTTTCTTTTAGTATTGCTTCCATATTTTTCTTTCCAATACCGGGAAGAAGATCCAGGCTATGAACCCTTATTGAAATTGGTTTTGCCCTGTTTATGAAGCTTATAAATATGTTTTCGTTTTCCTTTACTGCTTTTTGCAGCATCGGCCGAAGGAATTCTTTTGCACCATTGGTAAGCTCATTATATGTTATGCGGCCTTTTATGTGTGTGACTTCTGTTCTTCCTTCCTTACCTACATATAGCTTTTGTCCTATTACTATCAGACTATCTGGCTGGACACTGGCTTCTAGCAAAGTAAAAAATCGTGTTCCTATAAGTTGAACCATCGCTTCTCTTTTCAGTGCAGATGCTCGTCCTGATGGCAAATACTCTATAACCCAGGCATAATCTTCCATATTGAGCCCTCCTTTCCTATTAGAACTGCTTTACGATATCGTTGAGTTCCTCTTCAGATAATTCGACTTTGTCCTTTAAAAGGACTGCCTTTAATGTTGCTACATTTGTGGGGGCTATGTCAATTATCTTTGTTGCGAGTTCGCTTCCTATTTTCTCATTTTTTTGGAGATTTGCAAGGATCGTTTTCATTTTTTCTGGGTCGTTTTTGCAGAATTTTTCAGAATGTTCGAGTGCCTGTGCTTGTTCATACCCTAATTCTCCTTCTTCATTTCTTTTTACGAGTATTTCTCTTGCTTCTAAAACATTTACTGCCTTTGATGATTTTATATCCATATGAATTCACCTCTAAGCGAGCTTAAGATGAACAGAACCGACTATGAGATCTTTCATCTTATTACCATCCTTTATCTTTACTATATATGCCTTTCCCCTTGTTTGTATTATTATGCCATGTCTATTGATGTATCTCATATGGGGTCTGCCATTTGCAGATGATCTTGGGTATATCACTACCTTGTTCCCTACTTCGAACGTACGGACAGCTCTTGCTACGCTTACTTTGCTCTTGCCCCTGAGTCTTCTTGTATTTCCGCTGAGTGTTCCTCCAGATGCCTTAACCATGTAAATCACAATCTTGTGCTGGACTCTATTTTATAGTCCAGAGTTATCCCATTCTAATGCTTATCTGAGTTATATTCGCCTGAAAAACAGCATTAAATTGGCATTTCTTTATGGGAATGTTAAGCGTAAGTCTTTTTAAACAATTGCTTCCTTTATAAATATTTCTATATTTAACATTTGGGTGATATGTCTGACAAAAAAAACAGAGTACGTTATTACTAATATGGTGGCGTCTGCGTCTCTTGGTCTTGAGCTTGATCTTTATTCTCTTGCAAGCAAGATTCCAGAGATAGAATACGAGCCGGAACAGTTTCCAGGTGCAATCCTGAAATTCAAGGAACCTACGAAGGCATCATTGCTTCTTTTCAAAAACGGTAAGGTTGTCTGTGTTGGCTGTAAACGGCGCGATCTCATAGATAAGACTATTCAGAAAACAATCAAGATGCTTACTCCTTATGCAAAAAGGATAACAAAAACAAAAAAACCCAAGATCGAGATCACAAATATCGTTGCATCGGCAAATCTTCATCTTGAACTTGACCTTTACAAAATAGCATATAAGCTCAAGGATGTTGAATACGAGCCTGAACAGTTTCCAGGTGCAATCCTGAAATTCAGGGATCCAAAAGCATCATTGCTTCTTTTCAAAAACGGCAAGGTTATCTGTGCGGGGGCTAAAAGCGAGGATGAGATAAAACAGGCACTTGCAAAAGCAAAGAAACTGCTCAAGCCATATGCGGAAAAAGTAAAACGGCGATAGATAATATGAAATTGCGATTGCTGTCAATATTTTTTGCAGTTTCTCTTTTCTTGTTAATTGGTGCGCTGGGTCTTAAAACCCCTGATGAATGTGAATCTACCATTACGCATTATCGTACCTCAGAAATGATGTCATGTCTTCATACGGCTGCAATAAGTATTGCATATTTAGGTGATGCTGATGGGGCAATAGACACCTGTCGTAATATTTGGGTTGATTATGGTAGTTCTTTACCCGCGGGCGATGATACTCGTAGAAAAGCAGAATTAGTTACAAATTCATGTTTTTATGAAGTCGCAAAAGTTGCGCGCGATCCTGAGCTTTGCGAATGGATCTCGAATTACGATGATGTATCTGATTCAGGTATCAATGGTCCTGCGGCAACGGGAGCTCTATGCAAACATGAAGTATGTAGACTTACCTGTATCAATACTGAAAATTACTATCGTAGTGGTGGTAGCACTGGCGGTTCAAGTGCATGTCCATCAAATACCTGCGAGTCAACCTCAGAGAATCTTTGTGCATTGATATTCCTATTACCATTTCTGGTTTGCGGTATCATATACTTTAAGGAGTATCAGCATCCATAATCTCTAAGGCTTTTTTTACACTCATCCCCTCTCTTATTCCTAAATCTTCTGCCCAGCTGGTCGCGTGCCTTATTTTTGCTTTTTTGAGGTCTTCGATTTCTTTTACACCAGCTACAAACGCAGCAACGTCGCCTACGTTTTCTGCGGTTTTTTTATCTATGTAGCTACATGCAACGTATCCTTTTTTCGCTTTTACAACAATGAGGGGTAGGTTTCCGATATGATCTCTTAGTACGATATATGTCCTTCCTTCGAAGGCTATTTCATCCATACATTTCCCTCTCTCTTTTCCTCCTTGCCTGTTCTTTCTTCTTTTCAAATATTTTGCCGTGTTTAGCACAGCTTATACAATAATAAACAGTTCTAAACTCAGTGTGAACGATGTTGTCATCTCCCTTCAAATCAGTGTCATAGCGGACTCTTTTGACATCTTGAACTGCTTTATCGCGTGGTACAGATCTTCCGCAATTCGCGCATGTTTCGAGAGTATCACGTCCTCTTCGTTTTCTTCCCATAGGTCTCAACTTGTTTTTCTAGTTTTCCTAATCGCGTCCCGTCTAACCTCAATACTAATGCACTAGCTAGTTTAAATATTTTGTTGTTAAGAAGTGGTCCTGTCTTAAGTTTTGTATTCGAAATTGTATCACTTTGCTTTATTTTACTCTTCTGAAAACTTTTGCGTGCTTCTTTTGTTATATTATTTTCTGTTAATTTTATTACAGCACCAACAAGCGGATTGAATGCTGGCATTAATATCAATTTTATCTCTGTATTATACTCTTTATAATGCTCTGAAATGTTTTTCTCTTCGGGTTCTGCAACAATCCATACTGGTTCCTTGTGGATTTTTCCCATGCTATCTTTTGTTCCGATCATTGGATGCTGATGGCCCAATACTATGTATTTGCATTTCATGAGTTCTTCTTCCGGCCACGAATGCCCGTGCGCAAGTCCGAGTTCACAATAGACAAATCCTTCGGATGGAATTATTTTTGCACATCCGCAATTTTCTATTCCCCCGTCATGATTGCCACGTACAATTATTATTTCGCATATCAACGAAAGTCGTGAAAGTATGTTTCTTGTTTTTTCATCAAGCATTGTGATCTCTTCTTTCACATCGCCGAGAAATATTACTTTTTTCGCTTTATATTTTAAGATTAGTTCTTTGAGTTTTAGAAAAAGCCGTTCACTAAATTGTTCATCATAAATTCCCTTGTTCCTTAGTTTTCTTTCCATGCCAAAATGAGTATCTCCAAGTATCAATGCATCCTTGTGGAATATTGCCGGTGCATCATAAATGAATTTCATACAGTATTAATTCCTTGCTTGTAAATATATTCATATGGATTATTATTTTCGGCACGATCGTGTCAGGCCGCACCAGAAAGAATTGATGGATGACATCTATTCTGCAGTGTCTGGTGGTGGCAACATAATGGTACAGGCGCCAACTGGTTTAGGGAAAACCGATGCCGCGCTTTCAGCATCGCTCACGTACGCGCTTGAAAATAATCTTACAGTATTCTTCCTGACTCCAAAAATATCTCAGCACAAAATCGCAATGGAGGTTGTAAAAGGCATAGAAGCAAAACACAAGCTTGGGATAAAAGCTGTTGACATGGTCGGCAGATCACATTCCTGCACCATATCTAATCTTTGTGATCTTGACAATGATAGTTTCCAGGCTACATGCGGAAGATTGCGTAAAAACAAACAGTGCATCCCCTTCATCAATGCAAGGGGTTACAATACTTTTCAAGAACACAAAGCAGACCTCCGCTTCAGGAAAATGCTTGAATCATATGGTAGTGGTCTATCTCATCATGAACTACTTGAATTCGGAAAAAAGTCCAAATGTTGCGTTTATGAATGGATGCTAATGCTTGCATCATCGGCAGATGTCATCATCGCAGATTATTATCATATGATGGTTCCGCATATCCGTGACATCTTTCTTATGAAAACGAAAAAAAGAATCGAGGACTCCATCATAATAATCGATGAGGCACACAATCTTTCGCCAAGGATCAGGAGTAGCCTTTCAAGGAGCATAAACACGTTCACGTTCAAGAAAGTGACTCAGGAGATGGACACGATCGGTCGTGATGCTGGGCCTATTTCAGACGGATTTGCTGCCTGGGGTGAGGAAACGCTTAGCAGTATTAGTGCTAATAGTCCTGGTCAAAATGCTTCAAGAAACGAAAAAGCAATTTCAGGGTGGGAGTTTCAGGCATTTATAGAACAATTCGGGTTGCCAATGGAAGAGATTACAGATCTTCTTGTGGATGCAGGTGTTTCATATGTTGATGAGACAAGCAAAAAAAGTGCGTGCCTTAATCTTGCTAAATTTCTTTCAGAATGGAAAAACGACGAGTTCAAGTGCGTTAGGATTCTGAAGAAAAAGAACAATGTTTTTTTCCTTTCAAAGCGTGTGCTTGATCCGTCCTGTGTAACAGGGATACTAAATCAATGCACTTCATCGGTACTCATGAGCGGAACCTTAATCCCGATGGAAATGCATCTTGATGTCCTTGGACTCGATAAAGCTCGCACTACACTGAAGCATTATCCCTCTCCTTTTGATAATGACAATATTGTTAACATTATAACTGAAAATCTGACGACAAAATATTCAAGACGGGATGAGGCTGGCTATAGTGCGATAGCAAGCAAGCTTGATTCAATCGTTGATGTAACTCCAGGGGGCACTGCGATATTCTTTCCTTCCTATGATGTCATGAAC
>JAHJBM010000029.1 GCA_018813505.1 Microcaldota archaeon
GCAGCGACCCAATTTTGAAAGTTGTGACCGAATGACCGACAAATCTGTTCGGCAGATTTGTGGTCCATGGAACGTTTCGACGTTCCATTGGAGGTATACCCCACCTGCTTGCAGTGGGGTCTCTTCGGTCACATTGATTGCCTGCTTGGCACGGTGCGGATAGTGTGAATATTATGTACTCCAGCGAGATAATGAAAAAACTTAAAAAGAAAAACATTCAAGTTGGCGACAGGGTAAAGGTATTATCGCGTGATAAGGTATTCGAAGGCATTCTCATGCCACGACCATATTCGGGCGATGCACATATAATAGTCCTGAAGCTTGATAATGGCTATAACATTGGTGTAGTGGCAGAATCTATTGATCTTGTGAAAACAGGGTCCATCTCAAAACAAACAAAAGAATCCCATTCAAAAACAAATGCTGGTGAAATCTCCATACTCGGATGCGGGGGTACAATAGCATCAAAGATCGAATATACCACTGGTGCAGTTTATCCATCAATAACTGCAAAGGAATTGCGCATGGCATTTCCGGACTTGGAAAAATGGCCAATAAACTCAAGACAATTATTTTCATTATTTTCAGAGGATATGAATTCCCACCACTGGAAGATTCTTGCAGATGAAATAGAAAAAGATCTGAAGGCCGGCGCCAAGGGGGTGGTGGTGATGCACGGCACCGATACCATGACTTATACTTCAGCAGCCATTAGTTTCATGCTTCAAAACCTTCCTGCTCCTGTGATATTCGTCGGTTCCCAGAGAAGTTCTGATCGGCCATCAAGCGAAAACAGGTCAAACTTGCTCAATTCTGTGTTCTCAGCTACCCAAAACCTTGGAGAGGTTACTGTATGTATGCACGCAAGTACCAATGATGATTTCTGTTATCTCCATCGTGGGACAAGAGTAAGGAAGATGCATACCTCAAGGCGTGATGCATTCCAATCAATCAACTCTCTTCCGCTTGCAGCAGTAGCTCATAGGGAAAACCGTTTTGATGGGCTGGCAGACTACAAATCAAGAAGCAAACCTGGTGAGATGATCTCAAAAAAATCCATTAATGATAATGTAGCTCTAATATACATGCATCCAAACATCAAGCCCAAACTCATTTCAAGTTTAGATAGCTATGATGGTGTTGTCCTTGTTGGTACTGGTCTTGGCCATGCTCCAATCAATTCATTCAATGATAAGACTGTAAAAAGCATTTACAAACAGATAAGCGAGCTGGTTTCTTCAGGCATTCCGGTTGCAATGAGTTCACAATGTATCGGCGGCAGAATATGTATGCGTGTCTATACTACAGGGCGGCTTCTGATGAATGCTGGTGTCATCGGCGATGGCGCAGATTGGACACCTGAAACTGCATATGTAAAGCTTTGCTGGGTTCTTGGGCAGACAAAGAAAATGGACAAAATCAATGAAATGATGATGACAAACATGGTTGGCGAAATAAGCGAGCGTTCAGCATTATTATGATATTTTTAGGTGTGTTTATGATTTCAAAATGTGAATCCTGTGGAATGCCAATGAAGGAGCCAGAAGAATTTGGTGGACAGAATACGAAAAACAAATACTGCGTTCATTGTACAAAACCTGATGGTATGCTCAAATCTTATGACGAAACGTTGGCTGGTATGTCAAACTTCATGGCAAAAACCAAAAACATCACACCTGAAAAAGCAGTTGAAATGGCGAAGGCATATATGAAAACAATGCCTGCCTGGAAAAATAGGTGAATCATTTGAAAATCGGACTTGAAATACATCAACGGCTTGACAGTGCAAAGCTTTTCTGCAACTGCCCTTCTGCGTTTTCAGAGCACGCACCAGACTTTATAATCAATAGAAAGCTCCATCCTGTTTTCAGCGAGCTTGGTGAAACAGATGCTGCTTCAAAGGCGGAATTTCTCAAGAACCGCATCTTTGAATATCAGGTATTTCACTCTAACAACTGCCTTGTGGAAACGGATGAAGAACCTCCGGGACTGCTCAATACCGAAGCACTCAAAATAGCGCTCAACATATCATCCCATTTGAATGCAGTTCCTGTTGATGAAGTTCATATAATGCGGAAAATGGTACTAGATGGCAGCAATACTTCTGGTTTCCAGAGAACCTCGATCATAGCACTGAACGGCAGCATCGAAAGTTCAAAGGGCAAAGTAAGAATCCCGCTTATATCACTTGAAGAAGAGAGTTCAGGTATCATATCATCTTCAGAATCAAAAGTAACCTACCGCCTTGATCGTTTGGGTATTCCACTGGTGGAAATATGCACTGCTCCTGACATAAAAGACGGTGCTC
Organism: Microcaldota archaeon; assembly: GCA_018813505.1. Classification (GTDB taxonomy): domain Archaea; phylum Micrarchaeota; class Micrarchaeia; order Anstonellales; family Bilamarchaeaceae; genus Bilamarchaeum. The sequence continues at coordinate 2,309 of JAHJBM010000029.1, forward strand.
ATCTTAGGGAAGTTGCAGAAAAAATCGGCATGGTTCTTAGAGCTACTGGGCATGTTGCACGTGGGCTTGGAACAATCAGGCAGGATGTTAACATCTCCACAGAGGGTGGCGCGCGCGTCGAGATCAAAGGAGCACAGGATCTGAAATTATTCGAAACATATGTTGATATAGAGTCAAAAAGACAACTCGCACTGATAAAACTGCTTAACGAACTAAGACATAGAAAAGCATTGCCTGTGAAAAAACATCAGAAAGATCTTACTAATCTATTTGCAAATACAAATGCAAAGTTTATCAAAAGCGGAATAGATTCCGGTTCAATTGTACTTGGTCAAAAATTACCTAATCACAAATCGATCCTTGGTACTATTCTCCAGCCTGGAAAACGATATGGTACTGAATTGAGCGATTATGCAAAACTTGCAGGGGTGAAGGGCATAATGCACAGCGATGAGGACCTTTCAAAATATTCCATTTCTGAAACAGAGCAGAAAGCGATCAATACCGCGCTTGACATATCCTCAAATGATGCGTTTGTGCTTGTTGTTGCGCCAAATATTCAGGCTGAAAATGCAATGTCCTATGTTCTGTCAAGAGCAAATATGAACTATGTGCCAGAAGAAACAAGAAGGCCGAATCCTGATGGTACAACTTCATTCATGAGGCCGTTGCCTGGTCGTGCAAGACTTTATCCAGAGACTGATGTTCCACCTATTCCACTTACAAAAGAGTTATTGTCCTCCATAGAAAAAACAGAATCGCTTGAGGATAAGACATCTAAGCTTGAAAAATTATTGAATAAAGAGATGGCGGCTAAAATGCTCAAATCAAGGCATTTGAAGCTTTTCGAAACATTGGTTGATCTTGGAATCGATCCAATGCTTGTTGCAACAACCATTGAGAATACTGTGGTCTCACTTAGACGTGATGGCATTGAATTTAGTAATCTGGAAAAAACACTTGTTGATTTGTTCACAGAATACAAAAACGGTACTTTTGTCAAGGCTGCAATTCCAGATATCATGAAGTTCATGGCAAAGGGCGCAAGGGTGGACGCAGTATTAAAGGTCTACCGTCTCCAGAAACTAAGTGGTAAAGATCTTGAAAAGTTGCTGGTAGAGCAGGATTATAATATGCAGGCTGTGATGACCAGGTATCGTTTACAAGTTGATCCGCAAGAAGTTGCTGTAATGATAAAGAAAAAACCCAAGGACATACACAAGGAATATGTCTGATAGATACAATCGCATACGATAGTGCAAGGTGCACAATGCCGATAAATCCATGTACTCTCTGCAATGCAAATTGCTGCAAAACATACACGATAACCGTAACCCCTCAAGATATTATTCGCATCTCAAATGCCACTGGTAAAAAGCCAGAAGAATTCGCTGTTTTGCATGAAGCAAAGCTTCTGAGCTATGATCCTGATCTTGTTCTAACCACGCTAGATGGATATGGCTATTATCTTCTTGGAATCAAATCACATCCATGCATTTTTTTAGAAAAAAGCAACAAGTGTTCTGTGCATAGTTCGGCTCCGCTCTCATGCAAGCGCTATCCGTTTGCCATTTCAGGGGTACTAAATACACGTTTCTGCCCATCTCTTTCCAAATTTCTCTTTCGATTGAAATGCCCTGATATTGACGATGTCCAGCTCAAAAAAGAGATTTCGGATTACAAAGAAATCGTAAGAACGTGGAATTACAAACCAGGGAAAAAAGAAGAGGTTCTTGGGTTTGTTCTATCCATCCACTAGTGCTCTACTGCACCGAGCCTTATCAAACTCTTTGATGCCGCATTGCCGATCTCGGGATATCTATCTTCTGTTTTACTAGTTCCAGCATATGCTTGCAAGTTTGAGATCGCAATTCTGGTTATATCTGGATATTGTGCCTGTGGCTGTACTGCTACTCTGTGGTGGTTGTGATGTTGATTCAATCATGCCACAGGAACTCAAAACAAAAGCAGAACTCAATAATATCGTCCATCTACTGAAACCATTGCATCTTTCTAATGTGGTGTGTGTTCTCTGGTCTTTCTCAGTCTGGCGGCATTGTGGTTTTTGTCTCATCTTTACATTTATGTGCAAGAATGTTTAAATATCTGGTTTCTGTCCCCTAATCTCCAGATATTGTGCCATTAATGCTTCCTTTATCTGGGTAAATGTAATATCCCTTTTTTTTGGATTGCCGATTCCCATTTTTATTAATGGTTCACGAAGTCCCTCAGGTATATCTCTCAATGAATCACTGTCAAAAGCATTGTCGCGTTCATCCAAGAAAGTGCTATAATTTAATATCTGACGAGTATCTCTGTCTGTAGCGATATATCTTGGTCTGCCTGTTATTGCACGATATGCAGTCATGCCAAAAGAATAAACGTCTGCACGACCTAGTTCTTGTTCATCTGTTTCTGGTTGCCCTTTGATTTTTTCCGGAGCCATATAACCGACAGTGCCTAATACTGCGGTGGAGAACACAGTATCATCCTTTCCTCTTGCCAAATTGAGATCAATAACTTTAACTACTGTTGCTTCATGGGTTAACATCATATTGCCTGGTTTTACATCCTCATGAACAATATCATTTGCATGTATTGCTTCTAAGCCCGAGGCTGCCATATATAAAACCGCCATAGTCTCATCTAATGGTAAAGGTCCGAACTCATCTAAGAACCTTTCAAGTGTCACTCCATCTATAAATTCTGCCGCCAAATAAAATATCTCTTCTCCTGTATTTTCATCAGTTACTCTTCCATGTTCATAAATTTGGATAACATGTTGATGTTTTATTTGTTCAAGTAGTGAAGCCTCACGGACTATATATCTCTCATTTTTTTCACGATCTGAGCCATTTTGTAATTCCAAACTAAGGGTTTTTATTATTGCATGTCTAGCCTCAGTATCTTTAGCCAGGTATACAAGTCCCATCCCACCCTTTCCTATAATATGTTCACATGTATACTTGCCAAACTTCACACTATCCTTTTGTAATGGGTGGCCCATATACCAGAATTTTTTGTCAAGAAGAAGTATTCGTATCCTTGCCCTTATTCTGAGGGCAGAATCCCACATTATTTCTGGAATATCTGTCTTTTCCATTTCATGATTTAGCTGAAGCGCTGTAATACCTAAGGCAAAAAGTTCAAAATCCCTAGTTCTTTCAAGTTCTCTTTTTGTGCTTTCTAATACTCCTAGCAATTTTATCCTTTCGGCATCTGCAATATCTGCCAGTGTCTCCAGTTTCTCTATTTTGGCTTTTCGAATAATATCCACTGATCTCTGGTTTGCTGCAAGCTGGCGTTGCAATTCTTCAATCTGGCTGGCGATTGAAGAACTATTAATTTCGAGTTTGGTTTCTTCAGGCTCTGTTAATTCTTCAACATCTGGTGGCTGTTGGGAACGCAGATTTGCTACACTATGTAATGCATTGCTGTTTTGTGATTTACATTCTTCTGGTTTTGATCCAGTAGGTTCTTCATGTTGTTTTTCAAGATCTATAGAAGTTTCAGCTGGTGGTGTCAACTGATCAGATTCGCTTGTACAAAGTGCAGCTACAGTATCATCACTGGCCTTGTTATTTGCTGCATCACTTCCTTCTAATTGGCGTGTTTTATCTGTTTTGCGGTTTTCATCTTTTATAAGCTTATATATTTTTATAATGCCAAAAACCGATCCTGCAGTTAAAGCAAATCCAATCGTGGCGTTTAGGAATATATGTATAAATGCGTTATCAACATTACTAAATATCTGTTTGATTACATAATTAGTCATACTATTCTGGTTTGTCAATCCATCATAACTATTCCATATTCCGCCAATGGTCCCTAAGCCATAAATGAACGGTTTTTCTAATATGTGAATATTTTTATTTAATTGTCTTAGCTGCTTCAAAAACAATATCGTGACTTTTGATAAAAAATTTAATGTTTTTTTGATATTTGGTATAATATATCTCTTGATGAAGTGCTCACTGTTGTTCACCTCTTCTTTTATTATTCCCATCCCTATAGATTGTTGTACTCGAGGTATAATCACACTGATCGCTTTTAGCACATTGTCTCCTAACATATCTGTGTTATTGCCTTCTCCAGTGTGGATAGTCTCAGGTTTAATCGGTTCTAAATGTTCCAAATCTGTCACATTCTGGTGGTAATCTTGTCTTGGAACTTCAATTTGTGCCTGTGCTGTAACTTCTGGTTTGTCGGGCTCGATTCGTGGTGGTCCTGCCCGTTCGGGTTGAGGTGGACCATAATCAATAGGATCGTTTGGTGATGGGTCAACAGGGCTATAATATGGTGGTTCTGGAGATTCGCCAGGTCTTTCTTTATGAGCGGATAGTTCTGTTGGAGGCTGACCGCATTTAACAGGTTCAATGGGTTCGGTCAACGGATGTTTGGCAGATGCGCGGTGTTCTTTAAGCCTATGTGGTTCTTTAGGTTTGCATATACAGCGTAAATCTGGTTTTGGTGGCATGGTCATGGCCATCCCTCTTTTGAACCCAAATTGATTTCAGGTTCTTTCGTTGGATGCCTTGCAGGTCTCTTGGAATGCGGTCTTTTCTTCGGTGTAATATTTATTTTACCCAAGTTATTAATTCGTAATCTTCTAGATCTACAATCTCCATTATCATCACATACATATCCACGAATGCTTTCATGTTCAAAGGTTATTTGTTCTAATGCACGTTCATATCTATCGTAACGTACTGCATTTTCAATTTTCTGAAGTTCACCATTGATGTTTAAAACAAGTTTTGCCATTCCATGCTGATTACCTTGCAATTCAACATTTGTAGGGGTATCATTTTCTGTGATGCATGGTATGAATACTCTCTTTGAGTAAACAATGCAACTACCATCTGGGTTAGGCATGATATCACTTCCCTTGGTGATACCAATGCCATAAATTTGTGTATCATTTACTAAAGACGGATATCTGTTTCTATTGGAATTGATCCACTCCCAATCAGGTTCAATTCCATGTTTGCCAGTTTTAATCGGAGTTCCAGTTGCCAATGTTATATCCATTCCAATACTATTACCAAATTGGTATTGGATAGTTGCTTGGTGTGCCAATACAGCCTCAAGTATCTCGCGTACTTTACCTCTGTTATCAAAACATACCACTAACTTTCGATTTTGATTCCCTCCAATTCCACTATCGCTATTATTTCTTATTAAATTTAGTACAGTTGTCCCTTCAGTTATCGGATACTGGACATCTATTCGATCATGGAACAATTTAATGCACCCATCCTGTTCAAAGTATACTTCTGTGCCCTTCTCTGCCCTGACACTATCAAGCGCTGTGGGTTCTGCTAAAGATACATGTTCTTCTCTCATAAGATAATCGTCGTGGTTTCGGTTACTTTCTACCAAATCTATCCCAGTTCCATTAAATGCAACTGGAAGCTTTTCCGGCAATCTTATCTTCAGAATAGTTTCGCCCAACTTATACGGAACTACAACATCTTCTGCCAGCAAACCATTTATTGCATTAACATGGCCATTTTTATCAAGCTTTATTGTTATCTTCTTATCAGATGTACCTCTTAACCTCAGTGAAGGTCCACCATGTTTTTGATATGGTATAGTTAGTTCATCTGAGAATAATGTGGCATTGCCGTCTGTTTCAACTTTTATTCCTGTCCCTGCAGGTATATCTATATTTTGTATCTTTATTGCCGTTGCTAGGATAGCTTCCGTATAAACTGGCTGATCTTCAGAGTACTGTAAGTTAAAATCAATATTTCCACCACTATCAAAATTCAATGTTTTTCCACTTGGTACTTTTAGGTGCAAATCTAGATTTCCAATCTTGTGAACAAATTCGAAATCGTTACTAACTATTCCTGTTTTATATCGACCATTAGGCCAGCGTTTTAACGTTCCATTCTGAAACTCAATTTTCGTGCCATATCTTTGCCATAGACTAGTTTGTTGACTGCTTCTGCACATATCAATTCCAATTGCTGCAGAACCAGCAAGAAAAACAAGCGGGAGTGAAACAAGCGGAACACCAACTATGTTCCATAATCTACGTGATTTTTTGGAATCATTACTCGGGCTGGTTGCGTTAGCTGTCAACGCATCCGAACTAGTAGTTTTTTGTGACATTCTATCCCTTCTCTCAGCCACCCCCATTGCATTGATATTGTGTCTAATTTTTAACACTTATGATCATGTTCGTCTGCTCCCAGTGAACTGTATCCAGGCATTTTCACTGAAGCATACTAGGTGCAAACAAAAGCATTAGTCCAAGAAGCAAAAGAATTATCCCACCTATAAGCCTGCAAAGTCTGATGTATTTTTCTCCTGAAATTCCGGTTATTGTAAATGCTGCAAGTCCGAACACCAGAAGGCTATCAAGTGTAAAGAAGACAACATACAATAGTATGTATGCGTACTGTTCCAATGTCGAAAGTTTACCTATCACAAGCAATTGTGTAAAAACCGTTGGAATTGCTGCCGAGCAGAGGAACTCGATTGCATTGACGACCAATGCCAATACTATTATACTCAGGATAGTGGCTGCTGTTAATGGTGCGAGAACTATCTCCTTTGCATATTGCATTATCTTCTTTTTCTCTTTTCCATTGGTTGCATTGCACGTTATGGCGCTTTTTTCGAAAAATTCCTTTATGGAAATAATCCCAATCCCCAATCCCACTAATCCAACAATTATTGTGACGGCGTGTATGTAACCAAAGAAAAGAAATGCATTAAGCCATGCAGTCATAAACAGGAAATACAATACTCCTGAGGCAATTACAAATGTCCCTGCAATAAGCCATACTCGTTTTTTGTCTTTTAATCCAATCAAAAGCGTGATAAGATATATCAATACCCAAATGGCACATGGATTAAATCCATCTATAATCCCAAGAACTATTGCAAGAAGCGGAAGCGAAAGGCCTGACAAGTCTACAATTCCGACATATGGAATATTAAAACGCCTTAAAACCTCTTCAGGTGCTTCATCCTCTTCTTCAACACAGTCTACACACCCTGCAATTGTTTCTCTGATCTTTTGTGCAGTTTCATTACTAAATCCAACAAACATTTTTCCATTTATAAACGTTGCTGGAACTCCAACAATTCCGTGCTTTCCAACAGTATGATTTTGCGTCATGATTTGCAAAAGCCTATATTCCTCTGGGATTGCAGCATCATGTTTGATGATATCGAGATTAGGAAACTCGTTTTCCAGTTCAGTATTAAACTCTTTTTGTGCTGCACAGAAATGGCAGCCATCGACATAAAAGAAATCCATTGTTATGTTTGCATCTGAAGTTTGTGGTTGGGTGGTTGGCTGTTCTGAGATGAAAAGTACTATGCCTAGAAGTACCAACACTATAATCAAATATTTGCTGAATGATTTGCTCATTCGGCCATCGCCTCCAAAGACAGTGATCTCGAGGTCGAGGAGCAAAACTTTTGAAATTCGGTATTTGCTGTATAAACCTTGCTGTGGCATCGAATTTCAAATGGTTGTTTAAGGAATTCGCTTAGCATTGTTTGTTCAAACCTCTTAGTATCTCTTTCGTTTCCTAAGTAATAAAAACAAAACTGATACTGGCAGTATCAGTAGATCGCGATTTCTATTGTTCAGTTCTATATGTTACTGGGCAGCTGGCATCTCTAAGCTGCACTCCAGTTGGATACTCGTGTGTATCAGCTATCAATCTCATTGCCACATCTAGCATTTGTGGATTTTCAGTTGATCTCTCGATTGCATGCGCTACAAAAATTCCTGCTGCTGTCATTGTTGCTATGAAAGTAGTCGGTTCAATTATAGTGAAATCAAGAACTGGTACCTCCATTCGCTGTCCAACCATTTCTAGAGAAATCATTGATCCAGCTCTTGCAATTATATGTGGGGTGTCAGATTCCATTTCTCTAAAACATACTCCGCCTGAACCTTCAATCTGTTCAATGCCAAAAGGAGTTAATTTTGCAGTGTATATGGTGCACTCTTCAGTTCTTGAACGTTCCGCAGCATGATTTCCATCATGTCTAGAAGCAACATCCTGTACTACTTTTTTATCTAAGTTTGCACATTCAAGCTTTGTCTGCATTCTTGTTCCAATTCCTTTTGTTTCTACTCGGAAAGTGATCGTTGTTCCAAACCATCCATTTGTTGTTTTTGATAAATTCATTTTTATCGTATATATTTCCGTCCCACTAGATCTATTTACTAATGCTGAATTTCCTTTATCGAAAGCATCAGCAAAAACTCTTCTCGCTTCTTCGGGGTTTACTAAATATACCATACCTGGTTTTCTTGATCTTGTTTCCACAATTCGATTTAGTCTAGTCATTCGATCCAACTTATTTGCCATATAAATCACTATGGTCTTTAGTGTTTACAAACGTTTATAACGGGTGTTTTTTCTAAGGTTTTTCTTTCGTTTCCTAAATAATAAAAATAAGACTGGTGCCTCAACAATTAGCATATATACTGGATAAATAACTATTCCAAATGCCAATGTTTCTATTGCAAATACGTTGAGTAAATCTGCTGCAACAAATATAATCCATGCAAGTTTGCTTTCTCCCCATGGGTTGTGATATGCTTTTTTGTAAGTTGGTAGGAACCCAACAAAATCTATGAAAATAGTAAGTAAAAGAGCAATCAATGGTGCATCAAACAATATCCACAATACAAAACCGGCCAATGCACCCAAAACACAAAACCTATCAAATTTATTCCATCCGCCTTCTCCGTATTTCAGAGAAAGAATTGCCATAATCACAGGTCCAACAATATAACTTATGGCAACCCAAATGGTCTCCCTTGCACCGACATCAAAATAGCTTCCTGCAATGATAAAGCTTACAAGAGTCCATATCCACCATGTAGCTCGGTTTGGTTTTGTTTTCCCCTTTAAAGTAGAATAGATATATGGAACAAAAGCAGCGAGCGCAACTATGCCTGCGATTTTTCCGATTATATCAGTTTCAATTCCAAACATGTTATCTACCTAATTTGATATATCCTGTCATGATGGTCGAAACGCTCAAACAGGATATGTTTTTCTTTCATAAATATCTTGAAGATAATCACAAATTTTTATCTATATAAACTCTTTTATAGTCTGAAAGGTCGTGCCTTAGGTTCTTATAATGATTTATGGTGCTTTCATTACATTCTATTATCTCAGTGATCTTTTCATATATACTTTTAGATCGTTGGGGGTCTTTTTTGGAAAGCTTGTCAAGTGTTTCTCTTACCATATTCACGATTTTTCCAGTCTCTCAGTATTATCAATATTCATCTAAACGATAACACGGATCAGTTACATTTATCTGTAAGCTTCGAAGGACAGTGATGCGTTGAACTGCATCCCATGGATTATCCCCTATCCACAAATATCCTCCAGTTTCGTCATAATACCTATCAGCCATGACGCGCATAACCCACTTAGTTACTTCTCCAGATTCGTCTCCGCTGATACAACCAAGATATGTATATCCTCTTTCATGCATAAGTTCTACTCCTGACCCTACCATGACATTTCTATCTTCAGCAATATCCTCACACCTGTCTTCAACACCATCACATGCGGTGATCACAGTTCGATGTATCTGCTCGAGTGATGTGCAGCTCATATCCCCAGGAATATATGAGTATATCTTATCAGAATGTCTTTCCCTACCGTAGCGGAATTCGCCGATGCCGATAATATCTCCGTTTACCTGTGGGGGTGCATGTGATGTTGCCTCAAGATAAGCCATAGCCATATCTGGTCCAAAACGTCTATATAATTCATGAAAAAATACCATCCTGAGTTCAAGCTCTGCATCCTGCAATTGATATTCCCCTGGGTATCTGCGTGATATATAATAATCGATAAATTCCTGAACCCCTTCCTGGATGGCATCTGTGATATGCCCTCCACGCATCAAACTCAGAACATCATCGCGCAATGCCCTGAAATCGCCGTCAAGTGCGAGCAGTCTGCGGAAGAAAAACATATTTGCACGATCATGTGCCTCACAACCACAAACATCAAGTCCGATGGAAAGATACGTTATCTGATCTGCCAGGTGCGTCCAAAGTGACATATCGCCTCCAGTGTCATCAATATTCGATGCCCACCATGTAATGTCTGAAGTACCATTTCCCTGATTTGCAAATACTACAAATGCATCCAACGTCTGTTCAAAATTATTTATGCCTGCAATCACTTCTCCGATATATCCTGCCTCGCCACCAGGTTGTGGATGTCCAAGTTCGTGGAACATGATTCCTGCTCCGATCTGGAAAACACTTCTATCGGTTCTCCTTAGTGTTTCCAAACCAATTTGGTGTATTGTATATATCCCTCTCTCTTCTCCATATGCTTCTTCGGGCATTGCAATGGCTTGCGCAACTTGCGGTTCAGTCATGCAATTTGGATCACGCTGTAATGTGATCGTCATATCTGGTGGTATTGGTTCTGTGCCATATACATGTGTTTCATTTAGAAAATCAACCAATTCCGGAGTTATGAACTCTCTTGTAATCCTATTCAAATCCCTTATTCTTGCAACTCGTCCGTCAGTTTCCTGATTAATTACTACGGTTGGTCCTGCTTCATGGCTAAGGCAGTGATCTGGTGGAACTGCTGCATCAGGAGCTGAAGCATCTGGTATTGAGGCGTCTGGTATAACCGGTAAAGTATAATTTGGAATTCTATTATCTGGTTCTGAAGCATCTGCAATAGGTGCAGCATCTGGTTCTATATCCAAGCCAGGGCCTCTACAACCTCCAATCAACGGTGCTACCAAAGGCAAAGCAATCATGGTTCCTATAATTGCCGCTCGTCTGGCTGTTTTTTTAGTATATTCTAATGCTCTGTGTATTTTTGTACCACTACATCTGATCTTACCTATAGCCATATATCTCTTACAATTACCACAGTTTAAAAACCCGTTTGTTCCGTCATTTGTTAATGCACTGGCTTCAATAAACCCGGAGTCAGTTACTAGCGGTCTTGATGAAAATTCAAGGCTTGAGATAATATTGAGATTCACCAGTCTTGTTTTTGGAAAAATTGATTATCAGTCAATGATCACTTCACATTATCAAGATGATTAGCTTGTTTTTGCAGCAGAATTCATTGAGTGGGCAAGGGACAATAATATTCGTTCTCAGTGAGGTTCAGACAATACTGTTACGTCATGCATATAACGCTGTTCTGGTAACAATTACTGAGCAGCAAAGTCTTCTCATTAACTAATTCAACATTCAAATATCTGTTTAATCTTATCTACCTTTTATATATTACTTATTTCACTCTAACTGAAAATATACTTTCACTAGGTATATTTAATCCCCAAAATTAGCATAGGTATTTAAATATAGTGAAACTATACTTTCACTATGTACTTGACAAGGGAAGAAGAACCTGATCTCATGCGATTATTGGATTGGAAAGAATCAATAGCTCTCATAGGTCCACGAAGGGCAGGCAAAACAACGCTTGCCATGCGTATGCTTGACATATGGAAATCACGTGGAAAGCCCGGGATATATCTTGATCTGGAGACCCTAGGAGCACCATCAAGTCCAGCCGCTCTTTTATCAGAAATAAAAAAAATGCCAGAAGGCGGACTCGCAGTGTTGGACGAAGTGCAGGTAGTTAATGGTTGGGTAAAAGCTATAAGACAAGAGATTGAACACAAAACCCGCAGGTTCATCATTACCGGTTCAAGTGCTTCATTACTTTCCAAAGAAATCGCATCCTCGCTTGCTGGAAGAGCAATACCAGAACCTATTCTTACACTGTCTTATGGGGATGCGCGTTCATGGGGTCTAAAATCCCTTAGGCAATATATGGATGTTGGTGGTTATCCAGAATGTGTTCTTCGCCCAGAAGATGCTTCGCGATTGCACAAATTATATCTGGAACTAACAGTTTTGCGTGATGTTGCTGCAAGAAAAGGTATACGACAAGCAAAATCTCTTTCAGATCTTGCATTAGTTATTCTCTCCGAACCGGGTAAAATGCTGGCCGCTAAAAAAACTGCTTCAATGCTTGGTATAAGCCAGCCAACATTTCGTTCTTATGTCGAGGCATTCAATGATGCGTATCTTGTGCTTTCTGTACCTCCTTATATGCGATCGCCTCGTGAGCGAATCATTTCTGATTCAAAACATTATGCCTATGATATCGGCTTGCAAAAATCTGTGAGTATATCTCAACAGGATGACAAAGGACGTAGATTGGAAAACCTTGTTGCTGTGGAATTAGTACGGCGCGGTTATTCATTGTCATATATGAAATCAGAATCAGGTGAATGCGATTTCATAGCACAAAAAACCGGAACCGAAACACTTGCAGTGCAAGTATGGGGTGGCGAAGATAAAGTTCCAGAGCGCGAATGGAAAGGGCTTGAAGTTGGGATGAAATCAGCGAAAGCAAAGGGTCTGCTTCTTGGGTTGGAATATGCAGATCAACGGGATGGGGTGGATGTAATGAAAATTGAGGATTGGTTGATGAAGCGGTAAGTAACTCATCACATTATTAAATATATAAAATCGGTATATTTATATGCCCTTTTGATATAACTGTATCTATGCAAGTTGAACATGTGCAAATATTACATTCGCCAACATTGAATACTGTGCTAATGGTAGAAAAGGTTTTACGAGAAGCAAAAGAAATAATTAAAATCGCAGAATTGAAAAGGAGACTCCCAAAACAGGTGATGCACGCTACACTATTACAAATACTTGATTATCTTCAGGAAAGCGGAAAACTCCTTATTACTACTAAAGGAGTATTATGGATTTACCGCCCACCTGCAGAACTTGAACAGATGAAAACTGGCGGATTGAAATTATAATCTATAAATAAAAACAAACATCAAAAAAACTTGGGGGATTTTGATGAAAGATAATCGACAAGTATCTATAATCTTAAAAGATCAAGCGCAAAAGGAATTTGAAGAACTTACTAAAATTGTAAGTGAACAACAAACAAAAGGCGATATCAATTCCGAAGAAATACAACTTCTAAAATCAATAAAACAAAAAGTAGAAATTCTCAAAACAAATCCTATTTATGGGATCAGATTCCCAGAAGACAAATACCGAAAAATCTTGATGTCTCGAATCTCTTTCGAGTTAGTCTTACTGGGTATTGGCGGATGCTTTATTCTTTAGAACTTGACTTCGCCACTTAACTGTTAAGCGACACCACATATAGCGCCACTAGTTCGTTTGGCTTCGTATACTTCTAGAGGAGTCTTATATTTAAGACTGCTGTGGGGAGTCCTGTTGTACCCCCACTCAAATTTCCTGAGCAGTCTATTGGCATGTTCAATATCCCTTATCTCATATCTACTCATGAATGTCTTGATCTTTTTTACAACTGCTTCAGCCTTTCCATTACATTTTGGATTGAATGGCCTTGTATGAATAGATTTCACATCATTGGATTTACACAATCCAATAAAGGTATTCTGATACACCTTGCCACAGTCAGACAGGACAGCCTTAAATCCAGTCTTAGAACGTGCATTGACAAATGCATCAATAGTATTGTCAAGGTCGGCTTTCTTGTATGCTTTTGTGGCATACAACATCCGTGAAGAATCATCCTCATAGAAAGTAAAACAACATCTCCTTCCTTCATTTATTCTCTTGACTCCCCAATCAGTATGCATAAGTGAAAAGAGCTTCTTTCTTTCATACCTTCTGGGTTTCACCTTCTTTTTCACAGTGGAAAACCACTTTCCCTTCCAGCGCTGCACAGTGCGAATACAGACTTTTTTGCCTGCATCAGACCATGCCTTTATTGTTCCTTCACCTTTTTCCAGCATTCTCCTTATCCTTTTGAGGATATTTTCTCCTGTCCTGTTATGCACCTGCTTTGGTGCAGAAGAGAAATGTGTTGGCATTCCAGCCTTAATTCTCTTCATCCATCTGCCTATTGCTGCTCTCCCTATGCGTAACAGTCTTGCAACTTCTCTTATTGGATGGTGATCTTCAAGCACCATCCTTACCGCTATATTTACAATCTCATTGTTATAACCCATAATGGGGCACCTCCGAGTTTTGCTCAAACAAACTAAGAGGGTGTAGGTTTAATGTCCTACACTACCCCATTCAATGGCTCCATAAGCGCTGTCACGCAACACTTAACTTCTTCCGGTATTTCATCGCTCCTAATCGGGGTTCTTATCTTACACAGTCTTCAGTACTTCTATATGCTGTGTCGGTAGTATTTGTTTTCTCAGGAGTAACTGACGAACTTAAGTTAGAAGGAAACCAGATCGAAATCGTTGCCTTTGTTTTGTATATTCTCGATCATCCAACTTACGATAAGATGTTTGGTTATAGGAAACGCTGAGAAACCTACCCAATGAAAATCGAAATTTGGTTGATAAAAAATAAATCAACCGCGCGTTGTAATCCTGCCTTTTGGTTGTGCTGCTGGTTTTGTGATTTCTGGTTTTGGAAATGCCTTGCCTTCACTTTTGGTAGCGTGTGCCTCTATCTGCATTCTCAAGGTTCTTAATGTGATCTTAGCTGC
>JAHJBM010000030.1 GCA_018813505.1 Microcaldota archaeon
ACTGATGACTGCGTCTCCTAAGAAAACAGTAGGAAAATGATGTTTATACTGCTAATGAGAAAACATTAGAAAAACACAGACTGCTGACGCAGCATAAGAAACACAGATGACTGCGTCTCCTAAGAAGACAGTAGGAAAACGACGCCCATATTGCTAACGAGAATATATGAGAAAACACAAAGGAGGTGAAAACAAGATGGTACAATACAAAACAGTATGTAATGGAAACAATTGCTGCCAGGTAATGGTAGATGAAAATGGAATAGAAACAATACTTAGTTGTACGGTCAATTGGCCTACCACAAGGATGTCGTGAGGAAACTTTTGTTTCCCCACAACATAAACCAGTATTGATCCAACTGAATTGAAAGGATAATATAAAAATCTAATCTTCGAGATTGTGCATGGTGTTCAAACTATGCACATAATACTCTCAGTAGGTGGAAGCGCAATAAACCCCAATGGTGAACCTGATCTTAATTTTCTCAAAACAATGGCACAGATAATAAAGAAAAGCAAAAACAGTTTCGGTATCCTTACAGGCGGTGGATCGCTGGCACGAGTACATGCAAACACAGTACGCAAGCTTGGTGGCAGCGAGTATGAGGCAGACCAGATTGCCATAGCATCGACAAGACAGAATGCACAGCTCATGATAGCCGCGCTTAAAGGGGCGGGAGTAAAGACATGTGGGAATGTACTGACGTCTTTTGATAACGCAGCTGAACACGCAACTGAAAACAAAGTTGTGGTGATGGGAGGAACAATCCCGGGAATAACTACTGACGCTGATGCGGTATTGCTTGCAGAAGCGATTGGTGCAAAGAAACTGGTGAATATTAGTAACGTTGATGCGATTTATGATAGCGACCCGAGAAAAAACCCAAAAGCGAAAAAATATACGATAATGGATTATGACCAGCTCAACAAACTCGCAGCTGAAAGCGATACCAGAAAAGCAGGGATGCATTTTGTATTTGATATGCTCGCATGCAAGCTGATTGCAAGATCTGGAATAGAAACCCATTTTGTATCTGGAAATAAGATGAATGATGTTACGAATGCGATCGAAGGAAAAAAGCATAGCGGAACGATAGTAAAATAATTAATGAATAACCATCTATCAGTGCACGGTTGTGATGGGTGGTAGTAGATAATGATTTAAAACTTTCATATCAAAAATTAATTATGACACAGCAACGAGTAAGCAATACTTATGGAAAGCAAGGAACGCTTAGATTAAAAAAAGCAGTAACAGTTACAGCAACGACATTTTTGCTTGCAGCAACCGGATGTGCAAATCATGTTAGAAATCAGGTACCAATAGTAGAACCGCCAATACCAGCGAGAATAGCAGAACCTGAGCCAACTGAACCAGAAGTTGGAATAGATAGAGAGTTTGAAGGAGATATAAGAGATTATATGGATATATGCGCAAGTGGAAATCAAAATCGAACTAGTTGTCTGCTTAGTGCAGTATCTTCAAGTTGCGGTGTATCTCCAGATAGACAGGAATGCGTAAGTAGATATATTGGTTTGGAAGAAGAACCAGGAAACAGGAGTTTTTCGGTCAGTGTTTCCAGCATATCACAGAACATATTCTCAGTCTTGGTTGGAAATGATCCTTCAGACATGATGATGTATGAACTAGTTTACAGTGGATATGTAGAAGGTGAATCACAAGAACCGCCAAACACAGAACTAACACTTATGGCTACCCACGTTAATTTTGGTTCATCCCCAGATGAGTCCAGACGTGATTCAACTGGTTTGATATTATTCTCATGTCATGGGGATGGTAGAATAACTAGTACGGTGATATTCGATGCACCTGAAGGAGTAACAGATGGTTTACAATTCTTAGAAACAGAACTTGGAATTGGAATTACGAGCGTGACTAGTGATGGGAATGGTGTTGCGGTGGATTTTACCACAGATAATCCGCGAGTGATGCCCAGGCTAAGGTAACCATAGACTGACCCAACACAAAGCCAAAAATTTGAAGAATCTAAATCGCACGGTTCAGAGATCGGCCCATTACTTTCTGGGTTTGCTATAATCAGAATGGGAGCATTTTGAGAATCGTGTATTTTTCATGTAGGATAACACCACTATTTATATAGAGTTCCCACAATATTGGTAAATGTATTCTTATGAGAGAGGGAACAAAAAGACGTTTGGCAGCTGCAGTGCTTACGGTTGCAGTGTATGTTGGCACTTACTGTGCAATGATCCCAAGACCATTTACGTGCAATGGCCAGACAGAACCATTAGTATCGCAGAGTATGCATGACGAGGATAGATCATCTCCTGAAAACCAAGCAAGACAAGTCAAACAACTAATTGAAGAACGGGATCAGTTCATAAGAAAAAATATTTCATCATTGCAAAAAGGAGAGAAAATAAAACTTTCAGATTTTCTCATTGAAGGCAGTGTTCTTGATATGAATATTTCACGGGCTGAAAAAGGAGAGCCATTTATCAGACTGGAATCAATGAAAAGAGAATATGAAAAAATCGTGGGTGATGCAAAAACACATCTAATGCAGGAGCCAGGTATTTTTGGGCTTTTTGAGTTTTATCATACTAAAGTTTTGGGTAATTATTACTTTCCCTGTGACAGCATGGCACACGTTCTCAAAAACGGATGTTTCAATTGCACATCAACAACAGAGATGTTCACTGCCCTGATGGAAGATGTACTGAGTTTCAGGCCAAAAATTGTAGTGTTCGGCGATCATTTACGCTCTTATGTCGATGGAAGGAAAATCGAGAACACAGAGCATAATTGGGAAAAGGCAGGAGTAGATGATGATGAATGTGGAGTGAACATGCCAAGGAATGTGATAATTGCAGCCTATCTTCTTGGCCATGGTGTCAATGAAAATGAAATTCCACAAGATCTTATGGAATACTATTTGAAAAGAAATCCAAGACCAGATTGTAGGCGCACGAAAAAAGATACACCAGAAGATACCCAAAAGCTTGCTGCCAAGGGTATGAGATTCCCTGATCCTGGAGAATATAGTGGACTGACTATTCCTGATTACCCAGTCCCAAATGACAGGAAAGTACTGACAAACAATGACGTGACAAAGCTTGCAAGGGCTTATCTTGCCGCCTATCGCCTTAGTCATCTAGGTGATCCTGCCGAAGGGATGGCCAACGAGGTGGATCTAAGTAAAGGTATTTTTGCATCAAGAACGCTTGCTCCTGGAATAAGTATACCACATGATGCTGATTGGGGTGGATTGTATGAAATGCTATCTGGGAATTTTATTTTACCTTCCAGAATGTATCGTTGGACAAACGGCCCACCGTTTTTTATTGAGTCAAAAGCAATTCCGATCCTTGCTGAATTGGCCGTTCAACAAGGCAATGAGATGGCGGCCCTATATACAAGAAAGGGGATTTGCACAAGATATAAAACTGCAGTTGAAAACAGGTGGATAGAATGGTTGGATTCTTTTGCAGCTGCAGATTTTTGTCCTGAACTTGAAGAACCACTCAAAGCTCTTTATACCGATACCGGTGATATTACTGCGCTTCATGGCCTTGGGGCTGTTGCACCAGATGGAGGTTTTGATTTCTTTGGACCAGATATTATAAGAGGTAGAAAAATCGGAAGATATGAGGTGCGGAATATGGTAATGTCAGATTGGCAACGCACATGCACTGTGCTTGACTCGCTTGACATAGAACAACGAAGTAATTTAGAGGCAATTCAAAGCGCAGTATGCAGTGATGAAAAAAGATTATGGAAGATGCTGGAAACAGAAACAGACGAGAATATAGTAATGTTTGCATTAATCTATTTCAAAACCAAAGAATTAAATAAACGACAAAAGACGATTCTGATTAATATAGGAAACGGAGAAAATCTGACGAACAAAATACTAGTAGCAAAGGCATTTTTTAGGTCAGGAGATAGACAGACTGCAATGGGTTATATCCATGAAGCAGAAAATTCAAAGAAATTTGGGTCTGATGAAGCGTCGAGGATTGTAGAAACAATGTATGATGTGATAGATAGCAATGAATATTCAAAATCTTTGCAGGTTCTGAAGTCAACAGCTAGAAACAGTGAAACCCATATATATGAACGCATGTATGCAACATTCCTTTTAATGAGAATTGGCATCGATCCATTTGCAGATGAATAGAACAATTCAGAATAGAAAAAGAACAAAAATAGAGAAAAGAAAAAAATTATTTTAAATATTTTGCAATTTCCTTGTCAGAAAGACAAACAGCCTTGGATGTTTTTGAAGAGATAAATGAAATCTCAACGCTTTCAGGCCTGAGCTTTTCTTCCTCAGTGGAACGAAGTGCGCCAACACAAACTCTTATTGCCTGATCTATTGTCAGTTTTGCATCGTATTTCTGCTCAAGGATTTCGTCGACTTCCTTTTTATGGGCGCCAATAGAATCTGCCTTGTATGCAGTCATTGCACCACTTGGCTCTGCCTCGTAGAGTTTTGACTCGCCACCGGAGTTTACACCTGCAATAAGAAGTGAAACACCAAATGGCCTTATTCCGCCATATTGAGTGTAAACCTGCATAAGATCGCAAACGCTTCTTGCAATAAGGTCAACGGTTGGAGCCTCATTGTAAGTTATTCTATGCCGCTGTGCATCGACTCTTGCAATATCAACAAGCCTTCGCGCATCTGCTATAAGACCGCTTGCAGTCACACAGACATGAGAATCAACCTCGAATATTTTCTTGAGTGAATCTGTTATGACAAGGGTTGAATGAATTGATTTGAATGCTACGAGAACTACACCATCCTCGACAGCCATACCAATTGCAGTTGCACCGCGTTTCACTGCTTCCTTTGCGTATTCCACCTGGAACAAACGTCCATCAGGACTAAATACTGTAATAGCTCTATCATATGCTTGTGGAGAAACTCCGTACATTTTTACACCTCAAAGGATATTCTCATCCAAATAAATCGTACCGACTTCCAAAATATTGGATCGCCTAGGTGGATGAGAATAGATCGATCTAACTTTTAGTTGGATCGAGATATAGGAATACACATTAAGTTGAGGATATTTAAAAACCTAGTGGGTAGATTTTGAAAACTAAAGTCCAACAAAAATTACATTGCCATTAGTCTTTTTATTCTGTCATCTGTAGGTGGATGTGTAGACCCAAGAAAACCCATCTTATTCGGGAAAGGATTTGAAATGTAAAGTGATGCAGTAACATCATTTGCCGATTTGGTAGGTGTATTGAAATTCTTAATCTTTTCGAGTGCACCGGCAAGGCCGGCAGGGTATCTGGTAAGACGAGCTGCATTGGCATCTGCAAGATATTCCCTTTGGCGCGAGATTGCAAAACGAACCATCTGAGCGAAGATAGGTGCTAGGATCACGAACACCAATGCAAGAAGGATGAGTATTCCTGCACCGCCGCCACGACCTCTGTTGCTACCACCGAAACCAAGCCCCATACTTCTCCAGGCGAATGAACCAAGAAGTGAGATTGCACCTACAAAAACAACCGCAATCATGGAGAAACGAATGTCAAAATTCGCAACGTGTGAGATCTCATGAGCTATGACCCCTTCAAGTTCCTCTTTTTTGAGTATGCTCAAAAGACCAGAGGTAACCGCAACAGATGCATGTTGTGGATCGCGACCAGTTGCAAATGCGTTTGGTGATGGATCATCAACAACATATACGTTTGGAACAGGGATTTGTGATGCAAGTGCAAGTCCTTCAACAACATTATATAGGAATGGGTATTCTTCTTTTCTTACTTGTTTTGCTCCACTCATCGAAAGTATAATCTTGTCCCCTTGATAGAATACTATAATTGCATAAATAAGTAAAAAAAAGAATCCTAAAATTGGAAAGCAAATACCGGCATCAAAGATGTATGAGAGTGCCACACTAAGCGCCATAAAAATAAAAAACATCACGCCCATGAGAATGAGCGAGTTGCGCTTGTTGGCCTCTATTGCATCAAAGAAATTAATTTTGCCGTCCATCTGCACACGTCAATTGGTTTTAATCGAATTTTACTTTTGGTGCCACCTTTTCCACTTCATCGATCTTGAAATATTGGGCCGATTTGAAACCAAAGGTATTGGCAACAATGTTTGTTGGAAACTGTTCCAGAACATTATCATATGACAGAACAGTATCATTGTATGCAGTTCTTATGTATGATATTTTATTCTCTGTTCCTGCAAGTTCTTCCTGAAGCATTTTGAAATTCTCGCTTGCCTGCAATTTTGGATAGTTTTCTGAAACTGCAAACAATGATTTCAATGATTGTGAGAGCATGTTATTTGCCTGTGCCCTTTCCTCCACGCTGCCAGTAACCAGCTGTGCGCGGTATTTGGTAACATTTTCAAGAGTGGTTTTTTCGTGTTTCATATAACCTTTCACAGTCTCCATAAGGTTTGGAATAAGGTCATAACGCCTCTTGAGCTGGACATCGATTTGTGCCCACGCATTTTCAACACGGTTTCTAAGAGTAACAAGACGGTTGTAAACCATTACTGCATACACAAGTAACCCAAGAACAACAATACCTACAACACACAATAACCCGGTAGCTAAAATATCTAACATTATTTCACCATAAATAGATCGAATCATATGTTTTTAATCCTTTATCAGTCCATTGTCAAGATCATACATATATTAATATCTTTCGCCACAATAAATTGGATATGGCAGATGGAAGACAAACAATGAGAAGAGATGGCACAAAAGAAACATGCAGACCAAGATTTGCAAAAGGAGGAATTGACCCAATTCTTGATAGTCAACCATCATCAAAAGAAACGCTATTAGATAGACCCAAGAGGCCGTATGGCCGTAATCCATACAAAAAAATGAGAAATGATGAAATTAAACTGGAGTTTGTTGATGGAAAAAACGTAGGATACTTGTCTATGAAGTATGAGTTGTGTAGGGGAGCTATATATAGAATTTGCAAAGGAGTGGAACGTAAGAAAGTCCCGGAAAGACGTGTTGATCCTGAGAGGGAAACAAGAGATCTGAGAATAAAAGAGGAATTTGCTGCTGGAACGAGTTTGAGAAACTTGGCCACTAAATATGGTATAACATGTCAGCGAATTAGTCAAATTTGTAAAGGAGTGGAACGCAAGAAAGTCCCTAAACGAAACCCCGATCCTAAACTGCAGAGAAGGAATGATGAGATAAGAAGGGAGTATGTTTTGAGAGAAAGTGCAAAAGAGTTGGCTGTTAAATATGGATTGGCAAAATGCACGATACATATGATTTGTAAGGAAATGAGAGACAATAAAGCAATGAGAGAAAAGAGAAATGCAAAGATGCGAGAAGAGTATGCAAATAGAGACGGTAATGAAACAGTAAAAATGCTGGCCGAAAGATGGGAAGTTTCAGAAAGCACCGCGTATAGGATTTGTAAGGGAGTGACCCGAATTGGCAGAGAATTCGCAGCAATCAGAACTGATCCGATATTGCTGTCATAAACTCTAGTTCGCCCAGATCAAGCTCGATTTTTTTTCTCCTTGACTTAAGCCCTGAAACAATGCGAACTTCGCAACTTGTGAGTTTTGAAAATTCCTTGATCAGTTCGAGATTTGCTTTGTTATCCTCGGCCGCGCTTTTCAAAAAAACTTTTATCTTACCGTCTTTGACTGAAACCGCAAAACGACCGGATTTCGGAACGACTATGATATCAATGATCATGGGAGTGCCCCGATATCTACATACACATCATGCACATAGAATTTCATTCTGACACCATGCTCTGGATAATTGAAGAAACCGCATTGCTGTCTTTATAACCCGAGTAAACTGCACCATTGACAACTATGCTTGGATAACTAACAATATTGTATTGTGTCATTAGCGATTCTGCAACTGAACTTCCCATATCACCGTCAAAAGAATAGATTTTAACTGTTATACCTTTGCCTAATAATTCATCCCTTGCTTTTAGTATTTCGATTCCCTGATCTTGGCACGAAGCACAATCCACATTTGAATAGAAATATACAAGGAGAATGCTTGAATCATTACAAAGTTGTTTGGCCTTTTTTGACAAAAGATATGATTCCGCTTCCTGTACAAAATAATCTTTTTTCAATTCACTATCGTAAATATTCTTCTCTTCTTCGAGATAGGTAAGCTTATGCCCAACTATTTCGATCTCCTGATCTATGGATTGAAGCTGTTCCATATATACAGGACAAAAAGACGAGGAATTATCTTCCATGAGAAGAAGAAGATTTATAGAAGCGACTTTCTGCGAAACATGGGAAAGATCTTCCGATATTGTTTGAAGATTTGATGCATCTATTATCTGACCAACAAAAATGCCGATTATGAATATTACAAGCGAGATTATGAGAGCTCCTGCATAAAGCGGAACAGAGATTTTCCTTTCCATTATAACACCCAAAACCATGCATCCAGAACCCGAAACACAACCCAAAACCCATGATTGGGAACCAGCATCACCACGAATATCCCTCCCTACGAAGTTCCTTTAGCACAAACAGGACATTGTAACCCACCATCAAATACCAATAGAATATGATAAATAATAATAGATAACGTAATGAAACTTTCTCACCTTTGAAACTTTTTATTGATAGATAAAGGAAACAGAGGCTTGTAATTATTACAAATGCTGCGATAAATGTAAACAAATCTACGCCCAATCCAAACGCATCAAACCAGATGTATTTGACATAGTAGGGGGTGGAAATAACTGAATGGACCATAAGACCAAGCAGAACAAAAAATGCAGTGATAGTTGCGAAATTAAGTGGGATAAAATACATGCCAAAATCCCCATACTGAGGTTTGATCATGAATTTATATTTCCAGTAATTGCGAACCCCACCACGCTGCCAGCGTACCCGTTGTCTTAAAAGACTGCTCACTGTGTCAGGAGGCTCAGTATAAACTTCAGCAGTCATCGAACTTTTGATTTTGTAATTGTTTGCCTGAATGCGAAGAGCGATTTCCTGATCTTCGACAAGATTATGCTCATCAAACCCACCGATTTTTTCAAGCACACTTGCCCTGAACATACTAAATGGACCGGGAGTTACTGGCACACTATCGATAAAACTGAGTAGTTTTCTTGAGAAAAGAATCATGAGATATTCGATGCGCTGAAATTCCTTGAGCCAGGAGTTGCTTTGTTTTATTTTTACTGCCGGAGTTACTGCCATGACCCCCTCATCTGTGAAATGAGGAATAAGCTCGAGCAGAACATTTTTTGTTAGGTATGAATCAGCATCCATTGTTGCGATAAGCTCTCCTTTTGCCTTGCCTATGCCAAAGTTAAGGGCCGAACCTTTCCCACCGTTCTTTTTAGTGAAAACTCTTAGCGACTGACATTCGAATTTCTTTGCAGATTCATATGTACTGTCTGTAGAACCATCATCAACTACAATAATATCAAGCTTGTCCTTTGGGTAATCGATTGCAAGAATACTTGTTAATGAATCGGAAATATATTTCCCCTCATTGTAAGCAGGAACAATAACTGAAACCATAGGTCGCCAGTCTGTTTTTTTCGGTGGCTTGAGATAACTATTTCTATGTTTAAGATATAACAAAAGGAACACACTAACTACAAAGAGTGAAAAGAACGCGATTGAATAGTTTAGAAGCGTTACTATATCTATAGCCATGATAAACCCTTGGAAAGCAAATATTAAAAGAGAAGGAGGTACTTGGCAAAAAGAATTGCCATCACCATACCCACGAGAATAAATGGAAGGAATGGAGGCAATCTGGTATATACCCAAACATCTTTCAATTTTGTTTCCTTTATGCGCTCGATCTCTTTTTCTGTAAGAAGGCGCTGGAGCTTGTACCGTTCTACCATATCTTTATTCATGATTTCCAGTGCAAGAACATCTTCTGGTTCAAGCTGTGAAACTGGAAGTTCTTCCGCAAGCAAGCGCATGAGAGGTTCGCGATAGATCATAAAGAATGTGGTTGCAAACAAAAGAACTGAAATAAACGCGAAATACAATGGAGAAAAAAGAAACGATTGAGAGTATACATAGGCAAATAGCAGATATGGTATTGCCATAAGAAGATACTGAAGTTTAGGCTTTGCTTCAACTTGAGAAAGTTTCCATCCAAAATATCCCATGACATAAAGCGCAAATAATACGCCTGAGAATATCAATATCGAGAAAAGGAATGGGATGTTAAATGACATTTCCGCAAACGATGGATGGATTGGAAGCAATAACATGACCGAGGCAAGAACAAAGACATCTGCACCACCAAGCTGACCAAGCCTATAGAATACATAACCGATTGCAGAAAAGAACAACGCTACGCCAATGGAGAACCAGAATAGAGATTCCTCAAAAAACACAACATTAAGAACAAATGATACTGCAAGAAATCCGTAAAGAAATTTGTCAGGCACATTCTTCTTATTAAAAATATCATAATAGGTAGCAATCGCTGTACCTAAAAATGCCACAACAACACGTATCAATTCGCCAGGCATAACAATATTGCCAAAAAGAATATCCTCTAACATAAACATACCCGTAAATTCATAGAATATATGAAATATTTGATGCAACAGGCTTAAAAACACCTCATGAACAGTACCAATCCTATGACAACCAGCGAACTCGAAACGCAGGTATATGAACTTGCAATGCAGATATGGGACAGACTGAAAGATCTTATTCTCGCTCCGATAGAAAACCACAATATGCTATGGATCGCCGTGCCATTGCTTGCTGCAACAATTTTCATAACACTTTATTTTGGCAGATACAAAAAAGAAGAACTTGGATGGAATACTGCCTTTGGTAACACTATGATCTTTCTTTTCGTTGCAATTAATCTTATCAAAGAGATGTATCAGCAGGGAGGATCGCTGGAAAATCTTTATGACAACGAGCTTTATTTCTCGATCACAGTAGGACTTGCTGGCTGCGGACTTTTGCTCATGTTTATAACCTATTTTCACCTTATGCCAAAAAAACTTGCATTTTTTCTTTTCTCCGCACCACCGATAAATGTAACGATATATATGGTGATGGCGGTTGTTTATGCCGATGTAATACCTGACAATATCACTATTCTGGCAGGCGTTGTTTTCCTACTTGGCATAATAATACTTACAAAAGCCATACGAGCGCTAATCAGCTTGCTTGGACTTAGCTACGTGATACCGCTTGAAGATCTGCAATTGCCAGATGACATTGCAAAAAAACTCAGGAAACTCGATGATCTTGAACTTGATAAAATGGATCAGGAAGTAAAGAAAAGGGGAATCTGGGGAAAGTAATCAGCCTTTTAGCAGTGCATCAACAGCAGCTATGGCATCGTCAACGGTAATGCCCTTCATGCACTCGCCATTGTTCTCGCATTTCCTGAATTCACCAAGATGCACATTAATGCAGGGAGTACAATTGAGCGGGTAATGTAATGCGATGTGTTTTTTAGGCGGGAACGGACCAAAGCGGGTCGGAAGATTAGGACCAAAAAACCCGATGGTTGGGACGCCCTGCGCTGCTGCGACATGCATCGGCCCGGTATCATTTGACACCATCAGTGAATATTTTGAGATCAGATAAAATAATGAAGAAGAAGGAAGATCTGAAAAATCAAAAACTCGTTCACGGCTGTCCATGCTAGAAATTATATCTTGTATACCTGCGGATTCAGATTTTGAACCGGTAAATATGATTATGGAATTTTTGTATTTTTTCCGTATCAGATCTGCAAGCTTTGCAAATCGTTCCTTTGGCCACACACGCCATGAAGCTGTTGGTCCGCAAAAGGCATGCATCCCGATGATCAGATTGCGGGGATTGGAAGGATCGATCCCAACAGCAGCGAATCTTGCATCCACAATGCTTTTCGCATCAGTACTATAATTTAAACTAACAAGCGAATCAGGCTGTGCAATTATTTCAAGCGGCTTGAGCAGGTCGCATATAGTAAAGACGGCATGCTGACCTGCATTATATTTAACGTTGATATCGTACAACTTTGCCCTGCTAAGGTGATTGTATCCGATAGAACGCTTTCCTGTGAAGAATGCGACGATTGCTGATATAGCAAAATGAGGTTCTGTATCTATGACAAGGTCATATTTCCAGAGGTTCTTCAGTATGAATTTAAATGAAGACAATGAAGAAACGATCTCGGTTTGGTCTATGAATTTCTGCATGTAAAAAACATCAGATGTTTTTTTTGTACATAACACAGTAATTTCTGAATCAGGCTTTGTATTCTTCAGTGTTTTTAACATAGGTAAAATGAGTATTGCCTCGCCCAATGCCCACAAGCGAATGACAAGTAGCCTCTTGTTTTCAGCAAGAAGTGATTTTTTCTTTTTGAAAATGCCAAGCACGCTACACCCAAAAGGAAGAAGGTTTTTTTCTACAAAACGCTCGATGACGAAAAACAAGCCACTCAAGCTACTCCACCTTCCCGCGAATCCGCGCGATTATTTTTGTGGTTGTCAAATCGCATTTAGAATTTTCTATCACGACCTTTCCGCCATAGGATTCAACGATCTTTGTTTCTGGAAGATTCTTTGCTTTCCAGTCGCCGCCTTTCACATGAGTGTCTGGCTTCAGCGCAAGGATTGTTTCTTCAGGAGTATTCTCATCAAAGATTACGACATAATCGACAAAATAAAGTGCGCAAAGTGTTTCGGCCCGATCGTTTTGTGAAACGATTGGACGGTCAGACCCTTTGATGCTTTTAACAGAAGCATCGGAATTTATTCCTACAACTAATACATCACCGTGTGATGCTGCTTTTTTCAGCAGTCGCACATGACCGGCATGCATAAGATCGAAAACACCATTGGTGAAAACGATTTTTTTTCCCTTGGACTGGAGGCCCGTGATTTTCTTTGCCATTTCCTGCCTGCTCAAGAGTTCTCCCACATGATCACCGATCTTTATTGAGTATGTAATCAACCGCGTGGTTTAAATCATTTGCAATTGCATGGGCTGTCGTCTGTCTACCATTTGCACCTTTCGAACCATCGATCATAATAGTTTTGCAACCGACGGCTTTTCCTGCTTTCATATCAGATTCCATATCCCCGACCATCCATGATGAGTTTAGGTCAATATCATGTTCTTTTGCAGCCTTTAAAATCATGCCCGGTTTTGGCTTCCTGCAATCGCAATCTTTTGAATACTTTTCGACTTTGGCTTCTTTATTATGGTGCGGACAAAAATAGATTGCATCAATAGTTGCCCCCGATTTCTTGAGTTCAGAAATCATATGCGCATTGAATTTGTGCATGTCGTCCTCAGTATACATGCCTCTGGCTATGCCAGACTGATTTGTAATAACAATAACGAGAAAACCAGCGGAGTTGAGTTTTTTGATTGCATTGGCACTTTCAGAAAGAAGCCTGAAATCGGAAATCTTGTGCATGTACCCTTTGTCAGCAACGATTACCCCATCACGATCAAGGAAAACAGCATTACGTTTATGTTTAACTGCACACATAATGATACAGGATAATATGGCTACCGAAGGGTATTAAACCATAACAAGTCAAAGAAATAATTATGGAAAAAATTGAAAAAGCAAAACTTTCCGATTTTGATTATTCCATTTTGCAGATTGAAACTCAGGGCGTATGCAACATGAAATGTGAATTCTGCCCTTACGTACTCAGAAAAAACAAATCCGCAAAACTTTCTGATGAAGAGGTATACAAATTAATCGATTCCATAGAACCTGAAGAGAAAATGGAATATATGTGCTTCAGCCATTTCAATGAACCTTTGATGGATAAGAGAATCTTTGATTTCATAGCACATGCAAAAAAGAGCGGTCATAGAACGCTACTTATAACCAACAGTCTGCTTTTCAAATCGCAGGAGATTATCGATAAACTGATTAAGGCCGAGCCAACTTATATCAAAATATCATTGCAAACGATAAATGAGAATACTTACAAAGCCAGGGGAGCAAACCATCTATTTGATGATTATAGAAAAAACGTCTACAAATTCATAAAAGCAGCCCTTGACGGCAATTGTAAATCCGAAATAACAATGGATGTTGCATGTAATTTTTTAACAGGTAAAAAAAGACTTCTTAAGAAAATGGCTGGCCTTGAATATGGAGATCCGAGCATGCCCATATCCATAGATGACATAAAACCAGACATAATTGAATTCATCAGAAAACTTAGCGATTTCGAACCGCGAATAAAGTTTGATGCTCAGGAGATAACAAAAATACTATCCAATGCCAGCCCAGATTATCTGGATCAGACAGGGATCATGATTGTAGATAACATTTCGATCAAGATCAAGAAATTCTTTTTTGGAAGGAGACTTAGTAAATTCCATCCGGTGAAAAACAGCATACCATGCCAGACAAGGATACTTGGGATTCTTGCAGATGGCAATGTAGTGCCATGTTGCCTTGATTATGATGGCGCACTGGCCTTGGGCAATATCAAAAATGAATCGATTTGTTCGATCCTTGACAGAAATAGAAAATTCCTGAGTGCTATCAAAACAGGTAGCGGTTCGTTGCCAGAGACATGCAGAAGATGTCAGGGTGCACCGACAAAAATAGGTACACATGTACTTGAGATTGCAAGGCATGTTAGAAAATTAAGGAAGAAATAATAGAAGCAGATAAAATAACCGCGGAAGTCATATAATTTCGCTTAATTCTATAGATGGATGGCGCTTTGAAATTGCAATTCCGCAACCTTTGTTTGCAAGTTTGACAGCATCATCCACAGTATGACCAGAAGCAAGAGCCCATGCCATAATCGATACAAATATGTCACCCGCGCCAGAAACATTCAATACTTTCTTTGCAACAGATGGGTAGGTAACTAGAGAAGAATCATTGGCGATGGTGGCACCTTTGCTGCCGCGCTTAATAACCGCAATAGCACCAAGGGCCTTGGAAAGCTTGGTTGCACTTTGGAGTACCAGACCATCATCGTTGGTATTTTTGAGCCCGAATGCAAGACACAATTCACGGGTGTTTGGTGCAACCAGATAAACGCCCTTGTAATCATAGATGCTTTTCTTTGTATCGACTATTACTTTCTTACCGTGTTGTTTTGCAGTTTCTATGACTGCACCAATAACGTTACCGGTCATCAGACCCTTATTATAATCAGAAATGATGATGATATCGGATGATGGAACCATTTTTTTGATTGTGTTTATTGCTTTCGCCTCAGTACCTGCAGAAATATTCGAATGAGTCTCTTTATCAGCACGAAGAAGCATCTGAAAATAAGGGCTTGTGGCAACAAACCTGTGTTTTATTGTTGTTTTTCTTTCAGAATCAGATATCAGCAACGTATCTGATATTTTAGATTGTTTAAGAAGATCGCTTATGGTTCCTGCGGTTTTATCTGCACCGACAACACTTATGAAATCCACGTTTGCACCAAGATTTTTTAGGGTATGTGCAACAAGACCTGCACCGCCGAGGAACAGTTCGTCATTCTCCTGCAGAAGAACTGGAACAGGTGCCTCGGGAGATATTCTTTCAACAGCACCGTAAGTGTAACGATCGACCATTACATCTCCAATGACCAAAATATTTGCTTCCTTTGACTCGATCATAACAACAACCTACACATCAACCAAAAATATTATTTTCAACAGACTCGCAAATCATGTGGATGACAAGAACATGCATCTCCTGAATCCTAGGCGTGTTATCTGATGGAATGACAATCGCATGATCGCACATGGACTTAAGCTTGCCACCGCCTTTGCCAAGCAACC
The DNA here is from genome assembly GCA_018813505.1 of Microcaldota archaeon. Lineage (GTDB taxonomy): Archaea > Micrarchaeota > Micrarchaeia > Anstonellales > Bilamarchaeaceae > Bilamarchaeum. The sequence goes on from JAHJBM010000030.1 coordinate 15,756, forward strand.
CAATTATTTTGATTCCGAGTGTTTTTGCTTTTTTTGCTGCTTCGAGAAGATTTGGCGAATTGCCGCTTGTGCTTATCAAAAACAAAACATCCCCGCCTGCACTGAGCGCTTCCACCTGCCTTGAGAAAACGTGCTCGAATCCGTAATCATTTGAAATTGCAGTAATAACGGAAGTGTCTGTAGTGAGGGCAATTGCAGGTAATGCTTTACGTTCTTTTTTGTATCTTCCAACCAACTCGGCAGCAAAATGCTGGGCATCTGCCGCGCTTCCGCCGTTTCCGCATATGAGAAGCGTGCTTCTTTTTCCAAGCGAATCGCAGATCATGGAAACGACCTTTTCAATGTCAGGAACCAGCACAGGCATGGAAGAAACGATATTAGAATGCTCCTTAAGAACAGCTGAAATGTCCATAAACACTCTCTATAAAGAAGGATTTAAATTTCAGCCTATTTCTCCTCTTTATGAAGGCCGAATGATAATGTAGCGATAATAAAAGCAATTGTAGGTTCCGGGATTACCCGGGCCCGTTTTAGTGCAGCCTCAAGAATATCAAGGTCTTCTGATTTGAATGACTTCAGGAGTATTGCAAATATACTAAAAACAAGCAAGCACAATGAGAAGAAAATAGCCAAAATTGCAAGTTTTAATAATTTCCCGATATAAAATGCTAAATCTCCGCTAGCAAGATTAGAGATATGCAGGGTAACTGATAGTATGTATGGATGAAGAACAGATATCAGTAAAAATGAGATCATTCCTGCTACAAGAAGTTTAAGCATGCTTACAGAAAGCTTAAAGTCAAAAAATTTTCTTGAATAATGAAATGTGAGAAGAGTGGCAATGGTAAATGAGATCAAAGAAGCAAACGCCGCCCCGTCTATGCCCCATTGTGGAATGAGAAGGAGGTTTAGAACAAAATTTATTACCAGCACAAAAAAAGCAATCAAAAGTTCAATATGTACTAATCTCATGCTAGCTAACACAGATCCAGGAATGTCAGATAAGGTACGAATGAGTAGACCAAAGGTAAACAACGCCATTGCAATGGCGCCAGCACGATAGTCTTCCCCATAAAAGAGACTGAGCAGATCAGAAGAGAATACGATAAATACTGTTGCAAATGGTATCGTGGCAAAAAGCAACCATCTCATTGATATCTCACATATCTTGCCTATCTCATCGATCTTCTTTTGTCCATAAAGTTGAGAGACAAGTGGGAAGAAGATAGAACCGATGGCAGAAGGAAATATCAAAATCAGAATGGAAAGGCTTGTAGCAACAGTGTAGATGGCAACATCTGATGAAGTTGCATAGAATCCTAACATAGACCGATCTGTAGAACTTATGATAGTCCAGAGGGATGATGTCGCAGTGAGCATAAGACCAAATGGAACGACTTCAGCAAGCAAATCAAGATAACTGATATCGGCCCCGGATGACTCGTGTGATAGTTGATTTAGCACTGAACGCACATATAAAATTGAAACAAAAACTGAGATTACATAAGACAGCAAAAACGATAAGACAATTGTGAATAGATTTACCCCAACACCAAAAGAAAAAAATACAAGAAGAACGAGTTTGGAGAAATTCTGAACGTTGAGGAGGATTGCCTGGTCTTTTATACGTTTCATGCTTCGGAGGACTATACTTGAAAGATTGAAAACTGTAGAAAGGAACAGATAGATTGAAAGAATCTGGAGTACTATAGTAAGATCTGAATTAGAATAGAAATCAGCAATGCTCTTGGACATGAAATATACGAAAAGAGAGATTATGAGAGCTATCACTACTGTCGCACAATAACCAACCTCAAGTAATCTTAGTATCTTTTTTCCTTCGCCGCGTACCCTAAAAAATGGAATAAAGCGGGTAAATGAAGAGGATATGATATCGACAAAAAGTGTTGCAAATGTAAGAAGACTTAAAGCAAGATAAAATGTACCTATGTCTTCCTTTAATGCAACGCCTGTAAGGAAGACAAGATAAAAGAAGGATACAAGTTTGATAGTGATGCTTCCTGCAAGGCTCCAGATAGTGCCTTTTACAACTTCTTTTGTAGATATAGATATGCCCATAAGCCCACTCGCTAACTTATCACATAGAAATCAGGAATACATATTTATAGCGGTTACCTAAGTTCACGAGACCGCACATTTATGCCTGCTTCGGCAAGATAGGTTCGCGCCTTGATTATACTCTGGTCAGTGAAATGGAATATGCTGCCTGCTGAAACTGCTGAGGCGTGACCCTTCTGGATACCATCGGCAAAATCCTGCAAAGACCCGACACCACCCGATGCGATGACCGGAACTTCGACCGCATCTGCAACTGATTTGATCAAATCAAGATCATAACCTGTCCTGGTACCTTCCTGGTCTATTGAAGTCAGAAGGATTTCACCGGCTCCTTGCTCTACAGCCTGCTTCGCCCACTCGACTGGATCAAGTCCGGTTTGTTTGGTTCCGCAATGGCTGAAAACCCCGTATTTGTCTTCATTGCTATCATTTCGTTTGACATCTATGGCGACCACTATGCACTGATTACCGAATATTTCCGCAGCATCATTGATGAATTTCGGATTCTCTATTGCCGCAGTGTTTATCGAGACTTTATCAGCACCCGCAAGAAGAAGTTTTCTTATGTCATCAGTATCTTTTATTCCGCCGCCGACGCAAAGCGGCATGAAACATTCTTCTGCGGTGCGCGATATGATATCAAATAGGGTTTTCCGGTTTTCCTTAGATGCAAGTATATCTATAAAGAGAAGCTCGTCTGCACCTTGTGCATCATAAATCCTTGCAGCTGTTACCGGGTTGCCAGTGTCCCGAAAGCTGGTGAACCTTACGCCTTTCACGCAACGGCCTTCTTTCAGCAACAAAGACGGGATAATCCTTACTTTAAGCATGTTCATTATCACCCAAAATTAATATTTATACCGTTCATTATTTTTAGCCCATATCTGCATAATTCTCAAGCACTTTCATGTGCCTTCGGCCGATTGAACCACAGCCTATGACAAGGAATTTCATGAAGATTATATATCTATATGTACTATAAATATTGTGTGGTATCCCGGGCTCATAGCCTGATGCGAATTATCCCTGAAACCTGATTATCAATAGCTTCGTAATTTTTTCGTGAGTAGTGTCACCTGTAAAGGAACATGAGAAAGTTGTCCAACTCTCGAAAAGTCCTCCATATGTGACAGAATGAAATCCCATG
>JAHJBM010000001.1 GCA_018813505.1 Microcaldota archaeon
AAATGCAAAATTGGGCCCGCGCGGGTAATCGGCATCCCGTTTCGAGTTGTCTGTTTCCGGTTTCGTTTTCACGAAACCCAAAACACTAGACTCGGGACACAATCGAACCGCGGATCTCCGCTGTTCCGCCTTTTAGGAAAAGGCGGCCCAAAACCACCTGTTCGAAAAAGCTGTAAGAGCGGCGTCTTAACCATTGTCGATATGGATACCTTTTTGATGAAACTTTTTAGGCATCCCAAAAAAGTTTCGACTACGGGCCCAAGAAGAAGTTTTGAGTTCTGTCCGACAGAACGGTGTTCCGAACAATTGACCGTTCAGTAGGTCTTGGATTTGATATTTAGAAGATTACAGCCGAAGGTAATAAAATACTCACCATTCTACCTGGAATCATATATGCCCGCAATTTTCCCAGAATTTACGTAAAAATACATAAAACGTAACTTTAAAAACAGTTTTACAGTGTATCTGTCATATGAAACATTTCACACAACGCCAAGGAGGACTGAACGTACTTGGTCCTGGTTATTGGAACAAATTTTACAATGATGCCAAAGGCAAATCAGCGTGGGGAAACCCGACCAGATTAATGCTTGGATGGATCCAAACAGCAAAACCAGAAGGGGTTAACCGGGTTCTTGACCTTGGTGGTGGTGATGGCAGATATGCTATCTATTTTGCAGCGAACGGCTCGCACGTAGATATTGTTGATTCATCCAAAGCAGCGGTTAAAGCACTGATAAGACTATCAGAAGAGAAGGGAGCAACAAGCACGGACGTGGCTGGACAGAAGAGATTGGGTTTTCCAAATGGCGGAATGATTGATCCATATGCCATGGATGTGATGAGCTATTTTAGCGGATCAGAAGGAGTAGAGGTTACCATGTTTGATCTGATATTGTCCTCCGGGCTTCTTGAATACCTTACACCGAATGAAGTGAAGTACTTGATTACAAAATTGCAAACGGCAACAAAACCCGGAGGCATGAATCTTATTATCTATCTTGCCCAGGGAGAAGAAGTTTCAGATATTCCTGGCGAACATCCGCATGTAGCAGGTAGTGTAGAAAATCTGTACGGCGATGAGTGGAAAATGATAGAGACGACTGATACTACAAGGCCTGACACCCACATAATAATGCACTATAACGGTACTGTTTCAGATGCACCAGAAACGCATAGTCATAGGATAATACGCTTCATTGCAATCAAAAACGAAGAACTGCCTGCAAGTGATTAAAAGATAGTTTACCATATATATACGCTTTCCGAGGTCGTATATATGAATAAATTATATGAGAATTCAGAAACAGGGTGTTGCTTAAGATTCAATCCAGAACCATGGGATGAAAAAGAGATCGTCTGGAAAAACAAACTTTTTGTAAAAGATCATGTAATGAGCGTATTTCATATACCTATTAATTTTGGAAGTGTGATTGTAAGAAATATAGAGAAAATAAAAGCCGCAGATGCACTGCCAACAGAACCTTTGATGCTTTCTGATGAGAATTCTCTTTGGGGTTCTGATATTTATATTCATGTTGCCAAGGACATCCCCAATTCAAAAATGACAAAAATATCAGGCAAATTCTTAACAAAGGTATTTGAAGGCCCATACCAGAATATGGGAAAATGGATTGAAGAAATGAACGAGTACGTAAAAACTAAGGGCAAAAATATGAAAAAAATGTATTTCTTTTATACCACTTGCCCAAGCTGTGCAAAGCATTATGGTAAGAATTATACGGTCATATTGGCTGAGATATAGATGCATGATGCGATCTGAAAAAAGAATAAGAAGAATAAATTTCACAAAATTTGTTCTGTTTGGAAATGTCATGGTCGACAGTTCGACCATGAGTATGCTCGTGATTGATTTCCAATCGCGACATTATCAAATTTACAATACAAAAATAAAATAGAAAAAAATTAGACATTAAAATATTTCTGTAGCTCAAGCCCACTAACTCCTTTCATTGCCTCTTTATGCTGTTTTAGTTTGAGGTCAAGATAGTCACCAAGCAATTCTGCAGGTAGCAATCCTTTGATAAATTTAGTATCGCTTTCAAGTGCAGAGATTGCCTCATAAAGGCTTGATGGAAGGTCTTTTCTGACACGCTTGTTCTTTTTGTCACCTTCTTTCTCAACAGGATCTCCAGGCTCAATCTTCTGTTTTATACCATCAAGACCGGCCGCACAGACAAGTGCATTTGCCAAATATGGATTGGCAGATGGATCAGCGCCCTTGTAAACAACGCGAGTTGCCTCTTTTGTGTTTTTCTGAGTGTATGGAACAAATACAAGAGTATTCTTGTCAGACATACTCCAACCCATGGACATTTCCTCAATAGCAAGCCGATGGTAGGAATTCGGAGTAGGTGCAGTAAACAATGATAATGCGGCTGCGTGTTCAAGTAGCCCACCAACGAAATATCTCCCGGTTTGACTGAACTGCCCGTCCTTTTCCTTTGAATCATAGAAAACATTTGTATCGCTTGTTTTCCAGAAGCTTGTTGAGATTTCATATGCGTTTCCTTTTTCACCTTCGATAGGATAGGGCATAAACGTTGCCTGTGCACTTACTGCAGCAGCAAGGTTCTTTGTAATGAACTTCAATGTGTTCACACTATCAGCAGCAGATTTCAGCGTGCGCGGCCCAAGCTCAAATGATTGCTGTGCTGTTGGTGATCTGCCATGGCAATGTGAATCAACAAGCATACCAAAGCTATCTTCCATCGTTTCACAGATTTGGGTTCTTGCTGCATAAAGACCATCGTATGGAGTTGCAACATAGGCACCGGATTTAACATTTGATAATGGCGATGGTCCCCAAACAGCTTCTCTAGAATCCATCATTAGCCCCACACCCCTAGGCCGGTTGCTCTTATCTGCAGTTGCAGTATCAAACATATAACATTCAACCGATGAGCCAACAATGGCATCTTTTATACCCGCAGCTGAAAGATTTGTTTCCATTCTCTCGGCAACATAACGCGGATCCTTAAGGAATCGTTCGTGTTTGATGGCTACTAATACATCGCAAATAAGCCTAACAGTTGCAGGTTCCCATGGAAGCCTTGCAATTGTATTTGGATCAGGAAGTAGAACAAGTTCACCTTGTGTATTTGGACCGAAAACATTATTTAGGTCAGCAACACTAATGCCATCGCCAAACATATTTTCATCAATTTTTCTGTTTGACACACTTATCCTGTGCATTACCCCTTTTATATCGAAAAACTGTAGATCGAGCCATCGAATCTCGTTCGTGGCTATATATTTCATTACATCGTCTATTGCAGACAAAATACCACCATGAATTGTACTATTCACCAATATATAAATACGTTTCGACAGAACAGAATATACGAAAATAACTAATTATGCTTGAGATGTGGAAACCATGGTTGAAGTATGCAGAAGAGAAAAACTAACTGGAGATCAGATGAGAAGGGATATTGAAATACTTGTACACGCTAAAAGCGGACTTTGCCTAGCTACATATGCACGCAAGGTAGTTCCGCAATTAGATGGAGAATTGAGCAGTGAAGCCAGAGTACTTGCATTAAACGGAGTTGATACATATCCAAAAGATAACGCGGCATTAACAGTAAGGGCTGCAATAGTTTATGCACGCCTTAATCAAACTGAGATGGCACTGAAGATCCTAGATAGATTGATTAGAGCTAAAGAGTATATGGCTGCCACTGATTTGATAGGTTTTACGCATCGAGATTTAGGATGTGATAGGATTTGCGAAAGAGCAAATGGGCTAGACTCTGAAATCAAAAGAGGAAGGTGGCCAATATTTGTTGGTAATTTGCGCCACACAATTGCAAATGGTGCAGAATACCTATCACGATGGATAAAAAGCGCATCGACAATTGCATCATGGATGAGAAGAGATGAAACATTCGAACGATTATATGCTGCAACACACTCATATGTTTACGCATATAAAGTTGCAGATGTAGAAAATGGACAAAGTACTACGGTTTTAGGCAGATTAAACGCGATAGAATCGGTTTTAAAAAGAAGAAGAGACGGACAGGTGTTGTGGAAGGTTATACGGGAGGGAATTGCAGCAGCCAGTAGACCAAAAGAAGAATTACCATTGGCAGGCCAAATGGCACTGGTAGCTATCGCACAAAAACTGATGCCAAATAGAACTCTACTTGAAAAGGCATTAATCACTGCAAAGGAGATGGGAAAACTTGGATTACATCAAGGTGAACTGGCTTCATACCATAAGGTGATTGAACAGGCTGATCCAAAAAAAGATGCAGACTTAATTAGAACAGCGAATGCAGGCATTGTAAACTGTCTCTTTGAAATGGGTGAAACACATACGGGTCTGGAAAGACTTAGAGCAATGGAAACCAGTTGATTATATGTTTGGAACTTCGGGAATTAGGGGATTGTATGGCACAGAGATCACAGAAGAACTTGCCATGAAAATAGCAAATGCATTCGCAGACAATGATATGGCCATAGGCAGGGATATACGAAAGACAGGTGTATCGCTTTCCAAAGCAGCCCATGCAGGCGCCATGGCAGCAGGTAGAGACACAATCGATCTTGGAATCGTGCCAACGCCGATGGTTGCGCTTGCCACAAAGAAATATTCATGCAATGGTATAATGATAACTGCATCCCATAATCCTGAGGAGTATAATGGACTGAAATTGATATCAAAAACAAAAGAGATAGACAAACAATATGAAAAAGAAATAGTAAAACGTTACAATGAAGATATGAAATTGTGTTCATGGAATGAGACTGGAAAAACAACTGTTGATAATAGAATTATCTATGAACACAAGGAAATGGTAAAATCACTTGTGGACTGGAAACGAATTGCACAAAAAAGATTGAAAGTGCTTGTTGACTGTAATGGTGCTGGAATAGTCATTACTCCGCCTTTGCTAAAAGAACTTGGATGCGACGTTGTTGTTCTGAATTATTCAGTAGGTGGATTCAACCGACCTTCAGAACCAAATGAAAAAAATCTCCAGGAAGCCATAAGACATATGAGAACAGGGAAGTTCGACCTTTGCATAGCGCACGACGGCGATGCTGACAGAACAGTAGTAATAGATGACAGGGGCGAGATACTTCCGCTGGATGTACAACTGGCAATCATGATCGAGCATGAAATGAGAAAAAACAAGAACAAAAAAATCGTCTCGACTGTCGAGGCGTCGCTCGCAGTACGGGAAGTTGTTGAACAAAATAACGGGGAGATAATTATTACACCTGTCGGAAGCACTTATGTGGCCGATATGTTGGAAGAAAAGAATGCGCTTTTTGGCGGCGAACCGTGTGGGGAATATATTTACAAAGATGGAGTGCATGTGCCTGACGCGATACTGGCTGCTGCAAAGTTTCTTGAGGTTTATTGTGAAAATGGAAAATTATCAGAACAAAGAAAAAAGTATAAACAATATTTTATTGCAAGGGAAAAGTTCAAGGCAAAGGACAAGTATGAAACGGTAGGAAAGGTTAAGGAATCTTTAGATATCGACGGTAAAATACGGGATGACGACGGTATCAGAATCGACGAGGAAGACGGGTGGATGCTGGTACGCGCTTCTGGAACCGAGCCGATTGTAAGGCTGACAATGGAATACAAGACAAAGGAGAAACTCGAGAAAAGAAAGAAAGAGATAAGTGAAATTATCGAGAAGAATATATAAGAAAAATCAGCCAGAGCTACCTGATCTTCTTGCAAGAACAAACCTTGGAGGTTTGTCTGAACCTGATTTCTCCACTAATTCAACACCACATCTATTACGTAGAGCTACTGCCCTTGGCAGACTGAAATCTTCAGGTTTGCTAAGTAATTCATTAAGTTTTGCATCCACTGCCATTTTTCTTTCGGCTATAAACTTCAAAAACCCGCCCCTTCCTTTCCCTTCTGGTTTTGCTTCAATTATTACAGCAACCCTCTCAAGCAGGTTAGACATGCGTTTAAGTTCATTACATGATGTAAGATAATCACTATCACAGACGGCATCAACATCCATTTTCATAAGCATTGGAAGTGTTGAATCGTGCTTCTCGCCTCCGTCCAAATGACCCTGGCCATTAAAATCACAGTCTGCTCTGTTGATCATAATGCTTATCCTTTTTCTGGCCGCACGCGCAAGCTCTTTGACGGGATGATCAATACAACAGGCAGCTGATTCCACAGTTGCTTTCTTGATACGATCCACGTAAATTCTTTTTGCATTCGCATGTTCTGATTCGTCAGTTGTTGCGACAAAATCTGCAAGCTTTGTCAGTAGTATGTCTTCGATTCCACACCAGATGGCAGACTGCGTAAGGGTGAACATTCTAATAGGTAGGTTTACTGGCCCAAAGTTGAATTTCCCCCATTCACCGCGGCATATTTCAGGTGCACTTCCTTCTGGTACACCTGCCATTCGACTGTCGCCAAAATGAACAACTGCCAGTCCCATCAGTTCGCTAAGCGGCTGCCTTAACTCATCTGCCAACGGATCATCGTGTTTCCTCATATTTCCATTAGCCTCATGAAGGAAAAGATATGATAATAAGCTGTCGAGCACATTCAGGGCATTTGCTATTCTGGCAGGTTCACCACTTCTGAGTTCAGTACGTAGAAATTCAATTGTTCTTTTAACATCCATAGGTTCTGGTTTTTTATTAAACCTACTCACGTCAAGGCTAACACCCTCACCGTCAGGATCGGCAAGCCCCGTAATTGTGAATAACCCCCCAACATTTACTTCACTCAGGTTCCCATCAGTTTGTCCGCCATTTACAAGCTTTTTCATAGTTTCAACCTTCCTCTAGATACTTAACTATAGCAAACTGCAAAAAATTTGCTGGTGCCACAGTTGGACATGTCTTCGAATACGATCCTAAGACTTGCTGAGCTTGTCCAAAATTTCCATTGCTTCTTCTTTTCTTTCAAATGGCACGAGCAGATGATCGTGATGATAGGCCGAATATGCATTCATACTTATGCCTTTTGCTGCGAGGGCAGTGGTTATTTTTGCAAGGAATCCAACTGCAAAAAGATCTGAATTAACAGTGAGC
>JAHJBM010000031.1 GCA_018813505.1 Microcaldota archaeon
AACTATAGTTACATTACACAACACACACAACACAAAACCTTAATAGTGGAAGTATACCCTCCCTATGTTCGTTACGAATAAAATTAGTTATTCTACATCAATTCTCTTCAGTTTTATAAGTGATATTTAATAAGCAGTAGTTCCTCATAACAGCCAAGAAATCCTTGTCCTTTAGGGTGGGGAGTATGTCACACTCATTCATACCTCTTCTAACGGTGTGTATATTCTCTATAAAAAGGAGTGGATAATAAAATAAATTCCGGCACTAACAACTGCGCTAAATGGAATTGTTATAAACCACGCTAAAATAATATTACGGCTCAGTCCCCACCTAACGCTTTTTGGATTTTTAGTCGAACCAACTCCCATTATGGCTCCTGCAATTGCATGTGTTGTACTTACTGGCACACCCATATTAGCCATTTGTATCAAAACAACTCCACCTGCTGTTTCAGCACAAAATCCTTGGTATGGTTTTAGTTGAGTAATTTTATGCGCCATAGTCTTTACTATTCTCCATCCACCTAACCACGTTCCAAGACAAATTGCGATATGACACATCAAAACTACCCACAACGGGATTTCAAATTCTGTAAGAAAACCACCTACTACCAACAAAATCGTTATTATTCCCATTGTTTTTTGCGCATCATTGGTACCGTGTGTTACTGAGTAAAAAAAAGCCGACAATATTTGGAGTTTTTTGAACCAAAAATTAACCTTTGCCGGTGCACTTTTCTTTAATATACCCATAACTATAAGCCCGAATAGGAATGCTACAACAAAACCTAAAATCGGTGAGACTACGATAAATATCAGAACCTTGTTTATGCCATCCCATAACAGAACTTGCGGACCGACTGCAACTGTAGCGGCACCAATCAAACCACCTATTAATGCATGGCTGCTTGAAACCGGGATTCCAAAAAACCATGTGAGTATATTCCAGATAATTGCACCAACTAGTGCGGCGAGAATCATCACTATAAATGTATCCTGCGGCAATAATATTTGGATTGCTTTAGTATCAATTATCTCCTTTCCAATTGTTGCAGCTATTGCCGTAGTAAAAAACAATGGTCCGATGAGATTTCCAATCGCAGCCATAGAAACGGCTTGCATTGGAGTTAATACTCGTGTTGCAACCACTGTTGAAATTGCGTTTGCACTATCATGAAAACCATTTAAGAAATCAAATCCCAATGCCATTAGTATAGTTAAAACAAGCAGTTCAATCATTTGCTCAACTCTACGAATGCCGCATAACTATATCTGAGATGTGGTTGGCTGCCTTGTCCATCTTATCAGTCGTTGATTCAAGATGTTCTAATATCTCCTTATATTTGAGTATCTCAAGTGGGTCACTTTTTTCAAAAAGTACTGTGATTGCATGAATATATATTTCATCTGCGTTATTCTCTAGTTCTTTAATTTTAGAACAGTGTTTAGCTACTTGATTATATGTTTTAGATTTATTTATAGCAGTTACTGCACTTCTAAGTTCAGTACTCTGGTTAACTAAAATATCGGCCAACTTATTCATGGCTGGCAAAGGTTTTACGATCTTGTATGCAACAAGTAGCGTAGATATATGATCAATATGGTCAACAATATCATCAAGCGAACTTGCGAGCGTAGATATGTCTCCATGATCTATCGGAACTATAAATGTCTTATTCAAGGATGTATATATCTCACGCATAATTTGGTCTCCTTCATGTTCCAAATTCTTGATTTTATTGCTCTTTACTTGCAGATCCTTATAATTTGCCAGCATATCACAAAGAGCGGTTGAAGTTGCGTGTGCGATTTCGGCTTGCTTTTGCATCAATTCAAAAAAACTTCCATCATGGGGAACGAAAAAATGTTTTATTTTGTTCAATGGCATAACACATACCTCGTTTCTTTTTGAAATCGACAGATCTCAATTCTTTTTGGTTTACTCTAAAAACATTTAGTTATGGTGCAAACTAATCATAATACTGATAAAAGAACAATTTACTAACTACATTTGGAAATATAATTCTTTTGTTTAATCGTTGTATCTAGGAGTGTCTGTCTTCCAACATTTCAGTTCAAGGTCCCATTTAAACTAATCTCTTTAATTTTGAAATAATTTTTTGTAGTAAATCTTCTCTCAAACAGCCAACCTTACAAAATAGAAAATAAAAAAAATCAAAAATAGTTATTGGGATTCTCTTCTCTGCGGAACTATATTTCGTCGTACTTCCTTTGCTAATGTGTAATCATTTGCTAATCTTAATATGGTTATTGCTGCATCATGTATCGTGTTTGGTAATATCATTCTCATAAACAAATCCAATATTCTACGATCTATCGGAGTTGGGAGTGCGACCTCACTGATTGCACGTCTAAAATTATACCAACAAGTATCTTCATTTTATCGTCTCTCTTCCATTCCAGTAGGTCCACTCATTTTATCGTCTCCAGATCATTCGTAATAATCTATATTTTATAAGTCTTTTATATAAATATCTATTTCTCACGCAGATGTCCACTATATTTCGAATACTCAACCCACTTCCCAACAGCTTTTATCGCACCACTCGGGGAATTGAAATTGGGTACATTATTACTCTCCAATATTTTTCTATATGCTTCTGTATATTCTCCACCAACAGATATTGTTGCTACTGGCTTGTTCCTGTCATCAGAAACCCTTGTTAACACATGTACTATTCTTTCATCTATCGGTGGTGTCTGAAACAACACAATTATCACTAATATATCGACTTCTGGCGCATTATTCATTATATCTACTGCCTTTTCATATGCATTTACTCCTGAATCAGCAACCAAATCCAATGGATTTCCAACATTACCATAACTCGGCAATAATTTTTTCAGTTCGCTCTTAGTAGTCTCACTAAATTCTGCAAGTTCTAATCCTTCTTTCTCAATATAATCTGCGGTGAGAACTCCCATTCCACCGCCGTTTGTTATAACTCCGATTCGTTTTCCTTCCTGTTTCGGCTGGCTAAACATTTTTACAAAATCAAACAGTTCATTTATTCCATCTGCTTCTGTGACCTTTGCCTGTCTAAATGCGGCAGTGTATGCCATATTACTTCCAGCGATGTTTCCTGTATGTGATCGTGCTGCTGCTTGTCCACCCTTTCCTTTTCCTGCTTTCAAAACTATTATCGGCTTTACTTTATTCACTTTTTTCATTGTCTCAAGCAGTTTTCTTCCGTCTTTTGCTCCTTCCATATAAAGTATTATGGTCTCTGTCTCTTTATCTTCAAGAAGGTATTCTAGATAATCGCTTTCATCCAGTACTGTGGCGTTGCCATATGATATGAATTTTGAAATTCCTATCCCGTAATATGCGGCAAGATCAGTTATTGCTGATCCAACAGCCCCACTTTGTGTTACGAACGCTATACTTCCTGGTTTCGGTCTTCCTAACTTATACACTGGCAAAAATATGCTATCTACTTTAGTATATGGATTCAACACACCCAAACAATTCGGACCAATTACTGGAATGTCATTCTTTTCCGCAATATCTTTCACTTGTTTTGCCAGATCCTGCCTGCCAACTTCCTCAAATCCACTGGTTATCAATATTATTCCACCAACTTTTTTCTTTGCACAGTCTTTCATTATTTCAGGAACTATCACTGCTGGAGTTACTATTATCACACAGTCTAGTCTTCCCTTAATATCTGTCAATTTATTGTGGCACTTTACCCCTAAAATTTCCTTATATTTCGGGTTAATCGGATAAATGGCACCTGGGAATTTTCCATCTACAAGATTTTTCATCAATATATTACCAACACTATTGGCAGTGGAAGAAGCGCCAACTATTGCAACTGATTTTGGTTCGAATATATACTTCAGGTTTTTTGTCATCTTTTTCATAACCATTACCTGCTGAATCTAACATCTAATATATCATATCCTTCATGATCGCATATCACTGGGTTCAAATCGAGTTCCTTCACATCATATTTCTGCATGAACCTACATATTTTCACTACAAGTTCCTCGAGCTTCTTTTTATTAACCGGCCGCTTGCCCCTGGCACCTTCCAATAGTGCATTGGCTTTCAGTTCTGTGAACATCTCCTTCACGTCTTCATTTGTTACTGGGCATATGCGCGCACTGACGTCTTTGAATATCTCCACATATATTCCACCTAAACCTACAATTACCATATGGCCGAATTGCGGGTCTTTCTTCCCACCTACAATTAGTTCTATTCCTTTTCGTGCCATTTTCTGAACCATAATTCCATCTATTTTTTTTCCTCTAACTTTTTTTTCAATATCTTGAAAACCCTGCCTAAGCAAAGTTTCATTTTTCACATCTATAACAACCCCCCCAATATCTGTTTTGTGTTCTATTTGTGAAGAAACGACCTTCATTGCTATGGGATACCCTATCTTTTTTGCTATTTTTACTGCTTCTTCCTCATTTACTGCCAGTTCATAAGGCAAAACCTGAAAACCATTTTTCTCGAGGATTTTAAGGTCTTCTACAATCGTCATAGTCTGGAATACTCTGCCAACTATTTTAAACACAAACCCAGATCTAGAGATGTCGCATATAATTCCTTTTCTGGTTCCACATCAATTTTATATTATTAGCGCTCAAATCCATATCATGGCAATTTATACTAAATTCGGGGATGCTGGAACAACCGGCCTCTATGGTGGCACTACTGTTCCAAAAAACGATTTACGTATTGTTGCATCTGGTTCTATCGATGAGCTAAATTCTGTTATTGGTGTGGTACTTGCATTCTGCGATTCTGATGATGTTAAAAAATCATTATCCCATATTCAAAAAGACCTTTTCCTTATAGGCACAGAGCTTGCATCCAAAGGCAAAGAAGGGAAACTGAATCAAGCTCGGGTTAGAGAAATCGAAACAGAAATCGATTCTATAGAATCAAAACTGCCTCCTTTAAACAATTTTATTTTGCCTGGCGGCAGCAAGACTGCTTCGTTGCTTCATCATGCACGTACGGTTTGCAGACGTGCTGAGCGTGACATGGTTTCACTATCTCAGAAACACAAAATCAATCAGGACCTTCTTGTTTATCTCAACAGAACTGGTGATCTTCTTTTCATGTTTGCACGTTACATAAATTATACTAAAAAAGTGGATGAAGTCGTCTGGAAAAGAGATCGGTGAAATCATGTTTCCAAATATCAATAAACAAAACTTGTTGCAATATCTGTGTGCATTATTTATACTCGCCTTTTCAATCGCCTTTTTTATTTTTAATCTCTCGTTGCGGTTGGAATTATTACAATCAATTGTGTTCTCACTATTATTGGCAAGTATGGTCTCTCTTATGGCACTTTCATTATATTCAAAATCCATTAAGAGAAAGTTTGACTCTGAAAAAGTGAAAAGTATAACCAAAAACTTGGCGACAATAAGAAAAGAAAGCATTTAACTATTTCCAATGATCATTATTTGCATGAAGCTACCTTCAATTCTGCACGGTGGCAGAATGAAAAATTCGCCTATGTCATGCATACGCTGCGGGAACTGTTGCACTCGATTTGCAGTCTGTGTAACTCCTTCTGATATCGAACGAGTTTCAAAATTCACAGGCAAAAAACCATTCGAATTTGTTGGGGTACTTGAGGAAGCACCACAACGAGAACGCACAGAACCGGCAATACTCATAAACAACACCTATTCCGTATTAGTATTACGAAGAAAACCAGATAACAAATGCAAATTCTACGGTGGTTCTGGTTGCACAATTTACTCTGCGCGGCCAATGTTATGCAGATGTTATCCATTTACTTTTGGCAATGGTGAGGGTATTATTGAAGTCTGTTCCCGTGCATGCAATGTTGTTTGGGAACCAAAAGATCCAGAACTATCTAATTACAAAACAAATTGTGGTACATACAAGGTAGAACTACGTGCTTACAAAGAACTCGCTACAAAATGGAATTCAAATGGTGGTGGCACATTCAGCGAATTCCTCGAATTCATAAGCCGTTCACAAAACAAAAGCATTTAATCCGTCTCTGCTTAGAATATTTATGGCATTAAAACAATCCATTCTTGCTATAGCGTTTATTATCGCGCTGGAACTAGTATTGGTTCTTCTTGGCATCATTCCCCCACTTACAGAACTGGTGCCAATACATTTATCCTTCTCGCTTGCAGTTATTTTCATTATAGGTTATTCTGGGTGGTCTGTAGGAAACACAAAACTCGGTGCAAAGCATGGTGCAATTCTCGCTTTGTTGTCATCTGTGCTTCTTGCTGCTGGTGTGGTTGTAGGTACCTCATTCAATCTACCTGTCTTAGGTGTTTCAGTTGGTTCGTCTGTGGATG
This sequence comes from Microcaldota archaeon, assembly GCA_018813505.1. Taxonomy (GTDB): domain Archaea; phylum Micrarchaeota; class Micrarchaeia; order Anstonellales; family Bilamarchaeaceae; genus Bilamarchaeum. The sequence goes on from JAHJBM010000031.1 coordinate 6,337, forward strand.
TTTTAGCATTACTTATCTCAAATACACTCGTAAATATCTTCCTAGCGGCTGGCATTGGGGCATTAACTGGCTTTGCAAGGGCAAAAATCAACACCACCACTGCCAGATCTCCAGACAAAATTCTTGGCACTTCACCTAACAAACCAAACGGCTATAATACTCGCAAATACAAAAAATCATGATCCAAATCGTGTGTTTTTTTCTGGAGTTCATTCTTTTTTTTAGTTTGCACAGCGCGAAAGATACCTTAATAATATTAATTTACAAGCACTAAACATGAAAAACACATACATCATTCTTTTTCTGGTAATTTTTTGTTTTGGTTTCACTTTTGCGGCAGCGATTCCACCTATGAACATAACATCAGCCGAAGTCAGTCAATATCATCTCACCAGTGGTCGCCTTACCGAGCTAATATTTACCTATGATTTTACTGTTCCATACAATGGTTATTCTGGGGTCGGCAGCATCACTCAGGAGGCAACACTCACCGTCTCAGGTTACCTTCATGAAATAGACCCTGATTCAAATACTCTTACTCGCTATTCAGATCGTGCATTTGAACTTGAGAATGGAACTGTGGACTGGTCAATTAACATCGTATCTGATGATGGTGATACATACTGTCACACTATAGAAACCATCACTTCCAAAGACAAGGATGAAATATCAAATCTTGATGTACATTATGGTGTAGATGGTGGTATGGATCAAAATGGCAATCTCGTTCATCTTGATGCATATAATTTAAGAGTCACTTATGATGAGCAAGGGCTTACAAGTGGTAAACCCGAACTTTCTGTTGCTGGTACTATTCTCATACCTGTTAATTATTCCTACTCATTAACAGTAACTCCTAAATCCACCCACGTATCTACAATTTGCAATGGAAACACGGAAAGTTTTGGGTATGGGAGAAATGATGTGGCTATAGTATCATTTCCAATGACTGCGGTCGGTTTCGATATTGACAGTCTTGACCAAGGTGGTGAATTTGATGCATTGCAACCAGAAGGCAATGAATATTATTGGACTGTTTCAGACTCAAACATAAACCTCCGACCAATGGGTTTAATTCTTGTCACGGATATCACATTCCCAAGTTATGAAGCACCTTGGCATGTTTCATGGAATATGGAAGCACCGGGTATGGGTTATCTTAACTCAGACGATGATCATGATGGTCTCACTGTTCTTGAGGAAATGCAAATAGGAACAGATGAACGCAATCCTGATACTGATGGCGATGGGTTGCTTGATGGATGGGAGGCAAAAGGAGTTTTCAAAAACAAATTGCTAGTTGTAGATCTACCTTTAATGGGCGCAGACCCGCTTCACAAAGATTTGTTCGTTGAAATAGATTGGATGGTTGATGCAACCCATTCGCACAAACCAAAAGCCGCAAGCCTTCAGCGTGTTGTAAATGTTTTTAGGGATCATGGCATAAACCTACATTTTGATGAAGGCTCATTTGGTGGTGGCAATCAGATAACCCACCAGACCGGTCACGTATGGAGCTTATATGATTTTGGTGATGATGCTGCAGCAAGACAGGCATACACCGCAGCTGGTAATCAATATCTCTTTGATATAAAGAAAAACAATTTTGATCCGAATCGAATCGGTATATTTTATTACGCTCTGTTTAGCGACTATCAACCATCATCATCAGGACAGGCAGAAATGGGCGGAAACTTTTATGTTGCGCTTGATGACGGCGCATCTGTTACAGTTGAATCCGGAACCATTATGCACGAATTTGGTCACACCCTCCAGCTTGGTCATGGTGGAAGACTTAGCAACGAACTTGAATATGATAATTCCAATTACAAACCGAATTACCATAGCATCATGAATTACTTTTACCAGTTCGGCGGAATCCCGAGCATCAATCCAGCAGATCCAAACGGTGATTTCCTTTACACACTTGATTATTCCGAGGAAGAATTGCCTGATCTTGATGAAAATACATTGGTCGAGCTAGTTGGAATCAATTGGCCTACAAACAACAATTATGTTGGTTATTATTCATGCGCAGATAATGGCAATGCAAATTCTTCTGGCAATGTTCTTGTAGATTCAAACGGCAATTTCAAACTTTGGTTCAGGATGGATGGTTCACCAGTTGATTGGGATTGTGATGGTACAATTGATGTAATGCCTGTTGCCACAAACGTGAATGGTGCAGGCAGATCATGGAACAATACTGAAGGTGATCTTGAATCACTTAACGGAAGAAGAGATTGGGATAAGATCATTCTTCAAATCGGCTGCCCGGAATACGGTATCGCCAATGGTTTTGATGTGGATGATTTGCGTGACCTAACCCGGGAGCATGGGGTATGTTCAGAGCATGTTGAAGAACGCACTCAAATTATTCTCAACTCACTTGGTACTGATGAATACATGCCACCAACATTCCCATTCCTTGGTGAAGCATGCGATGGTGAGGATAATGATTTGGATGGCCTAGTTGATGAAATCTGTCCAGATCGCGATAATGATGGTATAATAGATGAACTTGATAATTGCCCATCTATTTCAAACCCTGATCAGAAAGATACAAACAATGATTTCTACGGCGATGTCTGTGACATCACAGTTCTGAGCCAGCAGAATTTAGGCAGTTCCATTGGTCAGCAGAACCAAACCACATCATCGCCAAATAATCTGACCAACAATACGGGGCCACTGGATGATAGTTCAGATACTGTTCCATCGTGCACTCTGGCATTTACATTATTATTATTTGTTGGTTGTGTGTTTTTGAGCCATAAAAATTAATTTTCATTTAACACTGCACTTATGATCTGCGTTTGTTCGCTTTGTCCCATTCCGGTTGCAAGAGATATATACATGCGTCGCACTCCTTCAAATTCCATGAATTCCGGATCCATGAAGCGCTGTCCAGGTCCGGGCGATTCAAGCACCACTCCTTCCTTTATGAATCCAAGCCCGTCTTGTGATATCGCCGAATAAACTTCCTGCATGTCCAGTTCAAAATCGGTTACGGTATAATACATCCTGTAGTAATCGCCTATCTTCACTATCGCGGGATCCATGGAATCTCCAGATATGCGTTCTCCGGGTTCGCGCACCCATATCAATCCCTCATCTGTGGATATGGCACTGCGGATGTTGTTTCCTTCCCTTCCATAATCTATTGCATACATATCTCCGACAAAATACATGCGAATGGTTCCATTTCCTATATCTATTACACTTGGCACTGAAAGCGTATCATAATCCGGCGCTCCCATACTCCTGAAGCGCGTTCCACTTTCCTTTTCCCAGTTCAGCCCGTCTCCGGAATATGCAGAGAGGAAATACTGCGAGCTTGGATGTCTTTCCCCTGGCTTTGGCGGAGTTGACATATCATTATAAATCATTCTATAGCCTCCATTTCTGAGCTGTATTATGGCTGAATTCGAAGCCTGATCCATCGCCTTTACAGGTGTATCAAAGTTTATGCCATCATCAGATGAGGTGCGGAATATCCCGCCCATACCGGTGTAATATAGCACAACCTTTCCGTCAACATTAATCAGGCTTGGTGAAACTCCTTCAGCTATGCGTGTTCCGTTTTCCAGTATCCAGTGCTCAATAGGCGGCACGGCTGCTTCATTTTCAGTCGTTTCGGTTGTATTGTCAATCGGTTCGTTTCCATCCACAGAAACATTTACTGAACCGGTTCCATTACCTGTGCCAGTTGGTTCTGTTTCAGGCGATTCAATCGACGTGGAATTATACGACGCAGTCTGGTTTTCCAATTCGAGATCAGATGCAGAATCATTTTGTCCTATTTCAGGTTGCGGCTGGACACATCCAAATGCCAAAAATCCGGAAGCCAGAACCGAAACAACAAACAACACAAGAATAAGTTTCATAAGCCAACATATAAGGGGAAAATATAAAAATCCCGCGTGGTTACAGTGCAGCCCCGTGACATTTATAATCCTGGATCATAAATACTATTATGATCACATTGGCGCTAAGGGAAAAGACTATCCTGGCATTTATGGCGGCATTCCTCTTTCTTTCCATTTTCTTTTTCGTTCCTGCCGGCACATTCGATTACTGGCAGGCATGGGTGTATATAGCCATACTTATCATACCTGTTGCATTTGTTATGGTCTATTTCCTGAAAAACGATCCTGAATTCCTGGAGCGGCGGTTCAGGACAAAGGAAAAAGAAGCAAGGCAGGCAGCCATCATCAAATTCTCTATTATCGTTTTTTTGATCGCGTTCTTGTTTCCTGGCCTTGATAAGCGCTTCGGTTGGTCATATGTACAGACTGAGGTGGTTCTCATAGCAGACCTGCTGGTTTTCCTGTCTTACATGCTGATCTTTCTGGTTTTCAGGGAGAACAGCCATGCAGGACGTACTGTAATAGTTGAAAAAGGTCAGAAAGTTATCTCCACCGGACCCTACTCTGTTGTTCGGCATCCGATGTATCTCGGGGTTCTGGTAATGTATCTGGCAACGCCGGTTGCACTGGGCTCCTATGTCTCATTGATTCCCTTCCTGTTCATCGTACCTGTACTAGTCCTGCGCATCCTTAACGAAGAAGAAGTACTAAGGCGCGACCTGCTCGGCTACAATATATACTGCGAGAAAATCAAATATCGTCTGTTACCGTTTGTCTGGTGATGTCGTCTGTTTTTCAAATTCGTTTATGCCATAACAAACATTAATATTCTCATATGGACACAATATTTATATGAAAAAAACACCTGGACTCAGTCATGCACATATCAGATGCAAACTCGCTGGCGGTTCATGTCCCTGTTTTGAGAATCATGATTCTAGCGTCTTTTCGAGGTGGGGAAGTTTTAGGCCAATTAGAGATCGATTATCTAATACTAGTGTAGTGCCGGTCTATGCGCGTGAGGTCGTACCAAGAGCTGCATTTTTCAATAGCGGAAGAACTCAACATCTTGATAGAATGATAGCAATGCGATATGCCCTTCCTTTCAAGCCAATGCTTGATATGCTAAGTTTGAATTCAGCAAGGCAACAGTTAGGTGTGTGTCCATCCAAGGAACAAGAACTTGTTGATGCAATAATATTAACTGCAAATCTGTTAAATGGAAAGCAAATTGATGTTATCGCGGCACCATTTACTGACTATGGTACGGCGTTTCTTACAAGAACAATTTTACGTGCTTTAGGTCAAGATCCTCCGATTTTTTATGCATCTGTTTCAGAGAATTATCTTTCCCAGTTTAATCCCCAAGACCGAGCAAAGTTTGTCAATTATCTTTCAGTACAAACACCTCCAGAAGATATCCTGATTCTAGCAAACGAACATAATCGTGGGGGGTATTTTCTCATTGCTGATTTGTGGGGTCCTACTGGCAGGGTTACACAAATGATGCGCTGTATTGCCACGCGTGCTGGTTTTACTCAGAAAAAGACAGCTGTTTTAAAATCGCGTTGGGGTGAAATTGAGATTCACAAACCGGATGATGTTTATGGTACTGCATTTTCTATTTTCTTCCCACAAGGGATTCACGGATATTACGAAACCGAACGTTGGTTCCCTCGAAATTTTGAACTTGATCATGTGGGGGCTTTTCTTGGCCAACCCACAACTCTTCCAACGCGGTCTGGAAAAGGATATTCTTTTTCTGAATGCACCTACCTGGTGCCAAGGTTTCGTTTTCTTCCAAGCGAAACGCTTGTTCTAATAAGACGTTATCTTGAGTTGTTGGTGCATGATACGATAAATAACCATGATCTGAACAACCATTAAATATATTGGGAAACCTAATCACTCTGCGGATTAGGGCGAATCAAATGACCAGTGCAGACGAAATAATAAAATTGAAAAAAACACACCTTATTCTTGAGCAAAAAATGGGGAAAATCGGTACTAGCCGGCGCTCCGTAATTCTGTTGCTATTTAATCAACTAAATCAAATACTCAATGACCTGGAGTCTACCAAGGAAAAGGAAAAGTCTATGTGGAATCCTGCCATCAGCACGCGAGTGAGACTCGCAAAAAGAGAAATATCTCTTGGCAAGAAGCTCAGCCGGTTTGAAGCAAATACAGTTAACGAATTTACAAATCACAATCTCTCAGAGGATATTGGAAAGCGGTTTATGTCAATCGCAAAGCTGGTTAGAGACAACCAGATGCAGGTTGCAAAGACTGAACTTGTATATTTCGAAGAGATCTCAGTTCTTGACCAGGAATACAAGGAGATGGGGGAAGAGATAAAGCGGAAAGACACGGTTCTGAAGCGCGAGCAACTCAGAATAGAAAAAATACTGGAAGAATTTGCATGGTTGGAAAAAGAATCAGTTAATCCCGAAAAGGTGCGCCGATATGACACGCTTTTGAAAAATATCGAAAAACTGAAACTGCTACGGAAGGCATATGTACAATCAATGCTTTCAAAGCCCTTGGTTGAATTACTTGCTGGAACCGAAGGCCGTTTTCTTGGGAATCATTACAAAATTTTCCAGGAAAATGATGAACTAACACAACTAAAGCAGTTCTTTTCCGATTATCCTGTGTTTGGAAAATGCAATGCAATTCAGATTCGTGAATTCTTTGGATATAGTGAAAAAAAGCTTTCTCATGTCTGTCCTGAAACTTCCAGATTCAAAAAATTGATTCTTGGGAATCAGGATATGTTTGAAACTGTGGGTTCGCTGGAGCACACCTCATTCATGGCAGTGGATGAGATGAATAACGAGTCCTTGGATTTCTATGCAGGGAACGTTGGCGGTGCAAAAGAGATAGTCATACAGATAAGGCAGTTGAAAAAAGAAAAAAATTCCGACCGTGAAGAATACGAGAAAAGCAAGATCGTGGAGAAACGCAGGGAAGCGCTTGCAGGATATTCAAAAACAAATCTTGAAGCTGAACTGGCATCAGTGTTGCATCTTTTGGAACTGCTGCATTCTGATAATTCTGAAGGAAACATTGATGAAACTCCTGGTTTATTTTCTGGGATCAGCGCATTCATCAAAAAGTTCGCAGGAAAATCTTAGGGTACAATACCATGTATAAATGATCAAGAAAATCAAGTTCTTGGCATCTATACTCATGTGCCTGTGGTGCAATGATCATACTGGACACTGCCACAATCACTCCTGTATTTTAAATATTAACCAATATGTATGAGATGTAAAAACAAACTAGGTTGATATCATGGGATTGAAAGGCTACGAGATTAATCTTGAAGAAAACACTAAAAACAATACTGATTTCAGGCGTGTACTCTACACTGGCAAGCATAGCCAGTTGGTACTAATGAACCTTAAACCGGGTGAAGAAATAGGTGCAGAAGTGCACGGACATCTTGATCAATTCTTCAGGTTCGAAGCCGGCGAAGGCATGGTCATAATCGACGGTGTGGAGCACAAGGTTGTTGATGGCGATGCAGTAATCGTGCCCGCAGGTGCGAATCACAATGTGATAAATACCTCAGACAGCAGTGAACTGAAGTTTTACACCCTCTATTCGCCACCAGAGCATCAGGATCAGGTTGTCAGACACACAAAGGCAGATGCCCTTGCATCCCCTGAAGAATACGATGGAAAGCCGACCGAATGACTGAAAGATCGTGCACTTGTTCACATTGCTTGCATACAAACTCAAGGTCAGATGTGGTAGGTAGGTAATGCAAGCAGCAAAAATAAATGCGCTTATGATAGTCTTAATTCACAAAGAGATTTTTTATGGGCAAATGCATGAATGAAAAAGACCGGAAATTATCTAAGCGTCTGGATAAAATTCACGAACGATATGATGCGATCATGAAGAGCATAGACAAACTGACTAAAGAATGGTTTACATTGAGAAAAGAACAAGAAAAAATCCTGAAACAGCTTGGCTGGTGGTAGGTAACTTCAAGGGACTTATCGAACATTACAATTGAGCATCCAATAAGATGAGAAAATCAACATTGCTCATACAAACACTATCCATAAAAAACATCTCTTGACACGCCTTATGGTTATTCTATAATCTGTCCAAATCTCTTATTTTTCGCAGTCATTTTTATGAAATGCCTCAGGCAGTTATCAAACTCTTTTTTTCTACGGCTCCTGCGGTGTTCGATATATTCAATTCTTATTCTCTTATACCGTTCCGGTAACTGTTGAAAATTTACCCATGCCGCACTGTCTTTTTTTATGGCTGCAATAATATCCTTAGCGATGACAAAATTTTCAGTCTCATTTGGGTCAAAAGTATGTGCTATTGCGTCAAGTCCTGTCCTCGTCATTCTCTTATTATCAATTAATTTTCTAACGCGTTCCCTATTCATTCTGGATAATACGCTGGTTGGCCTTCTTGGAGTGAAACGTTGAGCGAATCTATGTTCATCAATGGTTTTAACTATGCTATCTATCCAACCAAAACAAAGTGCTTCTTCAACTGCATCATTATATGGAATTCTTGGTTTACCTGATGCTTTTTTGTAATAAATGAGCCATATTTCCTTTTCCTTTTTACCATTCGATTTAAGCCAACTGCGCCACGCCATTCTATTTGTCACATAAATAGTCTTGCCCAGTTCCATAATCTAATTGCTCAAGCCCAGTATAAAATATTATCAGACTGCTCGTTAACAAGAGAAAGTGGTGGATGAGCTGATTAACAAGGTATTTCAAACAATTAGTCATTTCAATTTTTTATTTTGTTTTACTATCCCATTTGCCAAAAACAATACAAATGGTTTATGGTTTTCGACGTTTCCGGCAGCTTGGGTTTTCATATATGCACTTCTTTTGTTCAGTGGAATATTTGTAAATGGGAGGTGATACTTTTGAAGGATATAGTTCATCAGTAAACGCACCATCCTGCCATTTCCATCAGCAAATGGATGTATTGTTGTAAATTTTGTATGGAATTTTGCTGCAAGTTCTACCGGATGAACCAATTCATTATTTTCAGCATACCAAGAAACTAATTCTTCTATGAGTTTAGGTACTTCTTGATGATGTGGGAAAACGTGATCTGAACCACGTACTCTAACATTGACTGGTCTCCATAAACCACAATACTGTTCGTATCCATCTATCTTGGAAAGTAAAACACAATGAAATTTTAATATCATATCTGCACTAATGTCTTTTTTGTGTTTGAGGAATTGTTCATACAAATCAAGACATTTGTTTAAGTTGAGTGCTTCTTGTTCTTCACGATCCATATTGGTGATTGCGACTCCTCGTTTCTGTAATCTTTCTATCCGTTTTTGATCAGAAATAACCCGCTCAGTTAGCCAATAGTCTAAAGTAGAACCTTCAATTGCATTAGAATCAGTGACAAATGTTATACGTTCCCTTTTTATGAATTCTATTCTTTGTGTGGCAGTTAATTCCCGTAAAAATCTGATCTTGTTTTCTGTTGCATTAGCTATCTTTATTGCCATGCTTCTGCTAAGAAATTCAGTAAATGGCGGTACAATTCCGGTCGCTCCGATCTTCTTTAACTTCTGCACAAATTTTTCATAAATTTCCAGTAATTTTTTATTATTGGGCAGTTCTGCTCCAAGATAAACGCTTTCTTTAATCCATTTTTTCCCTTGTTTTATTGATTCTTCAAGGTAGTAATATTGTTTGCCCTTTACCTTACGAGTAGTGATATGCGCCATATAGTTATCACCGAATCAAGCTATATATAACTTTCGGTGATAACTGGTTATCACTGGATTTGGGTATCTGTCCAGTTCAGTTATAACTCGGGATCCACCAAACCAGACCCAAAACTCGGGACTTCCTTCGTCGAGACTGGAGACACAGAACTCAAGACTTTTTCTATTATCAGACCGCACGTCAACAAGGTTTTGTGAAGATTGACTCCATTATGAGAATGTTTTGAAGGTATTTTGGACCATTATTAATACTTGAATCTTCTTTCATATTCTTTGTGTGTGAACCATTCCAAAACCACAGTCACTATCATTACTTGATTTGCTTTCAAGGTGTAAATCAATCTCCAACCATTAGGAAGATCATATTTCCAAAGATTATCAATTTGATATTTTTTGAGGTAATCTTTTGGCCATTGTTTCTTTGGGATTTTGATACCTGTGCTAGGATCTTTTTTCAAATCATCGAATGCTCTATCAAGAAATTCAATCAGATTCAGTTCTGCTCCTTTTCCTTCTTTCAATTCTTCATAGGCCTTCTTCAGTTTTGCATCAGCAAAAACAACAGTAATCTTTCTATTTTCCCCCAATTAATCACCTTAACTATAATGAAAGATGAGCTATAAACTTGTTCATCAAATTACCAAATCATTATTCAGAAATCTTTTGACTCCTTCTGGATCCCAAATCCAGACTATTTTGCCATCTTTTTTATCTATGATTATCTTGTTTGATTTTTCCAGATAATCCAATATCAATAGGAATGTTTGATACATAATTTGTTTTGGCAATGCTTTGAGTAGTTCTGCTTTTGTTGGATATTCCTTTGCTTTTTTTATGGTTTCCTCAACCATCAATACAGTATCTAATCTTGGATAGTGTAGTACCTCTTGAATTGCCTTAGTCATACTTCTTCACCGATTTAGTTAATTATATACACTTATATAGTATATAAGTTTATATAAATCTATCGTTTTTGATATGTAATCTACACGTTAACAAAAGAAAGTGAAGATTGAGCTGATTAAGCAGACATTTCAATCTATTTCATGTTTATTTTCATATTCTTCTCTTGGGAGCTTCTGCAAGACTCATATAAGTTCTTGACCTTTATATGAAAGCGGTCCATCCCCACAAATTTCAAAAGCATACTCATAAATGGTTGCACATTCATCACGTAGACAATCAATTTCACTAGTTTCAGCGGTGGCAGGTTCACGTCGAGTTAAATATACAGCAAATTGTCTTCCTACTCCTGCCTTGCGCTGCCCAACCTCAAGCATAACAGATAAAGCTCTTCTTCTTATATCGGCTTCCAAAGGTGTATCGAAAAGATAAGTCATTGCATTCCGGAAAGCATGCATGAGCTGATGCGGATCAGCAGTTACTAATTCGCATTCAAACGCACGTATGTATAAATCAGATGCCGTTGCGGGGGATGTTTCGAAAAAAGCTGCAACCGTATAGAGATTTGCTGTAGGGCCAAAAAAAGATATTAATCCATCCTCCTTCGGGTTTGTTGAATCCATAATTACTGAAAAAAAAGTATTTGCTAGGTTTGAGTAATACGTACAAATATCCTGCCGTATCTCAGTCTGCTTACTAGGTGTTTCAGCTAACCTTAAGGCCACTTGATAAATCATTTTCGGTAATCCTATAGAAGTGCTTCCAGTATGATAATATGGTGACATCCTATAGCATGCTGCCATTTCCAGAAGCAATTGCAGTGTGATTTCTTTTTTAAACGGGCTATTAATCTTCAACTCCTGTTCGTATGGCTTCAGCGCAGACCAGAATGTACGCATATCTATTCCAAGTGCAGATGAGTAAGATTCCGTTGCCATTTTAATCGCATGTTGAAGTTGACTATCATTGCGATCTTGAAAACGCTTGTAGTAATGAAAAATCCCAAATGCCATATGACGCTCATATATTTTTTCCGCGATTCTTTTGTATCTGCGAGCTTTTTCAATATCGGTTTCTTTGGATAACAAACCAACTGCTTTCAATCCACTAACCTCTACTGCTAGGCTAGCTCTCCTAAAAGCGCTTCGGACACGTTCTAATCCTTTTTTTCTTTTCTGTTTACATAATACCAATTGATTCTCATTCAATACAATCGCCCCTAACTATTGCTGTGAGTATTATGAACTATAGCAACTGTCTGCATGTACAGTATTAGGCATTCAATCTTTAAAAAGTTATTGTTTATGGTTATTTAAGTTCAGACCGCTCGTCACTCGTCATCGCAAATATCCGTGGCCGGGTTGCCCCTGGTTCATTGATGTTGACCATCAAAGAACACTGGCTTAGGGATACGCTCAGTGATCACCTTTGTCATCACATAATGACAGCAAAATCCTGTTCTACATGACTTAACTGTTTTCATCTGTTATAAATATTTATTACAAACTTCTTTTAGATGCCCGCTTTATGATCGTTTAATTCTTTTTAGTGTTTGAATCACAGTCTATTTTGTTTTTTACTCATCTTCATACACATCAAATGTCCTGGTCTCAAAAATAGCTATCCCTTTTATCTCGAGCAATTGCTGTACAAATCCACCTGTGTTCATATGGCTATTTTCTCCACAACAATATGCCGCATCTACGAAAGGTGTTTTATCTATTACATCTGCAATAAGTATCTCTCTGATCATTTCAAGTTTCATCCATCTTCGTTCCAAAAGTTCGAGTGCAATTTCTAGGTTATCCAAGGGCAATTCTCCGAGCAATCTTAACCCATCATTCTTGCCAATACTTTCAATTTCCCATGGGGTTAGTTGTCCTGTAGGGAGTGTAATAAGCATCTGCACAGCTCTATCTGCCAATCCGAGCAATTCACCATTAATATCTTCTATAATCCTTGTCAATGCTATAACAGCTTGGTTGTCTGTATCTAATTCGTTTGTAAGAAAAAATCCCATCCGTTCTCGGGGAAAGCCGTATTCTAATGCGGCTTGATTGGTTGCTCTGGCGAAATTCGATTCTAATACCTCTGCAATTTTTCTTAAAGTTTCATCTGTTCTACAAATAGTTCCAAGTCCACAAACACTCGCTAGTTTATCAAGAGTTGCAAATGCGCTATCCCTATCGTTATCAATGTTTTCAAGCGCTTCATTTAGTTGTCTACATCTCATGGCAGCTGCAAGCACACTGATCATACTCGTTGCAGTTAAAATCGTCGGTTCTTCAACACCTATTACGGTGGTGCCTATCTGTACCATTGGATGTCTGGTCTCTCGTTTTTTACCCTCTACAAATACAACGGTTGGTTCTATCACCAGATCGCTACGTGATCCTGATTCTTCTATTCCTAATTGCAATGCTCTTTTTGTTATTTTTTCAACTGTTGGCCCAATTACCAAATAAATATTTTTTGGTTTAGTTCCTGGTCGATCTGCAATGTCTGCGTTATTTTGTCCACTATTGGCGCGTGGCCGTAGTTGCAACACCCTTCCCATCATATACCATTATTCACAAATCTTCTTAAATGTTGTTTTTTGTGATGTTTTGCAGTTTATACCGTATTTTTTATCTCTTTTCTAAGTTTTTTGAACTGAGCAAGCCATTCTTTTCTCTCTTTTCTCAGTTCTTTGGTAAGCTTCTGGTACTCTTTTTTACTATAATGTTTTTCAGGATGGAACTTTGAAACATCGATACCTGGACAGTGATCAAGCACATAATATCCCCAGTCAGGATCTTTTTTCCATTTCACAGTTTCCCTTGCAATTTCCTTTATTATTACTGCCGAGTCATGCACTGTTATTTTTTCTCCCGGGTCATTTCTATTCATCCCCATTCTTCCAGTATTCAGTATGTAACAATCCACATGTTTGTTCTTTTTCAAAAGCTCATAAAACCTATTTCCTTCCTCGTCTTTTGAACCAATAATAAATGGATTTGTTCCAACCTCTCTCACCGGTTTTCCAGGATCAGCATCTGAAGCAGAGCTTCCAATAGACTCACCGAGCATGAAAAATGCTGCGGCTTGTTCATTAGTCAGTTTTGCAACAGGCGGAACAATTGTTTTCCTTCTTGTTATAAACAATATCATATCTGCACGTTTAAGATCAACGGAGTCATCAGTATATTCAATTTCTTTTCTCAATACAACGCCTCTCCCATTGCTTGTTATGGTTTCATCAAAGAAATCTATATGTCCATCTGGCAGAACCGTTACATTCTCAAAAAGCGCATGTTTGCTTATTGCAGCTTTGTAAAGCAAAGGCTGGTTCTCTGGTTCAAGACCTTCTGTCTTGATATAAAAGTTGTCTTCGGTTCCAAGACATGAAGAATCTTTTTGCATAAGCACCACATCATCCTGTCTTATGGCTACTCCTTCTCCTTTTCGTTTGTCTAGCCAATGATGATGGCATGTGAGCGTTGTCTTGCCTGTTGCGCTTAAGCCAAATAACAACGCGCCTTTTTCGATTATTTTTTTTGTTTTATGATCCCTTACTTTGATAAGTTTTGATCCTGCATGCAATCCAAGTCCGCCACGTTGTTTTGTCCTGTACATGGCCATGCGTAAATTCGCTTTCTTCATCTCACCAGTATAATCGCTTCCAAGAATGAACGTTACGCCGCTTTGTGCATCTGCGATTATCTTTGTTTTAGGCCATTCAGGAATCTGTACACTGATAAAATCTGGTTTTGTATTCTTCTTTTTAATATCAAATAACATTCTTGTCCACATATATGCGATATGTGGATAACTGGCAGATATATATGCGCGGCAATGAAATGGTTTTTTATTGCACATTCTTCTGTCTATTTTTATGAGTTTTTTTCCTTTCAAATATTCAACAACTTTATTGAGTAACCTATCATGCTCCTTACTACATGTTCCCTCTATTATTTCAGTAAGTTTTGCGCTCCGTCCCTTCACTTTTGTTCGAAATGCCATACTCCCATAAGTCGTGGTTACTCCCTCAGTTTCACACAGTTTCCTAAGTGCTTCAAAAGAAGGATTATCAATAATCTTAACGTTCCTTTCCATTTCGTCTATGGCCTTTCTGAACATGATACACCCAATCAACCATATTTCAGAGTTTCTTTTTATCTCTTTCTCACCAAATATAACTTCCTATGATCTCATCAATCCGTCTTGTAAACTGGCGTTCGCATGCCGATACTCGACTGGAATTTCGTAAGGGCACAAATCTTCTCGTCGGTATGATGGGCAGTGGTAAATCTAGCGTGCTCGAGGCCATAAGTTTTGCACTTTTCGGTACCTTTCCTGCACTTGAAAGGAGAAAACTAAAGCTGGGAAACCTAATCCGTCTTAACGAATCAAATGCAAAGATAATATTAGGATTTTCCTGGGAATCAGATACCTATACTATAGAGCGGATATTAGAGCGCGGCAAAAGTTCAACTTCTACCGGTGCAAAATTATTCAAAAATAAGGCGATGATAGAAGATGGCACTACAGCCGTTACTTCATATATCGAGCATTTGATCTCAATGGATTATGATCTTTTCACTCGTGCCATTTATTCAGAGCAAAACAATATCGATTATTTCCTTAATCTGGATCCAAGGCGAAGAAAACAAGAAATCGATGGTCTTCTTGGTCTGGACAAATTTGAAACTGCCAGATCAAATGCAGTAAGCGTGATTGGTCGAATAAAATCAAAAAGGCAAGCCATTGAACAGCATTTCGATCGTACTGCTCTTGATGAAATGAAATAAAAGCACGAACTTCAAAAAGAGGAACTCACTAATTTTGAAAAACAATTTTCCTTGGCATGCGCGGAACATGAAAAGCAAACCTCAGAACACAAAGGCATCTCTACTCAGTTCACTGAGATGCAGAAAAAGCGCGACGAGTTCATAAAACTTGAAAAAGAATCCATTGCTCTTAATGCACAGGTCTCCTCATTGGAGCATGAACTCGCAGGTCACACAGAAGCAGATGCTATTCATACTAAATTAAGTCAGGAACTAAAGATAAAATCAGAACAACGTTCTTCATTTCAAACATCGACGAAATCGATAGATGCCCAACTATCAACCTTTTCATCAGAAATCGGTGCGATCTCATCGGAAATACGCAGGCACGAAATTACTGTCAAGAACATAGAGCAAGCGAAAAAAGAACTTACCCTCATACTTGGTGACATGACTGCTGACCAACTCATTGAACAGCAAAAAAATACAGAACATTCTCTTGTTTCATTACAAGCAGAACAAAAATCTCTTGAATCAGTAACCAACGAAACTCTAGAACTTCTTGATAAGTTGAAACCCGGAATCTCTAATTGCCCACTATGTTCCTCTGCTCTTAATGATCACACTGTTTCTCATCTGAAATCTGACAAAAAAGAACAAATTTCAAAAAACAAATCTCGTATTGCAGAACTAGTAACTCTTATTGTAAAAGAACGGGAATCATCCACACTACTAAAATCAAAACTCCAGAATATCTCGATAATTTCAAATCGTCTTAGTTTGCTTGAAAAAGAAAGCACTGATATGCCGTCCTTACAAAACCGAAAATCCGAAACTGAACTCAAAATGTCTGAATCAACAAAGGAAAAACACAAGCTTTCAAATACTATCGAAATCATCTCATCAGAAACCGAGCGGCTTAGAATAGAGTTAAATAAACTCGAAATCATCCTAAGGAAAAAGAAAGAGTACGCATCACTTAAAGCAAATCTCACATCATTAAAAGAAAAACTTTCCAGCATATCATTTGATGATTCTGTTTTTGAATCACTTCGGACAAAGGATGATCAGTTGAAGCTGGCACTTGAACGGCTTTCTTCACAAAAACAATCTTTGGGATCTCAACTCAAAATGCTTAGAGATTCAGTCAGTACACTTGTAGCCGAAATCTCAAAACTGGAAAAAATAGGATCTGATATGCAAGATATGGCAATACTTGAGGAACAGCTCATAATCTACAAAACTGCTCTTCTTGAGGCACAAACAGATATGCGAATGGGTCTTGTGGATGCCATAAGCAATGCAATGAATGAACTATGGCCTATGTTTTATCCATATAAGAATTATCGCGCCCTTAGGCTTTCAGCCAATGAGAAAGATTATCTTTTTGAAATACACGATGGCAATGGTTGGAAATCTCTTGAAACGATCGCCAGTGGTGGTGAACGAGCAACTGCTGCACTTACTCTTCGCGTTAGCCTTGCCATGATCCTAACTCCTAGGTTGAGCTGGCTAGTACTTGATGAACCTACTCACAATCTTGATTCAGAAGCAGTTGAACTTCTTTCATCTGCATTACAATTCAAAGTGCCTGAAGTAGTGAAGCAGACATTTGTGATAACCCACGATGACGCGTTTATGGGTTCAGATTTTGCGTCAAGTTATCGTCTTGTTAGAGATAAGGAAAACAATGGAGAAACAAAAATCGACAAAATATGATCCTGATCTCTGGTTAGGGCATCTGCGGTATCATTCGTTTCTTCTATGTATATATACATCTGCCATGGTTTTAGCAACCATAATAATCATGATATTCACCACACTCTGTTGCACGTCAGAAAAAAGTACAATCCCCGCAATTATTATTGCAAGATAAATTGGCACCACTTTTGAATATGGTTCTGCAAATTGCAGTTTTGCTGCCCTTATCCCTGACGGAACGCTCCATTTCCGTTTCCATACATTTTCATAAAACAAGCAGCCGTGCATGCTGATAAATATCCATGAAATAAGTGCAACTGATGGTAGTGCACTCATTCCAATGCTGAACCATGGTAGGGTCAATAGGAAAATGACAACACCTATGTGGAACATCCCATAATGGATTGCGAAAACTATGGGAGACCACAAAACTGATAGTCTCGGGTTTTGAGTTTCGGATTTTGAAGGAATCTTTTTAGTGGTTTCGAGCTCGTTTGTATTGGGGTTAGTGATCTGTGGGTTAGCTGTCTTGAGTTTAGGAGTTTTATTCTTCTTTGTTACACCAACAATAAGCTTCAGGAAATGAAAAAATCCAATGATTATGCTTTCTATGAAATATGTCCATACTAATGTAGCAAAGCCATATCCGAATACAACTACAATAAGCAGTGCAAGTAAATTGCCAATGGTCAGTACCTTGTCAGATCTATCGAATTCCATGTTTCATCCTATTCTAAGCTTGCAAGCATTTGTGTTTTTAAACGGTTCTATACGATATTGTTCCCATATATTTTCTTAGGTGAATCAATATGAAACAAACAACACACACACATCAAGCAACTAGGGGCGGTCAAACTGGGAAATCGGTTCCCGATTTCGTTCCAAAGTGGATGATAAAACCAGATCTTATTTTCGATCCAGATCGTGCACTCAAGGGGTTTGTAAGATCCGGTCAAGTCAAAAACGCCATGCATCTCATTGAGTATTATGGTTTGAATGTTGACCGAGCAGCAACCTTAAAACAAGCAGAACTTAATCGAGATTTGATTGCTGCGGTTGATCGATCTGATGTTGATGCAGTGAAACGGGCATTAGATGAAGGTGCAAACCCGCGTGCAGCAGAATATATTATGTGGGGCAGCTCATCCCACTGGGTTTCCGTTTTGCTTGTTGCAGTGACCGTTTCAGGAGGGTGCGGGTCTGATGAAACTAGAAGAAAAGCATCAGACATAGTGATGTTATTAGAACAAAAAGGCGTCAGCCTGCCATTCTGGCAAGATCCTCGTGAGCCATTCTATTAAAAAGCAGTAGTTCCTCATGACAGCCAAGAAATCCTTGTCCTTTAGGGCAAGGATGAATTGGCCACAATAATATCTTTAGTACCAGTCCTAGGAAATGCACTGTCTCTAAGTATATAAATAACATTTTCTAGTAATTCCTTTATGGGGATGATGAGAAGCTGGAGATACAGATTATATCCTTCCAAAGTACACCAGCAACAGCTAAACAACCATTTCTATGAATGCAAAAATCTCCGGAATTTTCTTCTTGAGAATATAAAGAAGCATTATGAAGAAACAGGCGAATTTCCAACAAGAAAACAGCTCTATCTCTTAACAAAACAAACTAATATATTCTCTCAATTAGCACAAAACGTAGCCGACAGATTATACAAATCAATCAGAGGAATGCTTGCAAAAAAGAAACTTGGAAAAAAGGTGGGGTTTCCAAGATTCAAATCCATAGACAGAATCAAATCATTTACTTATCCTCAGTTTGGTTTTAGATTAAATAATCAAAATTTGTATCTATCCGGTATTGGAGAAATAAATCTCAAAATGCACAGAGAAATGCAAGGAAACATCAAAACTCTGACAATAAAGAAAACTCCTTCAGGAAAATATTTTGCAATATTTACAACTGAAATCGAAACAACAGAACCAAAGAAGAATAAAGGAGCCAAGGTAGGAATAGATCTAGGTATAGAAAACCTTGGTTATTTAAGTGATGGAACGATCATAGAAAATCCAAGACACTTAAAAAAAGCAGAAGAAAAACTTAAAAAAACGCAAAAAAAACTTTCAAACAAGAAAAAAGGTTCTAAAAACAGAAGAAAAGCCAGGCTAAAAGTTGCAATCACTTATGAAAAACTTGTAAACAAGAGAAGTGATTTTCTTCATAAAACATCAAGAAAATTAGCAGAAAATTATTCCATTATTGCTATGGAAAACCTTAATGTTTCTGGGCTGTCTAGAAAAGGATTCCTTGCAAAACATGTATTAGATTGCAGTCAATCATGTTCGTCGCAACGAACATGGTGCGCAGGGAACAGCGGTTCCCTGCCGTGGGCAGAGTTTGCTAATATGCTCAGATACAAAGCGGAGGAAGCTGGTTCTGAAGTTGTATTAGTGAATCCTGCCTACACTTCCCAAAAGTGCAGCAGCTGCGGTCTTATACAAAAGAAAAAACTTGCAGAAAGGTGGTATAAATGTTCCTGTGGGGCATCCATGCACAGGGATCATAATGCTGCAGTAAACATTTTGCGCAGAGCAAAATGTTTAGATTTGACGCAAAGCGTCAAACAGAGAAATATACTCATCCGAGGTACCCTGGGGCACAGGGAAACTAATGCTTGTGGAGATGATTACATTAGTAGTCTCAATGAAACAAGAAGCCCCGTCCTTTAGGGCGGGGAGTATGTCACAACTAAAAAGAAAAAAGAGTCAATCAGTAAGCCCTTTGGGCGTTACCCTAAACACCGCTTCTCCTTCAGGCAGGTTTGGAGAATCTACCAATCTTGCTATTCTTTTATCTTCTTTGCTTTTTCTGACGTACAATCTGTATGTACTAGAATGCGCTAAAATATGTCCGCCTATTGGCGTTGTCGGGTCACCAAACAAAATTCCCGGATTATCCATCACCTGATTTGTAATATATACTGCCACATTATATTTTTCCGCGAGTTTCTGTAGCATATGCACATGTTTATTGAGTTTCTGTTGCCTTTCTCCAAGTGCCCCTCTTCCCAGATACTCTGCCCTGAATTGGGATGTCAGAGAATCCACTACAATCAATTTGATGTTATGGTTTTCTATCAGTTCACCGGCCCTCTCTGCAAGTATGATCTGGTGATCAGTATTCTCTGCCCTTGCTATATGTATATTTTTTAGAACCTGTTGCGGATCCATTCCCTGTGCTTCTGCAAGTTGTACTATTCTCTCAGGTCTAAATGTGGCTTCAGTATCAATAAATAATACCCCACCCCCAAGTCCTCCTTCTTCTGGAGATTTTTGTGCATTTACTGTGAGCTGGAAGCCAAGCTGACTTTTTCCACTCGAGAATTTACCGTACATTTCTGTGATGGCCATAGTCTCGACTCCGCCTCCCAAAAGTTCGTCCAATGCATCAGATCCCGTCTTTATCTTTGCAATATTTTTCCTTCTTTCCAGTACAACATCCGCACTCTCAAATCCGATCTCCACCATTGTTTTTGCAGCTTCAATTGCTTTTTTTGCAGACTCTACTCCCATCCCTGCAGTTTCTGCTAAATCATGTGGAGCTGCTGCAGCCAATGCAGAAAATTCACCATATCCTGCTGCTCTTAATTTTTCTGCAGTTACTTCCCCTATTCCTGGCAAATCTTCCAAATCCTTGTAATATTTCTTTTTATCATCAGCCATCAAAATCAACCTCTATTCTCAATATGGATTTCCAGCCATATTCCATCTATCAATATCATATCTCACTACACAACTCACCGGTTTCCGGTTCCCCATCATCCGGTGTCATGTGTCTCGAGTCTTGTAGTTATTTCTTATCATTTGCAAAAACCAACAGTTTCAATTGCCCGATTTTCAATGTATAGAATTCATTTCCATTCTTGGAGACATTTTTCCACATTCCTCCTACATTAGTATAAATCGCCTTCCCTTCCTTGTCCCTATCTGTTTGCACTATCCGAAAATCTGGTCTATTTCCTGCTCCGCCTGCAGCATTTGCAGGTTCGCTTCCACCTTTTCCGGTTTCCAACTCCTCAAATCCCTCATCTTCCAAATTCACTTCCGTGTTTTTCATAAACTCTTGCTCCGGGTCATTCCCCCTAAGTATATACATATAGTTATAGTATATACTAAGGGATATGGGATTTTCGTTATTTATATACTTAGAGACAGTTCATTTCCGCGGAAATAAGACTAGTGGTAGATTAATTATAGAATAAAAACAAATTTACAATACAAAAGTAAAACATAAAAGAAAAATTTAAATCGGTTTAAGCAATCCTGCGGATTGTTCCTGTATAATGTTTGCAGCTCCTGCAATCGCAGCTATGACCATACCGCCAATAACCATTCCAATAGCTGCAGTCTGCCATTTTCCACGCATTTCAGCAGGTTGTGTCTGGGAAAGGCCATAAGCTATACCTCCCAGTACTATCAGTATAATTGAGATCACAGGTGCAATCCCTGTAAGAAACGATGCAATGTTAGAAGCCAAAACTTCAAGTCCTACTGCCATGGGTATACCACTCCAAAAAACTTTATAAACTCTTGCCAGTCTCGGGTTCTTGACTATTGGGTGCCGATTTGGTGTTTTCTAACCTTTAGAAAGTATCTTTACAAAATCAACAAGCCTGTTCGAATATCCAAATTCATTGTCATACCATGCAAATATTTTCACAAGCTTTCCATTCGCTTTTGTAAGACTACCATCCACAATACCGGATTCTGTTGTACCTATGACATCTGTGGAAACAATCTGTTCTTCTGTATATCCCATTATTCCTTTGAGTTCTCCTTCTGCTGCATATTTCAATGCCTCATTAATCTCTTTTGCAGTCGCTTCTTTACACAATAATAGTGTCATATCATTCATAGAACCGTCTGGTACAGGAACCCTAAAAGAAATGCCATCTAATTTTCCCGCAACCGATGGAAGTACTTCTCCTATTGCCTTTGCTGCACCTGTACTCGTTGGTATGATGTTCATTGCACCTGCTCTTGCTCTTCTCAAATCTTTATGGCTTCCATCAACAATATTCTGATCATTTGTATATGCATGAATGGTGCTTAGGAATCCGCTTTCTATTCCGAATTTTTCTTCTATGATTTTAATTACTGGTGCAAGACAATTCGTAGTGCACGATGCAAGTGATAATATTGTCATATCTTTTTCATATACTTGTTCATTCACTCCAGGTACAATTGTAGCATCCACTTCCTTACCTGGTGCAGAAACCAATACTTTTTTTGCACCTGCTTTCAGGTGTTTTTCACAATCTGCTCTTGACCTGAACTGCCCACTTGATTCGATTACAATATCAACACCTAGTTCCTTCCAAGGGAGTTTTTCTGGATCAGTTTCATTAATCCATTTTATTATATATCCGTCTATGGAGAGATTTCCGTTCTTTTCCTTCACATCTCCATCAAAGCGTCCGTAAACAGAATCATATTTGAAAAGATGAACGTGGTTTTCGACAGGGCTTCTTGTGTTGATGGCAACAACTTCGAAATCCTTACCAAGCGCACCCTGCTTTATGGCAGCCTTAAGGAATGATTTCCCTATTCGTCCGAATCCGCTTATTGCAACTTTCATGTTATTCCCTCTTGTGAATTAGAATAGATAATAAGAGGTATAATCGGATGTTAATATATAGTTTATGATGTGTGGTTAATGCCTCTTCTTATTCCTGTTTGAGTACTGGTTTCTCCTGTAGGTTTTCTACTTTTTTCAAATGCCCTTCTTCGATCTCCTGAAGCCATACCTATATCAGAAGTTCCCATGGCACTATCAATACCTGAAGCAGCTGGTTGTTGCAATACTTGTTTTCCGGATAAACATGCTCGGATATGGTTATATAGTTCTGATTTATATCTAATTTTAAGTTCGTTCAAGAATCTCCTCAATTCACTTTTTTGATTTGCTGCAACGAGTTCGTCAACTCCTTTTCGTATTATACTGTCTCTTGCCTCGTTTTCATCCATAAACTTCAATGCTGTTTCTATAGCATCTTTGAATTCTTTCTGTTCTAGCTGTTGGTTGGCTATCTGTTCTCCAAGTCCTTTTTCTTTTATTGCATCATAAATCTCACTATACATATTCCCATAAGTTGTATCTGTTGGAAGTTCTCGTTTCTTATATGCAAGATACATTCGAACTATCGCAGCATCGGCAATCTGCGATTTTTCTTTTCTGTATAATTTGGCTGCTTCTGTTCCTGCATATATCCGCTCGCTACGGTAATAAATAGGGAGACTGGTATCCAATGCAATCTGAAGCAGTTCACTTCCTGCTTTTTCATCATCTGTATTTTCCCTATAATACTCGTATCTCAATCTTGCATGTATTCCCCTTGCATGCCCTCTGGCTTTATCAGATACTGCTTCATTACCATCAATAGCTGCTAGTTTTGGTAGATCATCAATGCTAAAAATCGCGGTTCTTATTACGTCTACTAATGTTTTTTGTGCATGTTCGTTTAATCTACCATCTGATCCTTCGACAATAGTAACAAGCGTTCCAGTGTCTTTTTCCCTATAAGCAATATCTACAAGTCCTGTACATATTATTTCAGCCATATCATCTGTAGTCTGTTCGCTTTCAAGCAATTCAATCAGTCTGTCTTTATTACCGCTCTTAATATGCACTTGAATTGTTGCGTTTTCAGCCATCGCAATCATTTTTGGCGGGAGTTCATTTGCACTTATCAAATGTTCTAAAACATCTCCCTTACCTAGATCTTTAAGAGCTGCTATTGCATATTTCCATGCACTAATTTGGGTTTTTACTGTATTTGTGGTGTCCCTTGCGATTTGAAGCAACTTATCAGCGTTACGTAGTTCAAATAACCTGTTTAATCTGTGATTTGAAATTTCCGTTCCGTCTGGGTTTGCCTTGCTTTTTGGCCATCCAACCGATTCTGCGGCATCCTGCTCTTCACGTAGTGTACGTTCTGAATCAGGTCGTTTTCTACCGTGAACCCCATTTACAAATCCTTGGAATATATCAGCAACGCTTGACCATTGACATGCTCTGTTAAAAGCATCTACAAAATCAGCTGGACCTCGGTATCCACTCATCCCAAAATCTGGTCCTATTCCTCCAGCACTATAAATGTCAAATGGATCCGAATGCTCTCTAATACTTTGGCCCTCTGGAGTATCAGGGTCAATACTATATCTATCATAAAACGCTCTTTTTTGAGGATCGCTAAGACATTGAAAAGCTACTCCGGCTTCCTTAAATTTTTCCTCTGCTTCATTATCTCCCGGATTTCTGTCAGGATGGTATTTCAAGGCTAGTTTTCGATATGCTTTTTTTATCTCAGTATCACTAGCTCCCCTAGCAATTCCCAAAACATCATAATAATTTCGAGCCATATCAATACCACTACACAGTTTTTGATGTATATATAATATGCCAGAAACTGTTTATAAATGTTACTAAAATTAGTAAAATGTGGGATATCCTTTTTAACTCTAGTTTTCAATGATTCTCAATATCTCACTCAAAACTTCTTTTACAAATCCTGGCTTTACTCTTATGGCTCCAGCTTTGACATGTCCACCACCGCCTTCTACAAAATCGCCCATGGTTTCCAAGACCTTTGCTGCAATCTTATTTGCACCAAGTCCTTTTTCTGCAGCGCTATCATTTATCCTCATGATGATAGATCTATCAGTATATCCAATACACACCACTGGTTTCCCATCCATAAATCTTTCAAAAATCCTTGTGGTTATCTTGCTTGATGGTGGCCATTCTCCTTTTTTCGCGATGTTTTCGAGTGAGAACGTCACCACTTTCAGATCGCCTTTTTCGTGTTCTTTTGAATTGCTTAATGCTTTTTTAGCCGCTTCCTCTATGGTTTCATCTGCTTGGGTCGCAATGGAAGTGAACAATTCGCTTTTTGACATCACGTTCTTGTAAAAATCCAGATTATTACCAAAGGAAATATGTGCAGAAAGGAAATCCAGCACCAGTGCTTTTTTCCTATCTTCAGTATCCAATGGCAGCAGCTTGCTTTTATCTCCTGCAAATGCGATGCGCGTAAGTTCGAGTGCTCGTTCTTTTTCCATTCCGCACAGATGAGCTATTTCGCAGCAAAGATATCCTGCAGTATATTTTGATGCATCTTCAGAAACAAGGAAGGGACTGAGTGTATTTTCCGGTGCAGTGCCATCATAAGGGTGGTGGTCTATCACCACATATTCCATGCCTGCGGCTTTTAGCAACTTGAGTGCCTCTTGTGAAGGTTTG
>JAHJBM010000032.1 GCA_018813505.1 Microcaldota archaeon
TTAGGCGGTTAACTTCTACCTGCAGTTCATCGCTTCTCTTCTGTTTTCTTATCAGACGCAGACTAATGTTATGCTTGTGCTGCGTCAGCTGCCATGGTTTTACTTTAGGCGGTTAACTTCTACCTGCAGTTCATCGCTTCTTGCTTATTCTTATCTTATTGGCAGACAATAATCAAATTATCGGCGCGAGTTCGTTTAACTGCAACCCGAATATCGTGATGAGGTAAACAATGAATATAAGAAGAAAAATCGCTCCTGCAATGCGCCCGATGCCCTTGTTTACCGCAGCCGCATAAAACAATATCGTATTTGCAGCAACTGCAAAAAGCAAGGTTGCAATGAAGACAGGGAGATGAAGCATGATGGGATTTATTGAAAGAGCAACGCCAAAAACAAGCCCGAGATTTGTGATATTGCTTCCGGCGATATTACCAAGTACGATCCCATAATGCTTATTTTTTAGAGCATATATGGTAGTACTGAGCTCTGGTAATGACGTTCCTATTGCGATTATAGTTGCACCGATAAAACTATGGGCAATGCCAAAAAATTCAGATATGGATATTGCCGAACTTACAACAAACGCAGATGAAATTATTATGGCTATTACACCGGAACAAAACATAACAAAAGCATTCAAAGCCATTTTTTTTGTTATTGTCTCGCCATTATATCCTTCTTCCAGATGGTTCTTCTTCTTTAATTTGCCATACACATATACTGCAAAAATGGAGAGCAATATGATACCCTCAAAAAACCCCAGCCCTCTTTTTTCTATAGCGCTGCTATATATTATGTAGACTGAGATAAGAGTTGTCAGAAGTAAAATAATTCCTATCTCCCGTAGATTCTTCTCGCTGATTTTTATGCCATTATAAAAAAAAGCGCCGATGCCGAGAATTAGCAGTATGTTTGCAGTATTTGAACCAAACACGTCGCCGGCAGATAGTGCACCTTCACCGGCAATGGATGATGTTACTGAAAGTGAAAGTTCTGGAAGGCTTGTGGAAATGGCAATTAACAAAAATCCGATTGCAATCTGACTGATATTGAAATAACTTGAAAGCTTTAACGAACTTTGCACAACTAAAGATGCTGAATTTGAAAGGACGAGCATTGATATTGCTAGGATTATTAAATCGGCTAAAATCATTGAACCTATAAAAGATCAGACTCAAATTTTATAATACCCACATGTTTGAAAACGAGTATATAATGGCATGTTCCAGACTTCATTTCATACGGCCACTTTCTGTTATGAAAACCACGACACGCAATATACCGATAAAGAATGCTTTCTTAATCTTCAGTATAAGCTTGACATACCATTGACTCCGGTTGTTTATTTTATCAAGAAGATCCTTGAATGCTTCTTTTTCACCAGGGCCCATCTTACTATCCGTCACTTTCTTATGTTCCTTGCCATCGATTATTGTAACTTCTTCTTGTTTACCAATCTGTTTCTTGGCCTGTTCATACCATGGAGGAAGTGATGAACGTTTCTTGTCTATGGCAGTAGTAAAATCACCAAGAGTTATGGTCCTTTCTTTTACCTGTTTTTTTGCAAGCTCTTCGGCCTGTTCCTTAGTCATTCCCTTTGTCATAAGCTCTTCAGCCTTCTTTTGGATTCTCATAAAGGCTTCTCTCCACGGAATAGTGGCAGCCTGATCAACAATATCTTTCAGATCTGCAGAAGCATAACCACTGGTTGCAAAGGCAAGGAACCAGAATGGAATAAGTGGGGCTAATGGCCTTCTTTTTGCATGCATTTTAAGGATCGCAACTGATGACGTGTAATCAGGTTCAGGAACAAATATTGTTTTGCTGAAACGACCAGATCTTCTAAGAGCCGGATCTACATCCCACGGGGCGTTGGTCGCTGCAATAATAAGAACATTTTGATTATTGGCTTCCACACCATCAATTTCATAGAGCATCTGATTCACGGCCATTTTCATATACTGCTGACCTTCACCCTGATCTCTTCTTCCACCTATGGCATCAACTTCATCAAAAAACAGGATGCAGGGGGTATTTTTTCTTGCAAGCTCGAACACCTTATGAATATTCTTTTCTGTGTTACCAACATACATGTCAAGCAAATCCGATAGTTTTGCGTTTATGAATCCTGCATGACATTCACCGGCAGCAGCCTTCACAATGAAAGTTTTACCGCAACCAGGAGGACCATACATCAATATACCACCGCCACCAAGTTTTCCGTATTTGCGGGCGAGGTCAGGATTTGTCATTGGATAAACTACTGCCTCCCGGATCTCTGCCTTCATCTTTTTCATGCCAGCGACATCTTCAAAGGTCATGTTTGGTTTTGTAAGCATTTTTATGTCGCTTGTACCACCCTCACCACCACCTTTGCCACCTTGATCCTTTTTGGCTTTTGCACTATTCAGATGAGTCTTTGCTTCGGTAAGTTCTGGATTAAGCTCAAGCGCTTTCTCATAATCAACAATGGCTTCAGATATGGAACCGGCATATTCATATGCAAGGCCTCTGAGATGATATGCCTCTGCAAAATCAGCTTTGAGTTTTATGACCTTTGTGAAATCTTCTACAGCTTTTTCATATTCTTCAATGGAAGCGTATGAGAGACCACGATTATAGAATGCTTTCAGATAATTTGGATTAAAACTGATAGCACGATCATAATCTTTTACTGCACTCTGGAAATCTTGTTTGCGATAGAACGCATCACCACGATTATTATATATGATAGGGTTTTGCGGATCAAGTTCCATGGATTTTGTATAATCTGCTATGGATTTGTCGAAATTTTTCAGCTGATAATAGGAAAGCGCCCGATTGAAATACGCCTCTGAGAACACGGGATTGAGAAGGATTGCCATATTGTAATTTTCGATTGCCTTATCGTAATCCCCTTTTTCATAATAATCATTGCCCATCTGATAATAAGTTTTTGCATCTGTGGGATTTGATTTCCTGTCTACCATATAATTCACGTGAATGTTAAACTTAGATTAAACTATCAAGGGAAGTAAACTTCCCTCACTGTCCAACAGAACGTCGTAACGTTCTGTAGATGTCAGAAACGACAAATCGTTTCTGAGCATACTCGTGATCACTGTATGATCACGACACCATTGAACGATTGCTTTGTTCAATTGATCCTGGAAATGGGATCTCCAATATATAGATGATAAAGAGATAATCCTTTTAACCTTTCGTGCTAAGAAATCCAGACATCAGCCATACGTTGATCAGGAGACTCCACACCATTACGATTTGACCTCAGCCAGGAGCCGTTCCTCGATTCTGAGAAGTTGGTTGTATTTGGATGTGCGTTCCCCCCTCGCAGGAGCACCTGTTTTTATCTGTCCGGCATCTATGCCAACGCAAAAGTCTGCAATAAAGCAGTCTTCCGTCTCACCGGAACGATGGCTCACAACCACATTCATGGCATTGTTACGACACATATGCACGGCATCCATAGCCTCCGATACAGTACCGATTTGATTGACTTTGAGCAAAAGGGTGTTTATGGATTTTTCGTTTATCGCTCTTTTGAGCCGATTAACGTTGGTGACTACGAGGTCATCACCGACTACCTGAAGCTGGGGCAAGTCCTTTCTCAGGCCAGCGAATGCAGTAAAACTCTCTTCGTGAAAAGGATCCTCAATACTTTTCACCGGATAGGATTTCACAAGATCAACATAATAGTCTGTGAGTTCTGATTCTGAAAGTTCCTTTTCATCGATATTGTATTTTTTGGTATTTTCATCATAGAAAGATGATGCTGCTGCATCCATTGCAAATGAACAGTGACCACCATATCCGGCTTCTTCAACTGCCGCAGCGATCTCATCCAGCACTTTATAGGTATTATCGAGCTGAGGGGCATAACCACCCTCATCACCAACATTTCTT
The DNA here is from genome assembly GCA_018813505.1 of Microcaldota archaeon. GTDB lineage: Archaea > Micrarchaeota > Micrarchaeia > Anstonellales > Bilamarchaeaceae > Bilamarchaeum. The sequence continues at coordinate 3,904 of JAHJBM010000032.1, forward strand.
GCAGACTTGCCAAGTTTTCTGACAAGTTGTTTACCAAGCGTATGGTATATTTCGCTTGCCATTTGCAACCTGTGCGAAAACAAATCTGACTCAGGAACGATCATAAATTCCTGTATCGCGAGCTTGTTACCTGCATGAAGACCACCATTTACAATATTGAACATTGCATGAGGAATGCGGCTCCCACCAAGGTAATTGTGCAACATCTTCCCATCTGACGCCGCGGCAGCACGCAGAACAGCCATAGAAGTTGCAACAGTTGCGTTGGCTCCAAGTGAGCTTTTGTTGCTTGTTCCATCAAGTTCAATCATGGCATTGTCAATTTCTTTTTGCTTGTGTACATCCATACCAATGATAGCCGGCGCAATTACACCATTGACACTGCCAACCGCACGCAACACGCCTTTCCCCATGTACCGATCCCCGCCATCACGCAATTCCACTGCCTCGTGCTTTCCGGTTGATGCACCACTAGGTGCTGCCGCACTTGCAAATGCATTTTCTGTGACAACATCGACTTCTATTGTCGGATTGCCTCTTGAATCAAGAATTTCCCGTGCCCATACTGCTTCGATCTTCATGAAAATTCACCTATAAGTAAGATAAATAGTATAATCCACTATAGTTTATTTGACTTTCGACTTTTTGATCGTATTGGTTCGTCTGATATAAAACATCTATTTTAAATCCCTTTTTACCACAGAAGCTTCTGATATAGGAGTGGAACCAATGGTTAAACAAAGAAAAGAGATTAGACAGCACCTCGTAACAACCAATGGAACAACTGCCATAATAAGAATGCGGATAATGGAACCAGAAGTTGGGAAGATCGCAACAACGGAACTGGGTAAGATCAACATGCTTGATGCTTCAATAGCAATCCAGCCAACACCTGCAGCCAACTTTTTATATGCGCTTTTGGGAGGACGCAGAATTTCAATGCACACCAATAGTTTTGGCGGACCATTGATGGGAAATGGGGATTTTGTAGAATTCTGGATCACAAGAAAAAGTTTTGCCATTAAAGATATTGATGCAACTGCAGAAAAAACGATTTTTGATATTGCCAATATGTTGTACACGTTGGAAAAAATGAATGAAATGCCGGAGATAAAAAGTCTGATAAATGTTGCAACACGACTTAGGAGGATTAATGCCATCCCAACCGAAGATGACACTTATGCACAATGGAAAAATAATGTCAGAGTGATTTTTCTTAAGACCATAAACAATGCATTCAGTAGAGCAGAATTGCAACAAGAATTCGCACCATTGATACAGTTAATACAAAAAGCAAAACCAATTCACCACTTAGCAGGTGAATGTAAAACTATTGGTAGTGACATGATCGAATTAGTATTGCACATACTCGAAAAAAAAGGATTCAGACCTGTAACAGCTGAAAGAGAAGATCAATATGGAAAAGAAGTTAGCAGGCATACTAAGACATTGTTCCCGAAATCAGCAGGAAGATCGTTGGGGATTATTGAAATTGAAAGAACAAAAGATAGTAGAATGAGATGGGAATTGATACAGCCAGGAGCACTCGGATTGATTTTGTTAAAAGAACCTGAAAAATTTATCGGCTTTGATGAAGGACACACATTCTTGGGAATTGATCCAAATGTTGATAGTGAGGGTAACAGTCAGATAGTAGCAACTGAAAAATGGATTAGTAGGATGGAAGAACGCATGACAAAAATTGCTTGTGAGTTAGAATCCATTAGAACATGCGCAGAGATGAAAACACCATTAAGCGCAGCTCATTTATTATGGGCACTGAATCCGAATGATAACGCAAAAAAGAAATGGACGGAGATACTAACAGAATTAAGAAGACAGGTTGCCATCGGAAATGGAATAATGAATAATCGAGAGTTCCCATATGATTTAATAGGACAAAGAAGAGTGGAATGAAATGACTGAGATAATTGTTGATAATGAAAAGAAAAAAATGAAATTCAGAGGCACGCTTGGAGACCTCCTCTACAAATTGAAAGTTAGGCGCGAAGAGGTAGTGATCAAACTCAATGGAAAAATTGCACCAGAAACCCGCGAAATTAAAGCAAATGATAAAGTCGAAATAATAAAGGTAGTTTTCGGGGGATAAAATAAAATGGTGACCAAAAATAAAAGTAATAATATTTGTTCGTGTGGTAAAAATGCCACCATATTCCTGCATTATGCGAATAGACTATTATGTGAAACACATTTTATCGAGATGTTTGATAAAAGAGTGGGGCGTACCATAAGAGAATTTGGAATGCTTAAAAAAGGAGACAAAGTAGCTGTCGGTTTGTCAGGTGGAAAGGATAGCTGCGTACTTCTCCATTCACTTGCACAGATTAACATGCCAATCAAACTTGTTGCAATTACTATTGATGAGGGCATAAAAGGATACAGAAACAACACACTCAAAACTGCTAAAAGAGAATGTGAAAAACTCGGCATAGAACACGTTGTTTATTCATTCAAAGAAACCGCAGGAAAAACAATGGATGATATTGCAAACCAAAAAAATGAAATCCCGTGCAGCTATTGTGGTGTGATAAGAAGGTACATGCTAAACAAAGCGGCAAAAGAAACAGGTGCAAACAAGCTTGCCACTGGCCATAATGTGGATGATATTGCACAGACGCTTTTGATGAACATCATGAGAAACGAACCCTCGAGAATATGGAGAAACAGTGATAATGAAAATTTTGTGAAAAGGATAAAACCACTTGTAAGAACTCCTGAACGCGAGATTGCCATTTATGCAATGCTAAAAGGAATTAAACTTGATAGGGCAGATTGTCCTTATGCGCATTTTGCATTCAGAAGTCATGTGAGGAAGCTCCTGAACGAGACAGAAGAAAGATATCCTGGAACAAAATTCAAGGTTGTAAATAGTTTTTTTGAAATGACAAATTCCAATATAATGGAACAGACGATAGGAAAATACGGCAAAAAGAAAAATACAGGAAAAATGAGTAAATGTAAAACATGCAACCAACCAGGTTCAGAAGATATGTGTATGTTCTGCAAGATGAAGAAGAATATTTCATAAACTGAAGGATATAATTATTAAGTTCTTAGTGAATTAGATAACGGGTTAATGCACTATGGAAATCGTATTCCTTGGAACTGGCGGCGGAAGGATAAACCTCCTAAAACAAATAAGGGGAACGGGAGGATTTAGAATAAACTCGACTTCTGCAAACATACATATCGATCCAGGTCCTGGAGCACTAGTTCATTCTGTTAAACTAAGGCAGAGCCTGCTTGACATTGACGCAGTGATAGTGACCCACGGCCACCTTGACCATTACAGCGATGCAATGGTATTAATCGAAGGCATGAGCGCATACGGATTAAAGAAACGCGGGATATTCATATGCAACAAGAACAGCATAGACTATGTAAGCCCATGGCACAAATCAAAAATAGGCGAATTGTATCTCGTGGTTAATGGCGAAAAGAAAACATTCAAAACAGAAAAAGGATCGTTTGAAATCGAAACAATGGCAATGAAACATGATGAGGAAAGTGCATTCGGTTTCAAGCTTTTCATGGATGAGAAAGTCATTGGCCATATAACAGATACCGAATATTTTGATGGGCTTGAAAAAGGTTTTGAAGGATGCGACCTGCTTATAGTGAACTGCATAAAGCCCGAACCTGACAAGTACAAAGGCCATTTGGAAACGGCAGATGTAATAAAGATCCTGAAAAAAGCAAAACCAAAGAAATGCGTGATAACCCATATGGGCATAAAAATGCTCAGGGCTGGACCTTTGAAGCAAGCTGAAAGAATAAAGAATGAAACCGGTATTGAGACAGTTGCAGCAAAAGACGGGATGCGAATTATTTGCTAAATGGATCTAAAATGATTACCCCGGGGATTTTTTGAAAATCCTTTTTGTTTTCAGTTATTATAGTATTGATGCCATTTTCAATCATAGTTGCTGCAATAAGAGCATCCCAATATCCAACTTTAAACTTTTCATCGATTTTCATTGCTCCCAGAAGAGCATAACTAGTAGGAGATAATTTGACAAAACCTGAAAAACAGATAAATTTCTCACAAATCACGCGTGCCTCTGATTTTGGCAATGGATTTTCAACATATTTAGTTATTACATGATAAAACTCAGAGATATTTTGAGTTGAGATATAAAATTGCTCTTTTCGTGAAATGCAAGTTTCAAGCAATTTTTTTGCAATTCCATGTTTGACTTTATCACTCGTATCAAAAGCGTAAACAAGAATATTTGTATCCAGAAGTTTACTTTCGATCATATAGTTCAGCTCGGTTTTTATAGTTCATTTTCCCCATTTCGTAACCTGAGTCCATCATTTTTCTAAGCTCGTTCGATAGTTTTTCTTGACTTACTTTTTCTATCCAAAGACGAAGAGCCTCAGTTATTGCCTTACCAATAGTACCTTTTCCAGTACCTAGGTGTTGAGAGACTTCTTCACGAAATCTCTTTTCGACATCATCATCTATACTCACGGTTACTGTTGCCATGGATCTATTTAGAAAACGAATATATTTAAATATATCATTTTTCTAAATATAACATCATATGGATGAGTAACTATTCTGCCCAAACGAATTGATGTATATTTGTGCGGCTTTTGTTACGAACGCAAATGAGTTGATTTCAATCCAATAGTGAGGCTCGTCAATGATAATGACACAGAATAAGTTACTGATCCTTCAATCTATTCATCATGTTCGATATTAACTGGCATGACCGCATTAGGTTGATCTAACTGCGATATAGGATTTTCACAGGAATGCATAACTAAAGCGATTAATGTCCCCAATACTAGACACAACGCAGATATTGCCGCAACCCATTTTTTATCTGATTTACTTAGTTTTATGCTTATGGTTTGACCAGCTGAATTTGATCCGGGTTCTTCAATCACACTCCCAAATGCCACAGGATAAATTTGTTTTTCTCTTTCGCAGTCAGTGAGCATTCCATCCAATTCTTCCATTGATTGTGGCCTTTCATCCGGATCAGGTTTAATACATTGGTGAATTATTCTTGCGAATCCGGCAGGCACATCATCATTAAGATCACTGATTGGAACTGGATCTCCCCGTGTTGCAAACGAATATTCAATTAAGTTCTCACATCTAAACGGCAATTTTCCAGTCAACATTCCATACATACAAATGCCCAACGCCCACACATCCTCAGGTGAACTTGCGGCACGGGCACGGATTTGCTCTGGAGACAGGTAACCAATCGTCCCACACACGACTCTTGTAGGTGCATGAATTCCTGCCGTTGTTGCAATATCATATCCATCAATTTCTGATAGTGATGCAATACCAAAATCGATTAATTTCACATCAGCAATTTTTTTAGGACCTCCAGCAATCATAATATTTCTTGGGTTTGTATCCCTGTGAATAATTTTGCGAGAATGGGCATGACCCAGAGCATCACACATGGAATGAGCAATCAGAAGAGTTCTGGTAAGTGGAAGTTTTGGATGTTGTTTCAGTAGATCATAAAGATCACAACCGTCAACAAACTCAGTTGCCATATAATAAAGACCTCGATAAACTCCAGAGTCTTCATTTGATATGATTCCACACCCTAACATTTTTGTTATGTGTGCGCTATCCAGATTATTAAGAAGAATAATTTCGTTTAAAAATCTTCCAGTATCGGCTTCAGTTGAACCGCGCCGCATTATTTTTAATGCCAGCCTTACTCCAGGGTCAGAATGATCATGGTTAATGAAATCAGCTCCATATACAATCCCAGCACTCCCAATTCCAATAGGTTCATGGATTAGATAATGCCCCCCATCAAAAGATATTTTTGATGGTTTTAATCTCCGATGATGATTTCGAGAACGTATTGTAGTCATATGACTCGTAGTCAACACAGGAGTATGGAATATGGTTGTCATTTTATCCCTATTTAGATAGTAATAGTGTGGCGATAAGTTTAAATTTGTGTCTATATGACAGTTAATTGAAACATGAGAAGAAAGATGGGTATTGAAACATAGTATGATGGATCTGATAAGCATAATAGGTTAGATTGCCATTTCTGTCCAAACGAGTTCATTTTTAAAGACCAGTAAACACCATAGAATTGGGGCTGGTAGAGGGCTTGATATGCAAAAACAGCAAACCAGAGAATGCGGACAAACACGATTAAGCACGGCAAGAAAAATAGCAATAATTGCAGCAGCAGGATTTATTGGATTTGCTGCCATGTCCAAAAAGGCACATGCAGAAGAAGGACCACAACCACAGATAAGAGCAACCGTGAATGTTGGAGCAGGTGCAACAAATGGAAGACTAATAGGAACAGCAGGAGTTTCGTTTTCCGCACCATTAACAGACCAACTTAGATTTAGCACCAGTATTAGATTGGCAACAGATGGAAGAAACACTGCAGTGGATAATGCAGATATAAATATCGGAACACAGCGCGCTCTTTTTTCAGCATATACAAGTCCTGACGAGATATCAAATTACGGCGGAGTACTAATTGGAACTGGAATCAAATTCAGGATATGGAGACTCACATTATTCCCACATGTGTTTTGGGGAGAAAATGAAAGACCGAGGGCAGTGTTGCCGATAAATTACGGACAGAGTTTCATGAACGGAAGAATAAATTTCTGGGGAGGGCCTGTGATACATCTTAATTCTGCTGCCTATGAACAGGGACCATTTCTTGGCGCGCAAGGCGAATTGTCAGTCAGATTGTTTGGAAATTTAAGGGCTTATGTCTATGGCTTCCTTATGATGGCAAGGCAAGTAGTCAACGATGTCCGCGATTATGCTGTGGGATGCTGGAGCGTAAGGACTGGACTCGCAGTACCATTCGAATTACCAGCAGGAAGAAACCAGCACGATAGATGATCGCCTTTCCAAATTCTTTCCTTTTTTTAACGAGAATGTACCATTTATAGGGATTACCAATCAATAAACGCTATCAACTTATAGATAATTTGACAAAAGGTAATCATTATGCTCCAACAAAGATATGATAGAACCATAGAGGAAAAATGGCAAAAACAATGGGAAACTGACAAGATTTATCAGTTTGATAGTAAAGATAGTAAAAAAGAGATTTACTCGATTGATACTCCTCCGCCATTCACAAGCGGCGAACTCCACATGGGCCATGTGCTCTCATACTCTTTTTTCGATTTCGCAGCCCGCTACAAAAGAATGCAGGGATTCAATGTTTATTATCCTCAAGGTTGGGATTGCCAGGGCTTTCCAACAGAAGTGAAAGTGGAAAAGAAATATGGCAGACTTCCTGCACCACAGTTCAGGGAAAAATGCGTGGAATGGACAAAGGAAATGATTGCAAGAATGAAAGCACAAATGAATGATATGGGATTCAGTCCTGACTGGGATTATGAATATCGGACAATGGAACCAGAATATCATAGGAAAGTCCAGCTCTCGCTTATCATGATGTACAAGGACAAACTTGTATATCGAGACAAATATCCGGTTTACTGGTGCCCACGATGTGTTTCGGCAGTTGCAAAGGCAGAACTTGATGATGAAACAAAAAACGGAACACTAAATCATATCAAATTCACAGGACCAGAAAATGAAGAACTTATTATCGCAACAACAAGACCAGAAATGCTCGTGGCATGCGAAGCAGTCCTGTTCAACCCAGAAGACGAGCGCTACACAGCTCTCAAAGGAAAGAAAGTGAAAACCCCATTAGGAAAAGAAGTTCCAGTATTTGCTGACAAAGAAGTTGACAAGGAATTCGGATCAGGACTTGTGATGGTTTGTACGTTCGGAGACAAAATGGACGTTGTATGGATGCACAGGCACAAGCTCCCGTTGTACGAGGCTATCGACCAATATGGAAAGATGAAAAATGCAGGCGAGCTGAACGGACTGAAAGTAGAAGATGCAAGAAAAAAGATAATTGAGATGCTTGAAGCAAAAGGAAAAATAGTGAAAAAAGAACAGCTCAATCAGACTTACAAAGTCCATGACAGATGCAAACGACCAGTGGAATTGTTACCATCATTACAATGGTTTGCAGATATACGCACCACTGCAAAAGCAATCAAGGAAATGGCACACAACATAAAATGGATTCCTGATTTTGGCATCTCTTACCTCATTGATTGGGTTGAAGGAGCTGAATGGGATTGGGTTATTTCACGGCAACGCGCATTCGGCACTCCATTGCCATTTTATTATTGCGAATGTGGAAAAACAGTACCAGCAGATGAAAGTGAATTGCCATTTTATGCTGAAAAAGCAAAACCAAAGAAATGTGAATGCGGAAAGGAAATGATTCCAGAAACCAGCGTATGTGACTGCTGGGTCGACTCCAGTATCACTCCATTGATAATTTCTGGATGGCCAGATGATAAAGAAAAGATGGCCAAACTTTATCCTGCAACATTAAGACCACAGGGCGTAGAAATCGTTAGGACTTGGGCATTTTATACTATTTACAGAAGCGGCGTTGCATTAACAAAAACACCACCATTCAAAGAAATATTGCTCAACGGAAACGTGCTTGCGCCAGACGGAAAAAAGATGAGTAAGAGCATTGGCAATATCATTTCCCCCACAGAATTGCTAAAGGAATATCCAACAGATGCCATAAGACAATGGGCAGCAATGAGCGGTGCAATGGCAAAGGACAGGCCATTCAGTTATGAGGATATCAAATATGCAAAAAGCTTTCTTACGAAATTGTGGAATGCTACAAGATTTATAGAAGGGTTGGGCAATGCAGACAACGAGCAACAACCAAAACAACTCGCAACCATTGACAAATGGATACTCGGACGTATGAATGCAACCATAAAAGAATGTACAGAACACATGGATAGATACGAATACCAGTCGCTAATCACAAAAGTACAACAGTTCTTTTGGCACGATTTCTGCGACAATTATCTGGAGTATGTGAAACATAGAACATATGCAGATAAAGAGGGTAAATCGCATCTAACAAAGAGCGCCGCACTCTGGACACTGAACACAGTACTCCTGAACACAATCAAACTGCTCGCACCAATCACCCCGCACATAAGCGAGGAAATTTATAACGAACTGTTTGCCGGTAAGGCAAGCAAAACTGATGATATCACGAGCATCACAAAACAAGAATGGCCAAAACCAGGTAGCGAATACAACGATGACGTAGAAAAGGTGGTCATACTCAGCAATATCATAAAGGAGATACGACAACACAAGGCAA
>JAHJBM010000005.1 GCA_018813505.1 Microcaldota archaeon
CACAAACTACTAATGAGCATGTTCAGCAATACATCCGCACTACAATCGCTCCCTATATCGTAAATGCGCTTAAAGGTTGGGGGAGCCAGGTTGAAACAATCAATCACTTTGTGCAGGAATTCTACCATACAATAAATATGGCGTTGCTGTATGCAGTTGTAAGAGAGAATCTATCCTCACCTGGGAATGCCCCTCGAGATACATATATGCCAGATCCATATCTTTACGGCAGGGGTGCAACAGACCGGGAAGACCTACCATTATACCCATTCCTCTATACTACTGGCGCTTTGCAACATTTACTAGAAGGCAGGCCCGATGTGTTTATGCAAATCTTAGCTGGATACAAACCAAATCATATGGCCAATCCAACAAGAACCATTGCAGAAGGCTTTAGAAGTTCTTCTCATGAAGTTGAGCGCTATGGAAGATTATTAGAATGCATGATCAAACAAGAGCTTCCATGGTATACTAAGGTTGGTAGCGCAGGTCAAGGTAGGGGTTAGTTATTTTTTTATTATAATTAATTTTTGATCTTCAAGAGTTGGGATAATGGAATTGCGAAATCCATTCTCAATCCTTTTATCTCTTTTGTAACATAATATTATTGTAGTATGTGGGTGATTATCATATGAATGGGGGCATTAAACATTTTGATTTGAGAAAAGGAACTGGTCCTAGAGTTAGTGACCAAGGCGGAATAGTTCTTAGTGTAAGGAGACTGTCTGTTACTTCTGATCAGTTGGCCAGTAATGTTGTTATGGTGGCCACAGACAAACTCAAAAGAAATGGTTTTGGTAATTCGTTACATGAATGGGCCGCCAATGGCCCTCAAAGAGAAAGATTCATCTTCCAATATATGTTACCTCCAGAAAAAACAAGTGACATAAGCAGCTTTCTTGACTCTCGTCAAAGCGATCAGTTCCCCGCAAGTCATGGTCCTAATATTGACAATCTTATCAAAGTTATGGATATTTTTAGGAGAATGCCGGATCCAAAACAAGCAGATCACGAAATTTTGATCGGTCAAATCATCGATATATTAAGACCACATAGCTGGGATTATCTTATGGTCGATGGCAGTCAGCTTAAGCGCGTTGATCCTGTTGATGCACGATATTCCAGAAGAGTATCAGTAGGTCCATTTGAAAAGCCCAAATCCGAACCTGTTTTTAATCCATTATTCGTAGCTGATTCAAATTCTCTTCCTACTGCCGAAGCCATTGCAGGGGGTAAAACCCGTTTAATCAGAAATGATACTTTTGGTGTATTCGAATTCAATATTGCAAATCATTATGAGTTTGCCGCACTGGCTGCAGCAGTATTAAATTCTCTTGAGATACCTGCAACTGTTTGCTTTTTGACTGCTGGTAACAGAAATCACCCCACGCATATTCCTGCAGTGATGTACTGGGATGATTCTACTAGAACATACAACTCGTTTATTGCTGTTCCAGAACATCCTGATGTATTTGGTTTCTTACTTCCATCACAACTTGCACTGGAAGGTCATGCACATGCAGAGCAGGCAGGTATGCGATTCAAGCAACTTGCCGGGCAGATGATCCTAGCATCTAATGATGGGTCTGGTGTCAATGCTGGAATGCAAGATGGTATCCTGAATCAAGTAGCTGATGATCTTATCTCATGCCACGAACTTTGGGGTGGACCAAGCGTTGGAGTCAGAAGTGCATTGATATCTGGTATGCATGCTCTTGCCATTGCTCAAACATGGATAAAAGTTAATGCAATTGTTCATAGTATCGATGGCATTCCTATGCAAAATGCAGTTGATCCAATTTTATCTCAGATGAGGGTAGATTCAGAATCTGTAGATATTCCGAGTAGTTTTATGGATCCATCTCTTCCTGCATTACTATTTAATAATCCACAAGGATTTGTGGCCGAGTGCAAAAAACTATTTCCATCAGTATCTTCTCAATTAGCGGGCATAGTTGATGGGGCGATTTCATTTGCACGCGAATTAGTGTCCAGTGCTGAAGATCTGGTTGCACGTAGAATACCTAATTATCAGAAAACTCTCAAATAATTTTTTCTTTTTCCTTTAACCTAACAAAGTCGTACTTTTTTCTTTTACGTCTATAAGATGTTTCGCAAGTTCATGGGTTAATTTATTATCGAGGATAATTAGTTCTTTTACTATTGGATTTTCAATATTTAATTTGTATAATTTTGGACTAACTATTTACACGTATCAAAACCCTAAAAAAAGAAAATTCGGGCCCGACGGGAAAGTCACGGTTTCCAGTATAATATTTCCGGTTTCCAGACACGAAACTAGAAACCAAAAGAACAAAACTGGAAACAGATTTGAACCCGTATACCAGGGTGTCTTCCGCATTTGGAAAGGGCATTCGAAGCCCTGTCGGTTATCCAGGTTGCCACACGAGCCCGCTGTATTTTACTACTATATTCTCTTTCTTACTATTTTCGTCCGTTTGATCGACCAATTGTCCGGAGTATCAGAACAACGATCTATTGATCGTTGCGACGATCAATCGGACGTCTCGATCAATGGACCATTGAAAGATGAATCTTTTAATTGGTCTCTTCTCTTATGTCTTCTTATCAGATGCAGACTTCTTATATATTTATCTTGTCAAGACTTCGCATCCATCAGCAGTAATCAATATGGTATGTTCGGCCTGGGAAACTAATCCTCTGCTAACTTCCCTTAATATAGGGTATCCTCTTATGAAATGATTCTGAAGCAATTCCTTAAACGCAACGCTTACGAGAAGTTTTGATTTGAATTCCTTTCTTACCCAGCGCTCTGCAAATGGAAGCATCCCATAATTTTTTATCACAAATTCAATTATTTTTCTTGATTGTCGCATTCTTATTTTTGATGGGGCATAGATCGAGAAAATGCCAACCTCATCAAGATCTTCTACATAGCCAGTTCCATTTGTTGCAAATGGTTCTACTGCAAATATATCTCCTTCTTTGAATTGATATGGATCGTTTGTCTTGATATTTGGTATTTCCACTCCTGCATGAAGCTCATTTGATTTTATCATATGGCCAGAAAGGTTTGATATTGGTAAAAATTCATACTTTTTTATGGTGTTTTCTATGACCTCTCCAACTTCACCAACTTTTGTTCCAGGTTTTATCATTTTTATTGCATTTTCAAGTGCCTCTTCTGCCGCACTTACAAGCTTGCCATTTGCATCGCTCAAATCAATAGTATAAGCAGTATCAGAAAGTGCACCATTAATATCGATCCCAAGGTCTATCTTGACCAGATCACTATCCTCAAGACTATCTGTTGAATCGATTTCAGGCGTATAATGTGCTGCAATATCGTTTATCGATATATTTACAGGGAATGCAGGTTTTGCTCCTTCTTCCTCTATCATTTTTTCTATAGTCTCTACAATATCCAGTTTTGATTCGCCTGCCATTATCATTCTTTTGCTATCTTCCCTTATCTTCGAGGCTATTTTTCCTGCCTCTCTAAAAGCTTCAATTTCCATATCGGTCATTAGTATCAACTCTATGTTGTTTATCTTCTCAGTCAATTACCCCTATCCTTTTGTTGCTTTATATTTACCAAGTCGACAAAGTATACTTGGATGAGAATATCTTATAAAATACTATTCTTCGCATATCTGTTCTGTTACAACTATTTAAAAATAGTGGCTTACATTATATTATCATGAAAGTTCTTTATGGACAACTTAATATTGCCAAGTCTGGTGGTCTTTCTGCTGGTAATGACCGAGCAAGCAAACCATTTCCAAATGGTGGGATGTTCCCAGGAAATCCATTCAAAAAACTACCTACCATGCCTTCAGATATGCCATTTATTCCACCGAGAGAGGAACCCCAAAAAGATAATCGAGTTCCATTAAGAATCGAAGTTCCGGAACACGGATAGCATATACAAAGGTCATCTAATGATGGTGGCGAAGAACGCGGTGTTGTGATTCTTGACAGGTAATTCTAACCTCTTTCCATACATCTAATTATTTATCTATCAACGTATATACTTAACAGTACGATTTTGCAGGAGCAGTAACATTCATGACAAGTGTAACCCAATTGGTGAAAGAGCGATTCGGAGAACTAACTCCAATCCAGAACCTTGCTATTCCCAAGGTGCTTAGTGGTCAGAATGTACTTATACTTGCTCCAACTGGCTCTGGAAAAACTGAGAGTGCTCTTCTTCCCATACTTGAAAAAATCCATGATCGTGAAAGTGGGATCTGTGCATTGTACATAACCCCTCTCCGTGCACTCTCCCGCGATCTCAAGCAGCGTTTCAACTGGTGGTGTGAGCGACTGGATATTTCACACGATATTAGGACAGGTGATACCACCCAGTCTGATAGGACCAAGCACAGAACCAACCCACCAAAAATCCTACTTACTACGGTGGAATCCCTACAGGCTCTTTTGATGGGTAGAGTAATGCGTCAGCATCTTACAAAAATAGAATTTGTAATAATCGATGAGATTCACGATATCCTTGATAACAAACGTGGTGCGCAGCTTTCGCTTGGGCTTGAAAGATTAGAAGAGATCGCAAAATTCCAGCGGATCGCCATAAGCGCAACAGTTGCAGACGAGCGCGAGGCGGCCAGACTTGCATTTGGAGAAAGACCCTATGTGGTTTGTCAGAGTGGACGCGGCAGGGAAATGAACCTAAGCGTTGAGTACATTCAATCTAATGAGAAACGTCTCGAGCGTCTTAAAGACCTGCTCGTACATCAACGTTCTCTTCTTTTTGTAAATACAAGAAGCACAGCAGAAGAACTTGGCGCATCACTGAAAAAACTGAATGCACCTGTGGATGTTCATCATGGTTCACTTTCAAAGGATGTACGTATATCAACAGAAGACCGGTTCAAGAGTGGTGAACTGAATTCCATATTATGTACTTCTTCACTCGAACTCGGTATCGATGTTGGTGATGTTTCGCTTTCTATTCAATACGGTTCTCCTCATCAGGTCTTCAGGCTTATACAGCGTACTGGTCGTTCTGGTCATAGCCTGAAACAGATCCCAAAGGGCATCATATTCAGTACTGATTTTGACGACCTGCTCGAAAGCGAGGTGACAATCGTATTTGCACGCAACGGCTGGCTTGAAGGTAAAAATGTTGAACGGGGTGCATATGATGTCATTGCACATCAACTAGTTGGCCTTTGCCTTGACTTTGGTAAACTGCCTCTTTCAAAAATCCATTCCATCCTGTCAAGATCCTACGCATATGGTATTGATTATGAGAAACTGCGCAAGATTGCGTTGCAGCTTTATAGCGAGGGTATTCTTTACTATGATGAGCAAAAAGCACTTGCTGGATCATTGGTAAATTCTGGCCCCGAAGTCATGATAAACCTAAAGCCGCGGGCGCGTGAATATTATTACAGTTTCCTGAGTACCATTCCAAAAACAAAACGCTTTGCAATGCGTGACATAACCTCAAACAAAATCATCTCCAGTCTTGATGAAGAGTTTGTTGTGAATCTTGATCCTGGTGCAAGTTTCCTTTCAAGGGGCATACCATGGCATGTCATTGATATCAATGATGATGAAGTGCTTGCAGAGCCTACTGCAGGTTCTAACATAATGATTCCATCATGGACCGGCGAGGAAATCCCAGTTTCTTTTGAGGTTGCACAGGAAGTCGGCAAGATGCGCTCTGTGAAAAAGCATGTTTCGCCAATGCCTGATGACAAAACGGTTATTCTCGAAGTGGTGGACGACCTTGTCATTTTGCATGCGTGCATGGGCAGTCGTGTAAACAATGCACTTGCAAGGATATTCTCAAAAAAACTCTCGGAAATTATCGGTGAAAGTGTTTGGGCGGTTTCAGATCCATATCGCATTCTTGTGAAACTACCATTTCCTTTGAAAGAGAATGATCTTCGTGATATCTTCTTAAGGATAAAAGATGTTCGCGGGTCATTGGAAGCATCACTTGAAAATTCCCCATTACTCCGTTTCAAATTCCTTCATGTCGGTCGTATGTTCGGTCTTTTATCTGTGGATGCGAATGTGAGCAACCGTTTCATACACATGATGCGAAATTCTGCCGTATATGAGGAAACAATGCGTTCGATATTTTTCAGATATTTTGATATTGAAAAAACAGAAAACCTCATGAAAAAACTCAAAACTGGTGAGATAACATTCGTTGTTGATAAACGGGAAAAAACAAGCTATTTTGCCAGTGTTGGCATTGAACGGATTTCAGGAGGTGAGGCTATAGGTGCATTTGAACCTCGCGAAAGAATCGTTTCCGCATTTAAGGAAGATGCGTTGTCACGAACACTTCGTCTCATGTGCATAAATTGCAATGCCACAAGATTCCTGCATCTTGCCGGTGCCCCTGAAAATATCACCTGCCATAAATGCAATGGCAGCGAGCTTGGTCTGCTTGATAAAGAAGGAAAACCAACTCGTGAAATAGAATTCGGTGCAAAGCTTGTTTCAGCATACGGGAAACGTGCACTCATAGCACTTTCAACTTATGGGGTTGGTCCATCCACTGCAGATCGTATTCTAAGAATGATACGCCGCGATGAGCAATCATTCTATTTGGATATAATCGAAGCACAGAAGAATTTTATAAAAAACAAAAAATACTGGAAGTTATGAATTGCAGATTGAAGTACGTGGCGGATTACTACCATTACATTTCTTCTAACATATCCTGCTGTTTGGATTTATCTTTTTTAGCGCGTTGTTTATGTTCATCTTCTTTGTAATACACTATTCCCATTGTTACCAATGCGGCACTAAATGCCTCAGTCCATGACCCAAGCCCTACAAGGACGCCTATCGCGGCAGTTGTCCACACTGTGGCTGCTGTTGTAAGCCCCATTGGTTTTCCCTCATTTTTACTATTATGCCATATTACTCCAAGGCCAAGAAATCCGATACCTGTAACTATCTGTGAAACTATGCGTGATGGGTCTGCTGTTCCAGTCTGGAAATCATCTCTTAGTGAGATCATGGTGAATATTGCACATCCAAGGCAAATGATTCCAAATGTCCTGACTCCTGCTGCCTTTCTTCTCCTTGTAAATCCTATTGCAAGACCAACTATTGCGGCTACCAGTATTCTGATAAGGAATTCACTTTCAGGTAACATACAGGTACATAAGTGATCTAGATTTAAAAAATCCTGTTTTCCATGGTTTCGCATTTTTTGATACATTTATTTATAAAACTGCCGACCCCTAATAAACATTATGCAACACAGCCATTCATCTCAATCAGGTTCATCGCTAATTACACTTCCTCAGCCACCCAAGAAAGTTAACCTATCGGATGCATTGAATCCTTTTAGGGCTGGTGTTACAAATCCAGATTTAACTCATGCAAGAATGTCTGAGGGGTTCTCTGCAAGAGAAGGTGCACTTAAACCAACATTGGATATTTTATATCCATCAAGAATGGCAAAACGAGTTTCAACTGCCATTGAATTAACAATGCGTAGCCTTATCGATCTTGCACTTAAAAGCGACGGTAAGATTGTTTCTGTTGATCTTGTTCCTCAAGTTGAGGGTGGAATTGAGCTCAGAGTCGAATTCCATGGTGATGCATTTTATGATGGGCTCGCCAGCAATTGTCCCAGTTTTACTTTATCCGGATCAACAGTTATATGCAGGATAGATGACTCTGTCCCATTATCTGATTCTGTAGATGCCAGACTCTCAGCACTATATTCATTGGTTTCACATGTCGTCTCTCTTATCCCAATGGCAAAATGCACCAATTGGACCGAACGCGTTTTATCTGTTGAAGTTGAATCTAAGTCAATAGGTACATTTGAACTAATTTATCCACCTAGCAAAGAAAATTGTTCTGGGGTTGGTAGTGAAGATGTTATTGAACGTTATCGCTCATTGATTGAAATGCTTACTGAAAATAGTTCTGATTCAAGGCTGCTTGATGTTGATATCCAATCAACCGGTACTGGTGTTTTTGGAGTTGAAATATCCATATCTTTCAAAAAGGGGACCCTCAAGTCTGAATCATGTGATACTGGGGATGATGAGGGTACAGTTACCATCGGTGTGATGAGGCACAGCGACCATGAGCGTATCGGAGTAACAATCGACGAGCATGTAACATCTGTAACTCGTGCTTTGGAACTATTGAAGGCGTTGAAAGAAAAACTATCTAGTGCTCTTGGTTGTGGATGTGCCGGTGAATCAAGTTCTTCTACAACCAGTTCTCATGCGTCAGAATCTATTACATCTCCATCACAAACACATGGGGTTGCCGGATCCACAGCCTCGGATGGATCTCCTACTCATCAAACTGGTTCTACAACTCCTCTAAACTCAAGCGCCCGTGTCAAAGAGCCTGGCGAACAAAGTGCATTAACAACAAGTTCTACTCATTCTGCATTTGAATTACCTGCATGTACGGAACCAGTTACTAGCACCTTACAAATTGGTAGTAATTTCAGAGCTCCAACTATCAGTGTTTTGCGTGTTCTTTTTGGTAATGGAGAACCTGAAAAGCTGGAAGCAAAAATGAATGCTCTGTGGGGTCAACTTGATTTAGAGTCTGTAGCTGGCGTATCAATAGAAGTTGACGAAGCCCACGATAAGATCGAAATTACTGTTACTTTGGATCCCAAATATTCCTTTGCTAATTGTGATGTTCAATCCATGAGAACCGAACCATCAAAAGAATACGGATTTGTTCGATGGTCCAGAACAAAAACCTGGATCAGTCTAAGAGACGGTCGTTCTCATATGTCAGATCACGAGACGCTGACTGCGACAATTAATGGCAGCATTTCAAGAGCTTCTACTGCACACGCGGTGCTTGATGCGACACTTGGTGCCATAAATCGTGTAGTATCAAAAGTATGAATAAACTGAGCAGAAAGCCTTATTACAATTCTTACAGTAGTGTTATCCATGTACAAGCAAATAATCGTCATTCGCAATGATCTTAAGATGGGTAAGGGAAAACTTGCCGCTCAATCCAGTCACGCATCGCTTTCTGCATATAAAAAAGTTGCAAAGTCAGATCCTGAAATTACACACGAATGGGAAATGGAAGGCCAGATGAAGGTGGTCTTGAAAGTTCAGTCTGAAAAGGAACTTATCGAATATTTCCAAAAGGCAAAGGACGCAGATATTCCATGTGTATTAATTCATGATGCTGGCCATACTCAAGTGGAACCTGGTTCTGTTACCTGTTTTGGTGCAGGTCCATGTGATGAAAAAGAGCTTGACAAGGTTTTTGGCAAATTAAAGCTTTTGTAAACTTTTGATATTGCAAGGTGTACGTTCTATGAAAAATAAAAAAGCATTCATTTTCCATTGTTGGGGTGGACAAGGGCGAAATTGCTGGCGCGGTTGGTTAGCTGACAAGTTGACTGCATCAGGTTTTGAAGTTGTGTGTCCTGATTTTCCTAATACTATGGAACCCCAACTCACCGAATGGCTCGCTGAAGTAAGGAAACGTGTGAAAAAATTCGATAAAGATTGGATTTTAGTTGGTCATAGTTTAGGCTGTCCGACAATATTGCGCGTGCTTGAATCTCTTGATGAAGACGAGCGAATCGGTGGGGCATTTCTGGTTGCAGGATTTGCAAAAGATCTTGGAATTCCAGAAACACGAAGTTTCATGGAAAAAGAATTTGACTGGGAAAAAATCAATTCCAAATGTGAAAAATTTGTAGTAATAAACTCTGATAATGATCCATTTATAGAGTTGAGAGAAGGCGAACGTTTGGCAAAACTCCTAAACACAAAACTCATAACAGAACATAATGCTGGTCATATCAATGAAGGCGGTGGATGGACAAAATATCCCAGACTTTTGGATCTTATCAAAAATCCAGATTAATTCTCTGCCGTGCTGGTTGTTGGCAACTCAAACTCAGCAGCTTCAATCCCTTCAATTCCATAGCGTTGTTTTTTATCGCCTGCGAATGTTCCTGAAAGATCTGTTTGTGCCATAAGAAATTCTGCAATTTCTGTGACTGGTCGTTGTCTATAAATCGAATTTAAATTAAGGCACGCGTCAAACTCCTTCCATTGATTTTCAACAAATGCGCGAATCCACCAATGGTTCTTAGTCGAATTCGGATCGTCATCCACATACCCAACAACCTGCGCATGGATACTATTCATTCTTAATATTGCAACCAAAAGTGTGGAGAGATCATAACAATTTCCTTCGCCAAGTTCTAATCCTGCCAGTGCTCTTTCAGAAGTAAATCGTTCAATGTATAATAATTGATCATTTGTATATCCTACACTATTTGCCAATCTTATGGCTAGTTCCCATACATCAAGCGATGTGATCAGATCTTTTTTGAGTATCCAGTTATCACCAATATAAGGAGTCGGAATGATAATGCCATCATCCCCCCACTGTACGAGTTCAGCTAATCTACTTACCTTTATTGGATTCCCCATCCTATGGAATTTTTTTCCTAATACCGTTCCTTTTTTTCTTGTCAAAAGAAATTCTCTTGTTGGCTGTGCTGGGTGGAGTCTTTCTATTTTTAATCCACTTGAACTGAGGTCCAATCTCTCAGTAACACAAGTCAGGCCAACAAGTTTCATTCCATGTGCTGTTTGAGCTGTCATTGGAAACCAGATGGTTTCTGCAAGTGGGGGTGCTTTACTTAAGTCTAGGCTGACTGGGGATGGTGTAATAATATCTAATGGTTTTATTACTCGTTTTCTTCTTTTCATAGGATCAATTTGTGTTTAAGAGTGTTTTAAGGTCTTTGTAACGAATAAGGTTGAATGCCAGAATCGAAAACTCATAACCGAAAACATGGGATTCTAAATTCAAAACTAGAAAAATAAACATACTGCTTTGAAATAAGTTTCAAAACAAAACTCGAAACCCAAAACCATAAATATAAAATGCCGCAGGCCTGGATTGAACAAGCGACCCCTCCGTTTCAAACTTTTAAAGAAAGTTTGATCAAAACTAACTTTCCAAAAAAAAGCTTCAGCGGAGTGCTCTCCCAATTCTCTCCACCATTTAAACGGCCTGTTTTGGACCGTAGTTTACTAAAAGGTGGAACTGAGCTACTGCGGCGTAATTATCTTTAATTAGTGATAGCACAACTTTTTATATGTTAAGTTTGGTTAAAAAATAAGAAATTATTTCTATTTTATATCTTTCCATTTGGTTTTGCCAAGAAGCACCATAATCCTTGGTGGTTTCCAGTTCCGTCTCTTGTTTGGTCTGGTTTTCTGTTTCTATCCATTTCTCTCAGGTGCTCTAACAAAGGTCCGAGTGATTTATGTCTCTTGTGCAGTTCTGTAAATGGACTGGGCGTTGTTATCTTCTGTTTCATTTCCATATGTAATCATCTTTTAACATCTGTTGTTAATTATATTAATATATGGCAGGTATTTATAAACCTTTTTTTATCTAAAAACAACCTATTATAGAATGGTTATTTCCCATACCTTCTCTTTCTTCTGGCGAAATCTTCCAATGCTTCTTTGAAATCATTCTCGGAGAAATCAGGCCATAATTTTTCACAGAAATAGAATTCACTATAACAGGACTGCCATGGCATAAGTCCTGAAAGTCTTTTTTCTCCTGACGTTCTTATTATCAAATCCGGATCAGGAAGTCCTTTTGTATAAACATGATCACTTATTATTTTTTCATCTACTTTCTCAATTCCCTCTGCTATAATTTCATTTACTGCATCAACTATTTCTTCTCTTCCTCCGTATGACAAAAGTAGGTTGAGTTGGTATGGACCGTTGTCTTTTGTTTTCTCTTCTATCTTATCAAAAAGCGCACGTATCTCTCTTGGGAATAAATGCTTTCTGCCAAAAAACATGACTTTTATTTTTTTCCCTTCTTTTTCCTTGGTTTGAAGTCCTTCAAGAAGGTTTTTCTTAAATAAGTTGAATAGTCCGCCTATCTCTTCCTCATCACGCTTGAAATTGTCTGTACTAAACCCCCACATAGTGAGCATTGTTACATTTGCATCTTTACACCATTTGACTACATCGCCAATGTGTTCTATGCCTATACGGTATCCTTCTTGTTTAGTAATCCTCTTCTGAGTCGCCCATCTCCTGTTT
The DNA here is from genome assembly GCA_018813505.1 of Microcaldota archaeon. GTDB lineage: Archaea > Micrarchaeota > Micrarchaeia > Anstonellales > Bilamarchaeaceae > Bilamarchaeum. The sequence continues at coordinate 12,072 of JAHJBM010000005.1, forward strand.
GCGTGTTATAGACTTTATCAGTCTATTTACTTACCGTCAGGAATAATGGCGATATGTTTCGGAATTTCAGTTTCGTTTTCGCTAATTTCAACCACCTAATAAATAATTTCATTCAATTTCTTCTTCTTGTGCGCGATCTTTAGTTCTCTTGCAATTCTTCTACCTGTACTCATTGGTTCCTTGTAATAATAAGTTGAATAAGGAGAGCCGTCAGGGTAGATATTTGTTCCTGCAACTATTCTTGCACTAATTTCAAATGAATATATCTCAAGATCTTCATTTATGATCGTCTCGACACAATATGGTCCATAAATTCCCCCAAAAAGGTCGAATGAAGCATCACTTACCTTTTTTCCAATTTCCATATAATTATACAATAATGATTCACGAAGTACCATGGCCTGATTTCCTATTACTGTAAATGCAAGTTTTGGCTTAAGGCCTATGGATACTGCTCTTGCGATTTCATCAGCACTACTTTCCACACGGGTGTCAACACCAAGAAGTTCTATTTTCCCATGTTTTGTTTTGTATCCTACTTTTGTGAATGGTGAGAAGAAATAATGTGGATAGGCCCTTACTCCTATGATAAATTCCTGTATCATACATTCACGATCACCGATCCGTTCCTCGAATTCCTTGGTTCCATTCACTATAGTATATCCTCGTCCGCCTTTTGCACCTGGAAATTTTACCAATGCTGGTCCATCTATTTGATCTGGTTCCAAAATTTTGGGTCTTTTGATTCCGGCATGTGCCATCCATTCAAACATTTTTGTTCTGCTACGTTCCCACATTGCACTTTGTCTGTTACCATATATTGGAACTTCTAAATCGTCAAATTTTGGTCCAGTGTATTCCACAAACGATCCGTGAGGTATTATTATTGCGTTTTTATCCACGAGTTCTTTATCTGGTATCTGTGAATAATTATCTACTTCTATAAATTCATCTGGTGTCCCATATGGGAATGATTCATACAATTCCTGTTTGCCTTTTTGAACTATTCCAATTGTTTTGATGCCTTCCTCGCGTGCACCTTTGAATATCTGCAAAGAAGAGTGTGAACAAATAGTTGCAATTTTGAATTTCTTATAACCGGATAGAATTTCCTCTATTTTTTCCTTTTCAAGCATACATGTTATGGACATCTAACAATTTAAAACCATTAGGCCCCAAAATCTATTCTATGAAAGCAATAATTCTAGCAGCTGGAGATGGCGTAAGACTTCGTCCGCTTACGGCAACAAGACCAAAACCTATGCTATGTATTGCAGGTAAACCGCTAATTCACCATCTGTTGCTCGAAGCGAAAAAAGCCGGCATTGCCGAGGCAATAATTATTGTCAGGCATCTGAAAGAACAGATCATAGATTATTTCAATAAAACCGATATTGGTATGAAAATAAAATGTATCGAACAAAAGCCCGGTAATGGCACTGCAACTGCAATCCTCTCTGCAGATGGCGAGGTAAATGATACTTTTGTTGTATTGGCTGGAGATATAGTAACAGACTCATCAGTGATAAAAAGCGTGATTGACGGACACACTGGTAACATAACCCTTGCAGTGAAAAAAGTTTCAAATCCTCATGAATATGGTGTTGTTGAATTATCTGGTGATAATGTAAGTCTTTTTGAAGAAAAGCCAAAACATCCGAAAACCGATCTTGCAAATCTTTCTGTTTATTGCATGCAACCGACTATTTTCAACGAGATAAAATCATTGACAAAATCCGAGCGCGGGGAATATGAAATTGTCGATCTGTTTGTCGGTGCAAAGGCGGTAATTGTTGATGGTTATTGGAGAGATATCGCATACCCCTGGGATCTTTTTGAAGCAAACGAATTTCTGATTTCAAAAATGGAAGTTTGCAAAGAACATATAGAAAATTCAACTATCGAAGGAAAAGTAATCATGGGAGATGGAGCAAAAATAATTGACAGTTACATCGAGGGCAATTCATATATTGGTGCCGGTTCTGTTATCGGTCCCAATGCATATTTAAGAGGTACAAACTCAATTGGAAAAAACTGTTCAATTGGTGGCGGAACGACATTGAAAAATAGCATATTATTTGACAATGTGAATGCAAAACATCTCGCATATATTGGAGACAGTGTAATCGGTTCCAATGTTAATTTTGGTTCAGGAACACAGGTCGCAAACTATCGTTTTGATGGTGGTCACATTAATGTGCTGACAGAAAAGGGCTGGGTAAATTCAGGAAAGAATAAGCTCGGTGTTTTTGTTGGTGACAATACTAAATTTGGCGTGCTTTCATGTACTATGCCCGGAAAACTAATCGGACATAACTGTTGGGTGTATTCCGGTGTTGTGGTGAATAAGAATGTTCCTCCAAATATGAAAGTATATACAAGGCAGCAGATTGAGTTTGCGAAAATGGAAGAATAATTGGGATTAGATTAGTTGCTGAATACAGAATCAAAAAGAATCGCAGCAGAGGTTCCTCTGCAGGGGTTACCGAGTGGTCAAAGGTGCCAGGTTCAGGGCCTGGTCGGTTAGTCCGTTCGAGAGTTCGAATCTCTTCCCCTGCAATCCTGCTCAACCAGAGTTCTCCCCCGTTACAGCACAAATATGCCGTAATCTACAACAAGCCATAAATACCTCGTAAGCGGGAGATGGTATGATGGTGGAAAAGGCAGAACTGTATAACTACCCGCGAAAGCTGGAGCTTACATTACGGAAGCTCAACGAAGACACTTTGGTCTGTGACGAAGACAAGCAGGCGATTGCCTCTTTTTCTAAAGTCAGGTTAGCAAAAGGATCCAGCCACGGCAGAGCCGCAAAGATTATCTACTGCCTTAAGTTCCTATCGCATTGGCTGAAAAAACCGTTTAGCCAGGCAACGAAAGATGATCTGATCGCCTTAGTTGGTGAACTGGAATCTGACGGACATTATTCGGTTTATACAAAGCATGATTACAAGATCGTTCTCAAGATGTTCTACAAATGGCTAAAAGGTAACGACGAAGTAGCTCCCCCGGAAATCAAATGGCTTGTTCCAAAAATTAAGAACGAAAAACATAAACTGCCTGAAGATTTGCTAACAGAAGATGAAATTCTACGGCTTGCAAATTGTGCAAATCATCCTCGTGATAAGGCATTAATTCTGGTTCTATACGAAACTGGTTGCAGAATAGGTGAATTGCTTACTTTACAGATGAAACACGTTCATTTTGACCAATACGGCGCTGTGTTGCGAGTCAGTGGAAAAACCGGGGATAGGCGTGTTAGGATCATCAGTTCCGCTCCAACCCTTGCATCATGGCTTGATATTTACGATAAAGCCAAGGATCCAAACGCCACACTCTGGCCACCACGTGCAAATAATCAGAATACACGTAAAGACGCTATACGATTTTTGGATCATCGTTCGGTTAACCATCTCCTAAAGGAATTATCACGAAAGGCAGGAATAGCAAAAAGAGTCCACCCGCATCTGTTCAGACATTCCCGTGCCACGGCGTTAGCAGGAAAGTTTACCGAGGCGCAGATGAAGGAATACTTTGGCTGGGTTCAAGGCTCTGATATGGCCGCCACATACGTTCATCTATCCGGGCGGGATGTAGACGATGCCCTTTTGAAAATGCACGGTCTTTCAAAACCAGAGGAAGCCCAAGAGGAAAAAATGAAAGTAAGAATTTGCCAGAGGTGCAAAGAGCAGAATTCGCCGATTTCAAAGTTCTGTATTAAATGCGGGTTACCAATCGATCTCGAGTTCATATCTAAAGTAGAGCATGAAAGGCAGAAAGGAGATAATGTTATGAATAAGTTAATGGAAGATACGGAGTTTAGAGAAATCGTACTTAGGAAAATATCTGAGATGGGCATCACCATATAATTTATATCGTTTGCATCACGTTATTGCTATGGATTCTAGTGCTTCTCCTATAGACATATCAAAGACGTGGTTCAGACTAATCCGGACTGTACAAATAGACTCTTTTCGGCATACCAAAATATTCAAAGCGTATACTGATTTTTTATGGGCATGGCTTTCACTAATCTTTTTTATCAAGCATTATGCTGGCAGCGAGAAAGTCAATATCAAAAATTTATCCAAGTCGTTATCTGATACCCAACTAAAATCTATTTTGACAACGCCAGTTATGGATCAGATACATGAATTATCAAAATTAAAAATTGCGAATATGGATCCACGTGATGGTCACGATCCAATGGAAGAAAATAATGCTTTAGAAACAGCATTAAAATCCAGTAATGAAAGAGATATTTTTAGAAGCACAATGCTGCTTTTATATGTGGTAAGATGCAATCTATTTCACGGGGATAAAAGCTGGACTGTTAGTAGAGATAATCAAATTGTGTACCATTCTCAAAAACTTCTAGTTTCTATCCTTGATAAATTACTGGTGTAATGTTTCCTTATCTTCAAGCAATTTTTTCTTATTTTCTAGTTCTTTTAGTTGTGCATACCATTTTGGCAAGTATTTTTCTAGATCCTTATCGTTTTCGTCCATAAATCTATCATAGCGTTGATCTACTTATCCTCTCGTGCTGATACCACCAAAGTCGTGCAGGTTTTGCAAATTAGCACCTAATTCCCATCATTTCCCTAAAATTTCCCTAATTTTATGACGTTGTAGGGAAATGGGAAGGAAATTTACGCTCTCTCATTCAAGGTATTTATGCAACGGATGGCATACTCACGATGTGACAGTGGCAAAAGAATTTTTTAACCGGATTTTCGATTCTCTTTCTGATAAGCCACTCACAACATACCAAATCAGTTATGCGACTGGCCTTGACCCCCGTACCGTCAGAAGCTATCTGTCACTTATCGAACTTGTGCAGTCAAGGGAAAAAATAATGAAAGAAATTATTGGTTCACGTGTCGTATTCAGGAAATAGATTGAGCCACACGACTTTTAGGGACATATATTCACATGGAAGATGCGTAAAAATGATGCTGGAAATCACGTTTTATTTCCAGTTCCTCATTACAATAAGTGTTTGTGTTTGTGTGATAGTAGGGAACTTACGAAGATAATTGAAAACAAATTCATCCAATTCCTTAATGCCTGCAACCCTGATTTTAACTATAAGGTCAAATTCTCCTGCTATTGCGCCTATGTCTTCTATTTCTTCTCTATTTGCCATATCATCCATTGTTGGAGAATAATTTGCTCCAGGTTTTGCCCTTATCAGGACATATGCTACGGTCTCCTTTCCAAGTTTTTCATAATTGAGTGAAAGTGTGTATGCCTTTATTATGCCAGTATCTTCAAGTTTCCTTATACGCCTGTTTATCGTTGCAGATGAGAGCTTTGTTCTCTTTGCCAACTCCCTTGCTGATAATCTCGAATCCCTCTTTAATTCGTGGATTATCTTCCAATCCACATCATCTATTTTGTCCATAATGATACATTTGTATCAAAATGATTAAAAATTAGCCGTCAAATGAGACATAGATATAAATAGTCCATAAACACAATCTATAACCATGTGTAACAATGCTTTGGATGAGGGCAGAAGGATA
>JAHJBM010000033.1 GCA_018813505.1 Microcaldota archaeon
CCGTTGAATACATGAACTACTTTTATCTTGGATTCTTTTACCTTGGCTTTTTTACTAATCCCATCAGGTGCAATCTCCTTTGGAAACATCATTTCCTTTGCTTCTTCCAGGCTGACGGTCCTCATCTGCAAAAAGCTTACTCTGACATCACGCAGGGAATCTGCAAATGTTTGCAGCTTTGATACAGGATCAATGCTCGTGATAATAATTGAACAGTCTGCACCTGAATTCTTGATTGAACGGAAATACGACGGGATTGTAGGATCGCTGATGTCCTTTGCTTCATCTATCAACAGCACTAGTTTCTTTCCCTTGTATGTTGATTTTAAACTTTCAAGCAGAGTACGTCGCTGTCCTAAAAGCCTTTTAAAGCCGGCCAATGGGTCTTTAAGCGCATCTTTCTTCAGCTTGGCAAGAAATCCCTCATACTGCCGTTTGTCATCTGAAATACCATCAGGAGCGTAATTAGGAAGGTCAAGCGGATCAATGTACACAGGAACAAATGCTCCTTTCATGCTTGCTTCCATTGCACGAAGCAGTGATGTCTTTCCTGTACCTGTCTGGCCATAAAGGTTGAGAATATCTCCTGAGTAAATGGCCTCTTCGACTTTTTTCCTGATGTCATCTATTATGAACGTGTCCGGTATCGGATCGATCACGAAGGGATTTGACTTCCAGTTATAATTTTTGTACCATACCATAAATATCACTCTTGATTATTATCATATTCTGACCAGTCAATAGCTGTCAAAGAAAAAGGAATTGAATTTTTATCTATACCAAGTTCTTTTGATTTTTTATTAACGAATTCTTCAAGCTTCTTATCCGAAACTTTGTTTGTTAGGTTATGAGATTGCTCAAGATATAAATCATGAAGATTTCTGACAATTCTACGATATACAGATTCAAATTGGATTACTAAATTTGGACTGGCTTTTTTATGTAATTTTGTAGAATAATCATTAATTCCTAGTGAACCTATATTTTGGTAGATATAGATAACGGCAAGGTATTGTGCACATGCCCTAACAATGGGTTTAAAGACATCATTGCCATGACGGGATAAATATCCGCTTTTTGATATATAATTCGATAATGCCCGTCGTGAGGCTTTTAGAAGATTATTTAGATATATGGCATCTCTGGAATATTTAGGAATTTCATTGTCGAAAATATAGTTATGATTCTCCTTTTTTATGAAGATTAAAGATGGTTTTGCAACCCACTGAAGCTTTCTCTTAGAAAGTGCAATTACCTGACCCAGTTCTTCGACCTTTAAATATGACCCGTTTGTATTTTGATATGCGTTTGCCCACTCTCCTCTTTTCATCACGGTGTGATATTTCCCTTTTTGCCTTTCATAAAGTATACCTATTTCTTTTAGCTTCTGTTCTATTTCTATATGCACCGGATCGTTAGAGAATAATTGCCAATCATCTATAGGCTGTTGGCGGTTATTGCTAATTGCAATTTGTTTTAGTTCTTCATTCGCAGCCCCAACAACTATTTTTGCAATTACCTTGATTTTTTTGAATTTTTCTAACAGCTGAGGATCTTTCTCAATTTTTGCTAGAAAATCATTTGCGATAGAAACACTCTGGCAACCGTTGATGATACTTGGAGTTTCTAAGCTAATCCCCCCACCTTCAATTATCTCGTATTCCGATGCAGAAATAGTTATCCCCGTATGATAAAATGTAAATATACTTGGGTCTAAATTCCCTTTACAAATAGCCATCATAGTTTCTTCCATAGGATGAACAAGCCTTTCCTTTTCTTTCTGTGAACCTGAGACGAACAACCGTACATTCTTGTCAAAGAGATGATACCCCCTACGCCTTCGTAGCTCAACCAAACTGATAAGAGGAATATACGCGAGGTTCAGTTTGGCACCATCTTCAAGAGTAATAGAAGTCCCAGAAAGTGTTGGTACTTTGTATTTTTCAAATTGAATTGGCACCGTGGTCTCATCCAGATTATATTGGATCAGTTGCATCTTTATAGTTATAGACTTTAAATTTGATTTTTGGTTCAACTTGCTCTTACCAAGACGAATATTTGCTTTATCATATTCTTCTTCATCTTCTAATTCGTTGTGATCGAATAGTGAAAGGAGGACAAAAGAAACTTCTTTTATATGATTTTTGAATGTAGACAATCTAGTGTGTAAATTAAACAAAGCTCGATTAGTTGGAGTTTTTTCAAGTTCGCCTTCAAAAATTTCTTGCTCTAACCATGTCGTTGATTCAACAAGATCTGTTAGTCCACCTAAAACATACGACTTACTTTCGGAGAGTTTACTTTGGTAAATATATAAAGAACCTGTGGATTCATCAAAATACCATCCATCAATTCCGTGATCATTTGATCCATCTGATGTTCGATCAATAGCACCATTGACATCAATTTTATGTGAATTCATCATGTGAACTGTAGTAGTTGCATGCTCTTCAGAATCTTCAATTGCATACTTCTTTCTCAACAGTTGGATTTTTTTTATCATGTCAGACTTGTTTTGCATTACACCACCATACCATTTTCTCATTCCTTTTTTATCTCAATTTTTATATGGAGCAAATCCATGGGCTCAAGTATCTTCAATACATCCGATTTTAATCCGGATTTATCACGCACAACCAACAGCTTTTCAGCATCGTTCTTCTTAGGTCTTCCTAATTATGTTACCCATCATTATGACCACCATCATACTGTTTAGAAAAATAACAGTTTAAAAAAAGTATCTCAGCCATTAATCAGTTACGCCTTTTCCTGATGCAAATGATGTGAGTTTTTTTGTTGTATTTCTATAAATCTTCCTGAACCGAATGCGGGTTTTTCCCTTCTCACTGCGCTTCCAGAGCAAATCAAGCTTCACTGCCTTACCCATATTATGTTTTATATCATCCCAGATACGCAAATCTTTTATCAAGATCTCAAATTCATCATCGATTTCTTCCCCTCTCTTAACTTTTCGGATTGATTTTGAAAGACCAGAATAGAATGCCCTGCCAAGCATTGCAGCGTATTTGTCCTTGTCAAGATCAAAATCGTTTATGAAAAATGCTGATCTCAAAACCCGCTGATAAAAGAAACCAATTGGCATATCGAATAAAAGAGAGGATGTTTTGGATATGTCATCTAAGTCCGCATTTGGCATCACGTATTTCAAGACATTTCTGCGATCTGCACTCTTTAGCACCATTCCCTCTTTCATGCCTTTATTCAGGGAAATTGCTAATTTGTGCAACCCAGCATAATCATCTGCCATAAACTTGCCAAGAACAGGAACAGATTGAAGAGAATATTTGTTAAGAAGAGAATATTTTTTTTCACATGGAAGATAACTACCATCCCCAGTATCAATGTCAAATACAAAAAGTTTTACATCAAATTTATCAGTAGGATCGGTATGTGGAGTATTGCCAATCATTTCACCGCAGATTATGTAATTGGGATTGTTAATGAAGAAGCGTTCGAGTTTCATCTCCCTCGCCTTTTCAGTTACAAAAAGGTCAAGAAAACCGCCTCTTGAGAATGCACATATACTGCCATCAATTGACGCAATACGAACGTTGAAGCCATCTATTTTTTCCTCTGCAAAAATTGTGCCGCCAGTCATGTTCTTTTTCAGCCCTTTTTCAAGGGTGAAAATGCGTTTTATGTGTGGAAACCCCCAGATGACTCTTTTGCCAGCGATTACCGTACCTCGACCTATTCCACCGTGAGGAGATCGAAAACGGATGTATTCGATTTTTGTTTCGTCAAAACCTCCTTTGATACGCTCTGCCTTCCCCTGCTTTAGCGCGTCGCGGACAATTTTTACATCGATTAGAGCCATAAAGGATTAGACGATCTCCAAAATTATAAATGTGCTGGTTGAAGCTGAAACATTGGTTTCAATACCACATTGGTTAATTCGAGACTCCCTGAGAGAACAACTGACGGAATGGCAAACGTATTTCAATACCACATTGGTTAATTCGAGTCGCGGATGTGCCGCCCGTTGCCCCGGCAGTAGTGTTATTTCAATACCACATTGGTTAATTCGAGAC
>JAHJBM010000006.1 GCA_018813505.1 Microcaldota archaeon
CAACCGAAACAATTAAATAGTGGGAAATTCATAATAACTGTGTAACAATGGTGAAAAAGATGGTGAACGGAAGGGATTTACTTCATAGGCAGGGATGTACTTCACATCAAACAAGCCTAAGAAAGTTCAAAACAAGAAGCTGGAATATTGCATTCGCCTTGATGCCAAGGCACGACTAGTTTTACCACTTGAAATAAGAGACGCTCTCGGAATCAAAACCAAAGATAAACTTCTTCTTAGCGTTAGCACTACAAACGATGACAAGGTTATCATTGAACTAACCAAAGTTCCGCAAGACCTATCCTCAAGTTCTGAGCTTCAGCCATGTTCCAAGAATGCATCATATGTTTGTCAGCCTAAGAAAAAGGCTGAAGAAAAACCTGGTGTGCCGACGCAGCCTAATTCTGACAGTACTACTGCGTCTGATTTGAATACTAAAGAAGACATTAGAAAACAGGGGACGAGAGTCTGTAATAAGTCTAATCTAAAGAGGTGTAAAAAATGATAGAAATCATAAGATCAGATCAATTTATGAAAAAGGAAAGGGCTGACATTCCCAAACAGGTTTTTGACAGAGTCAGTACAATTGTTGACTCAATTCAAAAAGATGGTTTTGCCGCAGTTGCAGAATGTACTAAGAGATTTGATGGGTTTGAACTTACTAAAGAAAATCTCAAAATCTCTGAAGCTGAAATTCTTCAGAGTGACAGTACGTTGACATCTGAGCAAAAGCAGGCAATTGATCTGGCATTTGAACGAGTGGAACAGGTGCAGAAATCAATTGCAAATACTGCCTTACAAGAAACCAAAGTAACTATTGGCAATGGTTATGTTTGTTTCAAACCACGTCCAATTGAAAGAATCGGTATTTATGTACCTGGCGGTGTTGCTCCACTTCCATCTTCCTTGTTGATGGCAGGCATTCCTGCAAGAATAGCAGGGGTAAAAGAAATTGTTGTTTGCACTCCTCCTCGCAAAGAAGGTATCTCACCAGCCATTCTCTATATAGCTAAGAAATTGGGTATCAAAGAAATCTATCAAATTGGCGGAGCCCAGGGAATTGCTGCAATGGCGTATGGATTACCTGATCTTTTGCCAAAAGTTGATATGATCTGTGGGCCCGGAAATGTTTATGTTGCTGCTGCTAAACAACTTGTTTCATCACAAGGTTTGGTAAAAATCGATATGGTTGCAGGACCTTCAGAAGTACTGGTTATAGCTGACGATCGTGCAAGAGCAGATTATATTGCAGCAGATATGCTTGCACAGGCAGAACACGGAACAACTTCTTCAGCTATTCTGTTAACTGATTCAAAAGAACTTGCAGCAAACGTACGCATAGAACTGGAAAAACAATTCAATCAGCTTACTAACAAAGAAATTGCAGGAAACTCTATTCGGGATTATGGTGCAATAGTGTTAGTTGATTCTGTTGACCAGGCAATTGAAATTGCAAATGAATATGCTCCAGAACACTTAGAGGTTTTTGTACGAAACCCAGAACTCATAACCTCAAAATTCACTTCTGCGGGTGCGTTATTCATCAACACGTGCGAGGCCTTTGCAGATTATGGGATGGGTGGAGGTAATCACATACTTCCTACTGGAGGAACTGCAAGATTCCTCTCGGGACTTTCAGTCTATGATTTCATAATTCGTACTTATGTTGAGTACATGACAGATGAAGAACAAGCAAAACTTGCAGAAAAAACTAGTGTTTTTGCTGATCTTGAAGGTCTAGAATCACACTCAAAGGCAGCGAAATTAAGAGGTGAACAAAAATGATAAAAGCACGAAAAGTAATAGAAGAATTAGCGCCATATGCAGCTCCTAAAGTAGTTGAAGCAGATGTAAAACTAAATCAAAATGAATCTCCGTATGATATGCCATTAGAATTGCGCGAAGAAATTCGGAGACGTTTGGCAACTACAGCGTTTAATAGATACAATAATGGTACATCTCAGCGGCTTAGAGAGCTTTTAGCTAAAAAGTTCAATACCAAAGCAGATCAAATAATCGTTGGTGCAGGAATGGATGAATTACTCTATTATCTGATTCTGGCTTTTGTTGATAAAGGAGATAAAATTGTCAGATCGGTTCCAAGTTTTTCCATGTATGAAATCTGTGCTAAGGTGACAGATGCAAATGACAAGCCAATTTTGTTGAGTGATAATTTTGAACTAACAGAAGAATTTGTTAGGGAAAGTAATGCTGCTAAGTTAGTTTTCATATGTACTCCAAACAATCCAACTTCAAATTCTTTTGACAAAAAAACTATTGAAAAAATCATACAAAATACCGACGGTCTTGTTTGTATTGATGAAGCATATGCTGAATTTGCAGAACAAGATTGTCTTGATTTCCTGAAATATGAAAATGTAATAATCTTCAGAACTTTTTCAAAAGCATATTCCTGTGCGGGCGTTAGACTTGGTTATGCAATTGCCAATCCCCAAATAATTGATAGATTAAATCGGGTTAGGCTACCCTGGAATCTAAATTTCTTTGCTCAAATTGTTGGTGAAGTTGTTTTGGAAAACGAATCTATTTTCATAGAACGTATAGCTGAGATCAAAAAAGAACGAAAAAGGTTAATCAGTCTGATGAAATCAGTAGTTGAATTACTTCCATCTGATTGCAATTTCATAACGTTCAAAGTTGCAAATCCAAATCTAGTTTTTGCAAAACTTTTGAAAAACGGCATACTTGTACGCAACATTAGCAAATATCCTAAATTGGAAAACTATCTGCGTGTTAATGTTGGAACCAGGCAAGAAAATAATGCGTTTCTGAAAGCGCTTAAGATTGCGGTTACTACGGGACAACAATCACAAGGACAATCAAAAGGAATCATTTTTGATATAGATGGAGTTCTGGTAGATGTTACCAAATCCTATAGAGAAGCAATAAAACAAACCGTCGCTTCCATTACTGGGAAAAACATCACAAACAAAGACATTGAAGAAATCAAAAAACTTCCAAATTCAAACAATGACTGGGATGTCACCTATGCTCTGATCACTGGTATCAAAGATCTGAAAAACATAGGCCGAACCAATGAACAATACAAAAAAGCAAAAGACAAATTCCAAGAACTTTATCTCGATGGTCTGAGAGATCAAGAAGAAATTTTGATCTCAAAAGAAACTCTAACTAAACTAAAGCAAAAAGGCTACAAACTAGGAATTGTCACGAGCAGACCTAGAGAAGAAGCACTCTACGTACTAAAACAATTCACTCTTGAATTCTTTTCTGAAGATTGTATAATCGCACAAGAAGATTGTGAAAAAGAAAAACCAAATCCCGATCCCCTTCTTTTAGTAAAACAAAGGATGAATTGTGTCTCAACCATTTACGTCGGCGATACCATAAACGATCGTCTAGCTACAAGAGCCGCAAAAATGAGATATATCTCGGTAACAGAAGATCCAGAATCAGATTCTGTAATCTCAAATGTTAATCAAATTTTGGAGGTGTTAGAATGAGGACTGTGAAATTAAATCGGAAAACAAAGGAAACAGACATACGAGTAGAGCTAAATCTGGATGGAGATGGAAAAAGTCAAATCAAAACTGGTATTGGATTTTTTGATCACATGCTCACTTTGTTCTCAAATCATTCCATGGTTGACATGGCTCTCAATGCAAAAGGAGACTTGGAAGTGGATGATCACCACACAATAGAAGACATTGGTTTTGTGCTTGGTCAGGCATTTGATAAAGCCTTAGCAGAACGCAAAGGAATCAATCGCTATGGCTTTTGTGTCCTTCCAATGGACGAAGCATTAGCTCAGGTAGCCATAGATCTAGGTGGAAGGCCGTTTCTTCAATTTGAAGCAGATTTCAGTCGGGAAAAAGTCGGAGAAATGAGCACCGAATTAGTCTATGATTTTTTTGATGCGTTCTGTCGCGGATGCAAAGCTAACATAAGTATCAGGTTACTTGCAGGGAGAAATGATCACCACAAGATAGAATCGATTTTCAAGGCATTTGCAAGGGCAATGCGCATGGCATGCGAATTGGATCCTAGGCAAAAAAGGATTCCAAGTACAAAAGGAGTATTATGAGGTGATATGAATGATACGTTTAGCAATACCAAATAAAGGAAGGGTCTATTCTGAAATCATAAGATTACTTGAAAAAATTGGTCTGGAAATCCCCGAAAATGGCAGGAAATTATACGCAAATACCAATAATCCAAACATACAGATCGTGTATGCCCGGGCTGCAGATATTCCGTTGTATGTGCAATCCGGTGCAGCTGATCTTGGTATAACTGGAGAAGATATGGTTGGGGAAAGCAATGCTCAGATCGATGTATTGCTCAAATTAAATTTTGGGAATTGCGATATTGTGGTTGCAGCGCCAAATAACTCTAAGATAAAATCACCTGCAGATTTCAAAGGCGGGCTTAGAGTAGCTACAAAACTTTCCAACACAGCCAAAAAATATTTCGCTGATAAAAATATTTATTGCGAAATTATTGGGCTTGCAGGAGCAACCGAGCTTGCACCATATCTTGGAATCTCTGATTTGATTGTGGATCAAGTGAGTACCGGGACAACTCTAATGGAGAATAATTTGCGTGTAATAGATGTGATTTCAAAATCCAAGCAATGCATTATCGCAAATAAAAACAGCACTCTAACAAATAGAGATGAAATAGATGCGGTAATTATTTCCATTGAAAGTGTAATCACCGCTGAGGTAAAGCGCTATATCATGGCAAATGTGACTGGGAAAACAGTACTTGATCGCGTTATCAAAGCAATGCCTGCAATGGAAAGTCCGACTATTCTAAAACTTGCAAAACCGGGATCTTATTCTATCCACAGCGTGGTTGACAGCGTTGATCTTATTCAGACAATAAGCAAGCTGAAAAAAGCCGGTGCAAAGGATATTTTGGTGATGAATATGTCCAGGGTGATAGAATGAAGTTTATCATCATCGATTATGGTGCCGGCAATGCAACAAATGTGAAAAGTGCATTACTGAAAATAGGCGTTTCTAGCATGATTAGTAGTGATGCTGCAACTTGGACAAATGCAGATGCATTGATTTTTCCAGGTGTCGGATCATTCGGAGCTGCAATGAAAAATCTAGGCAATAAATCAGAAATTCTAAAAGACCTGATAACAAAAGGAAAGCCTTTCTTGGGCATCTGCCTTGGTATGCAGTTGTTAATGGATGCAAGTGAGGAATCTTCGGGGGTTCAAGGACTGGGCATAATTCCTGGAAAAGCAAAACTGTTCATTACATCGTTACCTGTGCCTCAAATGTGCTGGAACAAAGTCAAATCTCTAAATTCCCCATTGTTCGATGGTCTTGATGAGTTCTATGCATATTTTGTTCACTCCTATTACTGTGATCTATCTGATTCCTCATACGTATCAGCGAAAACAGAATATGGGGGGATTACCTTTGCATCCGCATTCTGGAGAAAAAATATTTATGCAACTCAGTTTCACCCTGAAAAAAGCGGGGTAAAAGGATTGCAATTACTTAGAAATTTCATAACTGAGGTGAAAAAATGAAAATAATTCCTGCAATAGATCTGATGAATGGACGATGCGTTCGTTTGGTTAAAGGTGAGAAGACTCAAATCATTAATTATGAGAAATCTCCATTGGAAATAGCAACAGATTATCAAAAACAGGGTATAAATTATTTGCACATAATCGATCTTGACGGTGCATTTACTGGTGAAATGAAAAACCTTAGCATCATCAAAGATCTTGCTAGTAAATACCAAGTTCAGGTTGGTGGCGGAGTAAGAAGTGAAGAAAAGATACTCGAACTTTTTGCTCTTGGTGTACAAAAAGTCATCGTAAGTACTCTTCTGCTCAAGGATGTCGAGCTAGCTTCAAGACTAAAGAAAAAATACAATGGCAGATTTCTAGGATCATTTGATTTCAAAAATGGGAAATTAGGATATGCTGGCTGGATAAAACAAAGCGATCTTAGTTTTGAAGAGGTTGTCAAAGGTCTTGAAGAGATAGTTGTTACTGATACGAGTCGGGATGGTACATTACAAGGGCCAAATATTGAGCTTCTAACATCCATCAAACAAAATTGCAATTGTAAAATAATTGCTGCAGGTGGCATCCGGGGGGTGCAAGATATTCTTGAACTCACTCGCATCGGTATTGACGGTGCAATAATCGGAAGGGCATGTCTTGAGGATACTAAATTATTGCGTGATATAATTAAGTTTGAAAAATTGGGGGTGATCTAAGATGTGGTGCAAAAGAATTATTCCATGTTTGGATGTAAAAAATGGCCGCGTAGTAAAAGGCACAAAATTTGTTAGTCTGCGTGATGTGGGCGATCCCGTAGCTTTGGCTAAGTTTTATTATGATCAAGGTGCTGACGAGCTTGTTTTCCTTGATATCTCTGCTAGTATAGAAGGTAAAAAAACAATCCTCGATGTTGCACGTTCAGTTGCAAAAGAAATTTTCATTCCATTCACTATTGGAGGGGGCATTCGTTCAATGGATGATATTGAGGTATTGCTGAAGGCCGGGGCAGATAAGGTATCGATTGGAACTGCTGGGGTTGAAAATCCAGATCTCATAAAATCAGCTGCAACACGATTTGGTTCTCAGGCCATTGTTGTTTCCATTGATGCTAAAAAACAAGGAAACAATTGGAAAGTGTATACTAAAAGTGCATCTTCAAATTCAAATCTCGATGCAATTGCATGGGCAAAAAAAGCTGAAGAGCTTGGTGCGGGGGAAATTCTTTTGAATCTCATTGATTGTGATGGAACAAAAAAAGGGTTTGGGATCGAACTTACCAAGGTCATTGCAGATGCAGTAAGTATCCCGGTGATCGCCTCGGGAGGTGCCGGTTCCAAAGAAGATTTCTTAGAAGTTTTCAAAAAAACCAAAGTTTCTGCCGCACTGGCAGCGAGTATATTTCATTATGGAGAAATTCGTATTTCCGAGCTGAAAAAATATCTAAATGAAAATGGAGTTGATATACGTGAAGTTTGATATTGGTAAGATTAAATTCGATGCAAATGGTCTTGTTCCATTGATTGTGCAGGATGCGGATACGAGTGTAGTGTTATCTCTTTTCTATGCAAATAAGGATGCAGTAAACCGGATGCTGGAAACAAATTATGTCTGGCGCTATAGCCGAAAGCTCGGAAGAATAATCAAAAAAGGAGAGCAAAGCAGGAATTATCAGAAAGTAATCTCATTAAATCTGGATTGCGATAGCGATGCTATTCTGGTTAAGGCAATCCCTGAAGGTCCAGCGTGCCACACAGGAGAATACTCATGCTTTGATCAGCAAAAGCCGATACTCAACCAACTGATAGAAGTGATAAAAGATCGTAAACTCAATCCGAAAAAGGGTTCATATACTTCTACAATCGTAAATGATCAGAAAGCCATAATCGCAAAACTGCGAGAAGAATCAGAAGAATTTATCGAAGCTGGCGAAGTCAAGGAAAAAAAGGAAATCATTTGGGAAGCAGCAGATTTGCTGTTCTTTATGCTCGTTTACTTGGAGAATAGAAATATTAAGTTCTCTGATGTATTAGAAGAATTAAATCGAAGGAGAAATCCCAAGAAAAATTGAGCATTGGATGATAATATGAAACTTACACCAAAAGGAATGCGCGACTTTCCGCCTGAAGATATGATTATCCGGGAAGAAGTAATAGGAATAATAAAAAACATTTTCAAGAGTTATGGTTACAGACCGCTCGATACTCCGGTAATGGAATACACGGACACCCTAAAGGCAAAAGCTGGCGAGGAAGTCGAGAGGCAAATTTTCATGATTGAGGGTAAAGATTATGGTCTCAGGTTTGATCTTACCGTGCCTATGGCAAGGTATGCTGCAACAAACGACGAGCCAAAACCATTCAAGAGATATGCAATAGAAAAAGTCTGGAGAAAGGAAGAACCCCAACGGGGAAGGTTCAGGGAATTCTATCAGGCAGATGTTGATATCGTTGGCAGCAATTCAATGCGATGCGAAGCCGAGGTCCTCTCGCTTGCAAAAGATGTTTGTTCTGCATTTGGTTTCAACAAACCAAGAATCCTGATCAATAACAGAAAAATTCTTGATGGTATTGCAGCCAAAATGGGTATAGAAGACAAAAAATCCGAAGTATTCAGAATTCTTGACAAGCTTGATAAAGCAGGCGAGAAAGCAGTTGCAGAAATGCTCACAGAAGTTCTTGGTGTAAAATCAAAAGAACTGCTCAAGATAATAAAATCAAAAGGAACTAACAGGCAAAAGCTCGAGCTTGCATCTAAATATAGCGAAGACGGGGCGCGGGAACTCGGCGAGATTCTTGCGCTGTGCAATTTCGATATAGAAGTTGATCTGTTCCTTGTGCGCGGTCTTGGCTATTACACAGGTCCGGTTTATGAGATCAAACTCAGCGATGATATTGGTACGGTTGTTGCAGGAGGAAGATACGATAATCTTCTTCAAACCTATGGTCAGGCTGCACCAGCAACAGGGATTTCTGTTGGCATTGAACGGCTTGTTACTTTGATGTCAGAAAAAAAGAAGAGCGCAAATGTGGTTAAAAAGAAAACGACCTCACAGCTTTTTGTTGCTGCGGTAAAGCCGGAATTTTACAAAAACGCAGTTGAAGTTGCATCAGAATTTAGAACTGCGGGAATACTGTGCGAAACCGATCTTAATGAGAGAAATCTTCGCAAGCAGTTGGATTATGTAAATGTGCTTGGCATTCCTTTTGCTGCAATAATCGGCGAAAGAGAAATCAAAGAAAAATCAGTCACTCTAAAAAACATGATTTCAGGAAAAGAAGAATCAGTAAAAATAAAAGATGCGATATTGAAAATCGCATCATATAAATACTAGACCTCCGGATTTCATTTATCTGCCGTTAATCCACGTTCCTCGAATGGCTTTCTGTTCTTGCTGTCTCCGGTTGTTTGCCTTATTGGTTCGCGCATTCCTTCTGTTACCCACGGCAATGAAAATCCGTTATCATGTTTTTGACCCCACATAGCACGCAGTTGTCCTTGAGTCGCAGTTGGATTATCTCTTCTCAATTGTTCCCATTTTTTCATCTTTCCCTGTTCTCCGGCTTCAAATGTCTGTGGTAAATCTTTGAATCTTGGCATAGTTATCAACCTCTCGCGAATTACAGTATAGCAAACTGCAAAAGTTTTGCAGTTTCCAAATAGCAATGCCGTGAACTCAGATAGTTCACGAGCATGTCGTGGTGTTTTCACACCACAACAACCAACTGAGATCTGATTATCTGCTATACTGTTACATTACCTTCTTGGTTTGCTATAATCAGAAATCTCTTTAATACATAGATATAAAATCAAGTTATGGTTTCACCAATTCAAGTTCCTATCATGTATCTTCGGGCCAAACAGATCTTTAGCAAGGAAAAAGGTATAATGCGCATTACTGGCAAGCCTGGGGATGTTGCAAAAACTCTTGCAGAAAAAGGATACAAACTTCTTCATATTATTGATTTGGATGCAGGTACTGGCACCAGCCCTAACTTTGATGTTTATAACAGTCTCACTCATTTCATCAACATCCAGGTCGAATCAAAAAAAGATGTGATTGATCAAGAATTCTTAAAAAAACTGGTTGATGTAAAGGCCCGGGTTATAATCAAACTTCCGGCGTCATTTGATCTTGCCAAACTCTCATTGTCAGAACGTTTGCTGGTGGGCAAAATAGATTCAAATTATGATGGCGATGTTGCGGGTGTCTATGATCTTATTATTGAAAATGCGGATGACAAAACAATCGAAAAATTTGTAAAAACAAAAAAGCGCCTGATTGTTTCTCAGGACAATTATTCAAAACTCAAGTTAAAGAACCAAAAGCTTGTATGGGCAGTAATCGAATCTTGATTCACAAATTGTGGGTCGGATACCAAGCTACTCCCGATTGTTGCCGCAGCAACAATTGGCATCTTGAACGTTACAAAGTTCAAGCTTGTGCTGCGAGGGTCTCTTCGGTCACTTTGATTTCTCTATTCAATATACAACTAATCCGTACATCATTATTTCTTCATGAATCTGTTGCTTCCAAGCTTTTTCTTTGCATCGTTGAGGTTTTTTGCAGGTTTTAACACTGTTCTTGTCGGTGCTGTGGCTTCCTGAATTACCTTCTTTACTGCAGACTGATTTATCTTTTCTTCTGATTTTTCACTGCCACTCAGGATGGTAAACCCATTATCACTTATTACTGCAGGATAAAGTTTGGTGGAGTGCATGACTCCTTTCATCTTGATCACTTCAACAAACCTGGTTCTGTCACCTTTTTTCGGATCATATGAGTATGGCATGTTTATCCAGCCATCTGTGAAACTTTCAACATTATAAGCTGTATGTGGCAGATTCCCTATCTGCGAAGAATTTGTATCCTCTGCAATAATGAGCGTTGTTGCATTCCATTTTCTTATGTTGTCTATCAATTTCAGGAATCCTTTTTTTCTTTCATCTTCGCTTGGAAAGAACAATGCGATGGGCATTATCGAATCAACAACTACTCGTTTTACTCCTGTGCTGTTTATGATTTCCTGTATGGCCCCGTATTGTTCCAGTATTTGATCAACCTCATAGATTGGGTAATCGAGGAATATCAGTTTCCTTTCTTTTTCAGCATTTGCAAGATCCCACGTATATCCGCTCATATGGAAAAAGAAATCGTTTTTGCTTTCTTCTATAGATATGTAAAGTCCTGGTTCATTGTACTGCATAGTGCCATTGTAAAGAAACTGAACTGCAAGCGTACTTCTTCCAGAACCCGTAGGACCACTTAATGCCGTTATCGATCCTTCTAAAAAACCGCCGCCAAGCACCTTATCAAGCCCTGGTACGCCACTCTTAATCATTCTGCGTATCATAATTATTTACCCCCGCTATTTCTTTCTCTTATTTTTTTCCCCATCTCTGCCCGTTTCTTAAGATCCTCTTCTATCTGCGCCAGTTCCCCTGGCTTTGCTAACTTAGTCACTATATATCTTTTATATTCTGCTGTTGCTGCCGCAACTGTGCTTAAAATGTCATTGATATTGTGTGGTTTCAGTATCAATTCATGTGGTTTGAGTACCTCTACTGTGAAAGGACTGTGTGCAAGGCATATGTTGACGAGTGCTGCCATATCTTTTGTAAGTACCTTTACCTCTATTGAACTGGACCAATTCTTGTTCTCTTCCCCACCAACAGGTTCATTTATCTCACCAACTGCAAACACTACTCCTGGCTTGTGTATTATATTATTTACAAATCCTGCTCCAAGTTCCTGTACCATTTCCTTACTGTTTGCATGGATATCAAAGTAAAGCATTGCGAGGACTCCCCCACCTTCTACTGTCTTCTTTGTAAGCTTTTCAACGTCATTCATATTTTGATATTTATCCTATTGCAAATTAAAACCATTCGTTAGGTCAAACTTTGGCATTTAACTTCTTTTCGTATTTCATCGTGTCCATCTATTTTCTTATCTGGTGCAGTCCTCTCCGTTACTTATGTTGCATCGGCAGCTTATACCAGTCTCCTCAGTTTGTATGGGTATTTTTAAACTCTATCCAGCATTTTAATTCCGGTGTCTATTAATGGAAAAAAGGAATAAATTCTCTAAAGACAAATTTCAGAAGGATCGACCTTATAGGTCTAATAATAAGTCTAGTGATAGTTCTAATGGCAGACCAAGAGAAAGATCTAATGACAGGGCTGGTGACAGATCTAACAACAGACCAAGAGAACGATCTAATGACAGATCTAATCGCAGATCTAACGACCGATATGATGATCGTCCATCTACTGGCAGACAATCCGACAAGCGGGCCAGATTCATGAGAAAATCCCAGGACACTGTAAAAGAAGCTCTTAGGAGCAGAGATATGGTTCTTGGAAGCGTTACCCGCGCTATCGAGGATCTTGATAAGAATATCAATCTCCTTGGTGAACGCCTTGAAGATTGGTATGGTATCTATTTTCCTGAAATGAAATTCGAAGACAAGTTAAAATACTGCGAGGCAGTTACTATTATAGATCTTGATAATCTTGATGAAAAAGAACTAGCTTCTGTTTTTGGTCAGACCAAAGCAACCGAGATTCTTAACCTGGCAAAGAACACGTTGGGTGCAAAACTATCAAAAACTGATCTTTCAGAATGCACCTCCCTTGCAAGTACTATGTTGTCACTTGACAAATTAAGACAGAAATATCTTAACTATCAAAAACAGTTGGCAGAAGAGATATGTCCAAACATGTCTGAGGTTGGTGGCGCTGATCTTGCTGCAAAGCTTGTTTCGCACGTTGGTTCGTTGGCCAAGCTTGCATTGCTAGCATCTAGTTCCATACAAGTAATGGGAGCTGAAAAAGCACTTTTTAAACATCTTAAGAACAGAAAAATACCCTCACCAAAACATGGTATAATCTTTCAACATGCAAAGATCTCATCTTCGCCAAAAAAAGTACGTGGTAAAATCGCACGATTGCTTGCAAACAAACTTTCAATAGCGGCAAAGGCCGATGCTTTCAGTAAACGTAATATTGCAGCCGAGTTAAAGAAAGATTTTGACAAGAGATATTCGGAGATAATGGCACAGTATGACAAGGCGAAGAAAAAATGAAAATCCTTGCCTTTTCAGATCTTCATGAAGAAGAAGTTGCATTAGAATCACTTAGAAAAATATCAAAAGATTTTGATTATGTATTTATCTGCGGTGATATTTCACATTCTGTTAGTTTTGCAGAAGAAGTATTGGTATCATTTCCAAATGCATTTCTAATTCCTGGCAATTGGGATAACAAACAGGTAATCTCTATTTTTGAAAATACAGATCCTTTCATCTCATCTAAAAAACGTTGGATTCATGAAGCGCGGGTTGAAATTCAAGATGGGATCAATGTTGTTGGTTTTGGATACAGCCATATAACTTCTTTTGGTACCTATGGAGAACTTACAGAGTCGCAGATATACGAGCGTATGTCAAAACTTCCGATCGACAAAAACACCCTTCTTATGCTTCATTCTCCTCCAAAAGGGCATTTTGATGCAGTTAATGGTGGCAATGCTGGGAGTGAATCTATTCTCAAAATAATCATGGAAAAAAAGCCCCTAGCTGCCTTTTTCGGTCACATTCACGAATACATAGGCGTAAAAAACCTTGGTTCTACACAATTAATAAAACTACCTGCGGCTATCCATATGCAGGCATGTTCTGTTTCAATAACTGCTCAGGAAAATTCGCGAAAAATCAATGTGGAGTTTATACATTTATGATAAGTATTCGTGCACTCAAACCAGATGAATTTGATGATGCGACAGATTTCATACAGTCTATTTTTCCTGATGCAATTATCCAGTTCAGTGATGAAGATGTGGTGTTGTTGGCCGAATATCAAAACAGTGTAGTGGGATTTGCGCATGTTGTAGATGATGATGAGCGCATTATCATCCGCGGTATTGGTGTTGCGAATTCCATGAGGGGAAAAGGCGTCGGAACACTTCTTCTTGATCATTTACTTGCGATTATAGGTGATGATACGCGTCCTATATACCTTAAGGTAAGATACACTAATCCGGCTATTGACCTCTATCTAAGGTATGGTTTTTTACTTAAAAAGTTCGGTCCGATAAGCGTTCTTGTAAGAAAGCAGAATAACTAACTCTTTTTTAATCTTTTTATCCACAGTTCTACTTACCATTCTGCTAGTTGGGGGAATGGGCCAATTGTGTTTGCAGTTTCTGGTCTTCAGTTTCCAGTTTTGGATATTAGTATTCTCATTCCAAAACTCAAAACAGATAACTGAAAACTTATAACACAAGCTAACTTGGTATGCTGTCAGCTTTGGGTGAAACTTTTGACTTCTTCAAACTTAGGGCAAAATTTTCTCAACGCGATTGAAGCTTTGGCTTCAAAGCGCCCATTGAAATCATCAGATTTCAATCGGGAAGCCCTGAGATAGACAAAGTCTCGTTTCAAAAATAGCTGATGATCTGTGTTCAAGAACTTTTTGACTTCTGCCCTTCTAGTGGCAAAAACGTTGTCCTTGAAAGCTTTGCTTTCAAGACAGTCAAGAACGAAACATCGTTCTTGACATCATGAAAAAGCCATAAGGTAAGCAAAGTCAATTGGTTGAACAAATCACAGTTCCCCCATCATTTCTTTTTCTGTATTTTCCATCTGTTATGTATTTTTTCACACATATGCGTTGAATTCTTGCCATTGTTAACAGAATCCTTTATTAAGATATCTGAGAAATCATCCCATGGCAATCAGTAGTAGAAAAAAACTAAGCTTAAAAGAAGTAAGATCAAATTCCAGCAAAAAGCACAAATTGCTCAAGTCCAGCAAAAAGAAAAAACCTACGGCGAAAATATCCTCCTTTAAAAGTTCAGCCGATCGCTATAGTTTTTCTCATCTTGCATCTGTGCTTACAAGTGGTGAACGCATTTCAATGTTAAATGCTGTTGACCGACTTCAAAAACGAGCGCGTATACTTGTGGAACTGGCATGTTTCTCAAATTTCTCATTTGTGCGACTTGCCGCCCTATCTCATCTAAATCATGATATCGATGCACTTGTAGAAATTGCAAAATACTGCCAATATAGTGATACTCGCGCAGCTGCACTTGATGATCTATCTGCAAATAACAGTGCACTTGTAGAAATTGCATGTTCCTCATTGTTTAAGGATACGCGATTTTCTGCAGTTTCTCTTCTTTCTGATAACGCAAATATAGCGGAAGTTGCCTCAAGGTCTCCTAACAAGGATTCAAGGGAAGCGGCATTGGAAAAAATCTCAAAGGATGGCAATGCACTATCTAAAGTTGCGAATGATTCCTCGTATAAAAGTATGCGTGCAGAAGCAGTGCGACTCATTGCTGCAAATAAAGACGCCCTTTGTAATCTGCTTGTAGAATGCACTCACACTGATGTGAAGAAAGAGGCTGCAAGATTACTTTCAGACTCTGTTGAAAGTCTAGATGACCTTGATGCACTTGTGGAAATCGCAAAGGTTTCTTCAGATTCTGATTCGAGATGTCTTGCAATTGGAAGGCTTTCATATGAACCATGGGCACTCAGAAATATTATTCAGGAATCAAGATACAAAGATGCAAAATCCACAGCATTAATGTTGTTGTCTGATTCAGTAAATGAGGTTGAAGATCCTGAAATTCTTGCAGATGTTGCCATCATGTCACCATATGAGGACTGCCGTACTGTTGCCATTGAACGCCTTGTGGGAAAGAGCACTGCTCTTCTTTCTATTGCAAACAAGTCAAAATTCAGGGATGCAAGAGACCTTGCAATAAAGAAACTTGGTCATGATTCAGAAGCACTGAAAACCATTTCCAAGCTTTCAAAATACACTGATACAAGGAAAAAAGCACATGTGATAGTTTCAGATACTGAAAACTTCAAACATGAGCTTACAAGGATTCTTGGTTAATCGTTTTGTTTTTTATCTCTCTCTTTCTTTTCATACACTATAATGAATTCGAATTAGTGGTAAAACCAAAACTGCCGACGCAGCATAAGAGAAACCTGTGACTGCGTCTGATAAGAATACATTAGAGAAGCGATGATTACAGGAAGAAGTTCCTATAGTAGTAAAATCTAAAGCCTCCGACGCGAATTGAACGCGCGACCTACTCCTTTCCAGTTTTGGGTTTTCCGTTTTGAGTACATATTCGCGGGACACAAAACTCCGAACTCAAAACACACAACTACGAGAGAGTCGCTCTACCTCTGAGCTACGGAGGCATTCTGCTTCTGGTTTTATGTTTAAAAAAATGCGGTCGCCGGGAGATTCAGAGTTTCCAGTTATCAGTTTCCGGTTCAGGGTACAAACACCAAAACCACAAGAAAAAACTGTAAACTCATTTGAACCCGGGTTATAGGCTTGGAAGGCCTAAGTCCTACCAGGATATCCGACCCATTAGCTTAATCAAGCCTCAGGGTTTTTTCCAGGGATTTTGCCCTAAGTTAATCTTAGTCAAAAACCCTCTAGACTACAACCGCATAATTTTTTTCTGCGAATCTTTCTTTTTCAATCCTTTTTATGTATCGATAATCTATTTAAACCATTAGAATATCGAAACCAAATCTTCAAGGAATTCCTTTGGATCCGTTGCCCTTACAAATGCACTTGCAAGCAAAACTCCCTCGGCGCCCAATTCGATCGCTTTTTTCACATCTTCCTTGTTACTCACACCTGCGCCGCATAATACTTTTACGCTATGCTCAGCTTCCTTGATTGCCTTAACCGAGTTTATTACAATATCTGGGTTAGCTTTGGAAACACTAACTCCACTTCCTATGAGATCTGGTGGTTCCACGGCAATGAATGTTGGTCTAAGGGCTGCAATCTCCACTGCTTCCTGCGTGGTCGCTGCACATACTAGGCTCTCAAGGCTGTTTGAATGCAGATGACCTACAATTTCCTTTATCATACCATATTCGATCCTTTTTTCAGAGTGATTTACTAGCGATCCTTTTGCTCCACATGCCTTAATCAGTTCTGCTGGTATGGATCCAGTATGTGCTCCTGGCTTTTGTGGATCAGTATGCTGTGCAAATACCTCTGAATATCTATCAGAGGTGGATTTTAGGTGCAACAATGGCGGACATAGAATTACCCGGACTCCGCTTTTTTCAACAACTTCGCTTATTATGTCTGCGAAAAAAAGTGTCTTATCAATACTCTCCTGATATGTTTTAAGATTAAGGATGATCATGAAACTAATTAAATTAGCAATATGTTAAATATGTTATCAATTATGTTTAGTTTATCTCACGCCGAGGCACTGTTGAACCGTTCGTTCATTGTGCCTCGTCATTTTCACTTACGTTCAAATGCCGAGGTCGCATAATCCGGTAGTGCGTCGGTCTCGAAGCGTTTTGTGTTTTGTTCTTTTAGTTTTGAGTTCTGTTTGTGTTTCAAAACTGGAAACAGAAAACTCATAACGCAATTAAACCGATCCCTTTGGGATTGCAGGTTCAAAAGCTTTGATCTGGAGATCAAAATTTTCCAGCAAGCTGCAAATCCTGCTCTCGGCGATTTTCTTTTGCTATACCATCTATTCACTAAATTCCTCGCTTTCATAGACGAAATATTTCACATCTCTTCCTTTCCATCCATCAGGCGAGAGTCCTGCCTTCATGCTGAGATGTTTCAAAAATTCTTCTTTCTTTGGGAGTTGTTCCCATACTGCAGGCAAAAACGTTGCCCGTGCAAGTCCACGTTGC
The DNA here is from genome assembly GCA_018813505.1 of Microcaldota archaeon. Taxonomy (GTDB): domain Archaea; phylum Micrarchaeota; class Micrarchaeia; order Anstonellales; family Bilamarchaeaceae; genus Bilamarchaeum. Next base: position 17,230 of record JAHJBM010000006.1, read on the forward strand.
ATTATCAGTCCGTGTTTTCCAGGAACCAATTTCATCAGCAGGTCTTCCGGTCCTTTCACATCAAAAGGTACATGCGGAGTAAGAACCGATATGCTTATCTTTATCTTACTTAGTTCGGGTTTTGTCAATGGATAAAATCTCGAATCCCTGAAAGCAGCGTTTATTGCATTTTCAATCACATCAAAAACCAGTGGTTGGTGGGCTTCGAGCGTTCCTACACAGCCCCGTAATTCCTTGCCAATGTACATTGTGACGAAGCATGCTCCTTCTTCCACGAGTTTTTTTTGGCTGACTTCCTGCGGTTTTAATCTGAGTTGCTTGCCGGTATCAAGATAGTACTTTATCGTATTTCTTGCAAGGGCCAGCAAATATATTTTTTCTGCATTATCAAACATTCCAATTCACCTCTAACATCACACAATTATTCATCCATAAACGCATAACATCCATACCCCACAACTCTTGATTTCGGTCCTGCTGTATCACCGGAATTCCTATAATCAAGCATAATCCCGTTCCATTTTTTCATTTTTGCAATGTGCATAAGTGTTAATATCCCAATTTTTCCACAGGCATCCCCCTGTTTTGTAAATGTCTCAATATCAATGGCAGGAATTGATTTATTGGCAATTGAGTCGATCTGTTTTGCCTTTTCATACGGAAGGTAATGACTAAGGTCAGAACTTGCAATAATTAGCGTGTCATCGCCAATGACTTTCGAGATAGCTTCGGCGAGTTTTTTTGGATCGATATTTCCAGTAAGTATCGGATATACTGTGAAATCACTTTTCATGACAACCTGCAAAAACGGGAGTTGAACCTCAAGGCAGTGTTCTGGTTCGTGTGCAGCCGGGTACATTCCTATAAGTTTTTTTCCGTTTTCATTAAGTGATTCCCTCAGGCTACCTGTCATGACTATTCCAAGAGGTGTTTGCCAGCCGTTAAAACCATCCTCGCATGCACCGTCAAATCCTGCATGGTGAGATGGTCCAATCATTACGATATTTTTTATGCTGTGCTGAAATTTTGAAAGTAGTTTGTAACCATAGGCAGCTATTGGACCTGAATATACATATCCGGCATGAGGTACAATCAAACCTCTGAGTTTTCCGAAATTTCCATTAACAGGCGTGTCATTTACGATTGATAAATACTTATCAATCATTGTTCTCAATTCTCTTTCATGCTGCGGGTAGAATGCGCCTGCGACAGCAGGATATCTTATATTCTCGTTAGGTATTTTCATTTCCAAACCCCCCTGATATTGTTTTTACAGTGTCTGCACCGTCCGTCAACTATGCTGGCTTCGAGAACCTCAAAACCCGACCGCTGGATTATCTTTTTTCCGCATTTCGGGCAGATTGTATTCTCATACTCGGCATACTTGCCTAAAAGATTTCCGCAATAGACATGCTTCAGCCCTGCCTCAAATCCTATCTCACGCACCCGCACAAGCGTTTCTGGTGGTGTTCTTTTTCCATCAGTCATTTTGTAATCCGGATGAAATGCGGTGATATGCCAGGGCATTTCAGGATCCACGCTTGCAAGATACTCTGCCTCTTGCTTTAGTTCGTTTTCTTTGTCATTCCATCCTGGGATGAGGAGTGTTGTTACCTCTACCCATATCCCTATCTTCTTTGCATATTCTATCGATTCCTTCACATGCCTGAAATCAGGTACCTTGCATAGTTTCGTGTAAAATTTCTGGTTGTATGCCTTGAGATCAATGTTTGCAGCATCTATTTTTCCTTTTATAGTATCCCAACACTCAATTGTTTCGTATCCATTCGTAACATAAATTCCTTTCAGTCCGCGTGGCTTTGCAATTTCCATCACATCAAGTGCATACTCGGTAAAAATCGTTGGTTCGTTGTATGTAAACGATATTGATTTGCATCCGTTATGCAATGCGGCCTGAACCGCTATTTCTGGTGGCAGGGAATTGCATCTTCCTACTAGTTCCTCAAAATAGCCTTTCCATCCTTTGGGATTCTGCATCCTCGCATCTTGTGGTGCCTGGCTGATATCATAATTTTGACAAAAATCACATGAAAAATTACAACCAAACGTTCCTATGGAAAAGCTTTTTGTACCTGGAAGAAAATGAAATAGTGGTTTTTTCTCTATGGGGTCAATCCAAACCGCGCATGGTTTGCCATAAACAGTCAGTTTCAGTTTGCTGTTTTCATTTGCCCTGACCCCACAAAAGCCCGCATCGCCAGGGGAAATAACACATCTTCTGTTGCATGCAATACATTGTATTTTTTTATTTTCGAGTTCTTTAAACAGTTTCATGTCTTTTGTTCTCCTGATTATATCCTAAACAGGTCAAATTAAAAAAATCTTAGGTTATTGTGGGGGGTAAGAGCACGTATGAATGAGTCATCAGTTCTAATATCATATGTTTGGTCAGATGGTCCTGATTGTGTCTGTGTTATTACGAAATCATGACCGATGACAATCGGTGTAATCCCGTTTTTTCCTCTATCAAAGCCAATTACCATAGGAAATGCGTATTGGTTCTCTGTTGTTAAGTGAACCCCATAGTGCCTATTAATCATATGACAAGTATTCGAAATTCTTTTTGGGTCTAAAGGCTCATTTGGTGTAGTTGTATCTCGACAACCTGGTGATCTAATCCTATTAAAAGCAAGCGGACATAACAATACAAGTTCTCCCCCGCAAAGTTGTGCCATTCTATATATTTCATTCAATCTTGGTTGTGCCAGTTGCGTTGGATCATTTTCAGCATTTCCAGTTATGTTCACTCTCAGTCCTTCGGTCATAACTGCAAATGCCTTTAAGTGCCGTATAAAAAGCGATCCTGCGGTTAGTTGGTATAATATTGTGGGGTGGGATGTTAATCGTGTTTCTTCAACACTGCCTCTACCAACATACCGTTGTACCACATATCGTCGAAATACTGATTTGGGGTTGTCAGATTTATCCATAATCATACGCCCATCAATGTTATACATATTAATGTCCATTGATATGACGATATGCTTAAGTAGCTAACGATAAACTCCTCTGAAATCAGGTGCTTTCAATAAGCTACGGTACCTGAAATATAATGTATTTTCATCCGGCAAAACATTTTCGGCATATTTAAAATTCTAACGGCATACAATAAAACAATACTTTTGTGTCTAATAACCGATCCATTATCATTCGGATCGACAGAAAAAGACAATATTGGTGATATTAATGGGACTTAGACCTGCACATACATTTAGAGATGGAAATAAACGTCCTTGGACACGATTTTCAAAATCAAAACCAAGGAAATCTTACATAAAAGCCAGGCCACATGCTGACCTGCATCAGTTTAGGATGGGTGTTCCTAATGTCGATTATGATCTTACTGTTGCACTTGTTGCAGAGGAGCTTGTCGTCGTAAGAGACAACTCCATTGAAAGCGCAAGACAAACTACAAACAAGCATCTCGAAACAAAAATGATTGGTGCATATTCATTTCTTGTCAAATCCTATCCACATCATATAATCAGGGAAAACAAGATGATTTCGGGTGCTGGTGCAGATCGTCTTCAGAAGGGTATGAGATGTTCTTTTGGGAGGCCAACTGATAGAGCAGCCATAGTAAAAAAAGGCTCGTCAATATTTGTTGTAAAAACATTCAAGACAAATCTTGAACATGTGAAGAAAGCCCTTGACAAAGCAACAAGGAAACTTTCAGGTACCTATAAAATCGTCGTAAAGTAATTTGCCATCACCTCGCAGATTGGTTTTTTGTGTTTACTTGTGGTTATATATTTATAAACTTAAGTGTACATAATTAATATATGACGGGTGAGGTGAGATTTTGAATCCAGATAAGATTACAGTAGACGAGCCACTTATTAGTACTGACGTAGATCATTTGATTAGAGCTATTGCTGAAAAAAAGAAAGTAAACATAAATGACCTTCGTCGAATATGTAAGATTGACAAACGGAATCTGGATAAATGGATCTCTGTTCTTGAGGATGAAGGTTACATTGATATAGAATACAATCTTAGCGGTACTCAGGTGCTGTGGAAAGGGCTTCAGGATACCGCTTCAGATACGTATAAAGAAGATATGCGCGTGGTGCGGAACACTACGGAACATGTATATACCAAGGAACCAATATCTAATACTAATATGAAGGAAAATCCCTCTGCAGATGTGTCATTGGGATCCGTAAGGAATTCTCAGGACTCCTTTGAAGGTGATCTCACCAGTGCCAATGATTATCCTGTTGAGCCTGAAAAATCTTCACACGGTGGGTCAGAACTCGATTCAAATTCCCGTGATAGTGTTTCAACTCCAAATACTGCCAATACAGAATCAGACCAACCAACAGAAATGATTTCGGTTTCTTCAGAAAATGCACATGGTTCTGATCTAACAGACGGATCGTCTGCATTGGTTTCAGATGAGGTTATTCAGGCGGACAAATTCCCTGAAGAGATGCCTCTTGAAGAGTCGGAACTCGTGGGGGGTGCAGTTATTAATCAGGATACTGAGTCACAATCTCCTGAAGATATGTTGAATGAATACTTAGTTAAGAAAAGGCAACCGCCAGCTGGCAGAAAACTTTCAGATATAAAATCGAGCATACTTACAAACCTGAACGATGATTCATCTGAAGAAGCTGATATGGAAAAAGATGCCATTGTTCAGCAAGATGAAGCTAAAGAAATCGATTCTATTACTGCTTTGGATGATGATCCTGCCGAGCAAAAAGAAAACGTTGAAGCTGATGAAGTTGATTCTGGACTGGGCACTAGCATTGACTCGGTGGTTGATATTAAGTCTGATTATGATCCTGATAATGGTCAAGATGATTCTGGTAATGCCATTGAAAGCATTGTCGACTACCCTGAAGATAATGATGAAGAAATTGCAAATCTCATATACAAAGAGTCAGAAAAAAACCCTTCAAGGTCAAACAAATCTATTGGAATGCGGATTCCAGAAGAAAAATCCGAATCACCTAGTACTATTGATGTAAGGGAGATAATGGATGCATATCTCAAGGAGATAAATATTGAAAAAACCAAAATCCAATCATTGAAAAAACAAAAAGAATATCTTTATCAGGAGAAAATCGCAGGAACTGAAAATCGGATGAACGCCGACATTGCAGCATTTACTGAAAAGATAATTGAAAAGCAAAACAACATACTACATATCAAGGAGAGTGTTCTTGAGCTTCCTGACAAGGTTGAAGAAGTTGAAATGATTCATAATCAAATGAAAAAGCTCAGGCTGGAAAGTCGTGCTGCGCTCGAGAGAACTAAGAAAAAATCCGAGGATTATATAAAGAACCTCGAGGCTTCCAAATCTGATATAGAAACAAAAGTCACAGGACTAAGCGTTGCAATTAACTCGCAGGCCGAAAAAGTCAGTGGCTTTGAAGATATAAGCCGATCCCTTGCAGAAAGGACAACTCAGATCTCAGGTGCAATGGCTGCTGCACAGGATCAGATAAAAGAAATGGCTGATTCCATCGAACAATTACAAAACGACCTTGCTTCTGTTCAGCAGACGAAGCAGGAAATTGATCAGGTACGTGAAGAAGTGCTTAGTTCTGTTGCATCCCATAATCAGGAGCTTGATTCCCTTACCTCAGAACTTGAAAACATTTCAAAAGCAGAGCACTGGGTTCAGGAATATGTACGTGATTACCAGCAAAAAATCGCGGATATAGACGAATATGTTTCAAGGAGCGAAGATGATCTTGTAAATATTAAAGAGGCTGCAGAATCGCTCTATATGAAAAAATACCTTGGCGAGCTTGAAGATCTTGCGGATTCATATGAGGGTGATCTTGATGATGCAGTAAGAAAGGAAAAGGACATTGATGAAAAAATATCCGATTCACGAACCCGGATCTCTTCCCTTGCAAGGGAAAGCCAGGACATGATCAAGAAAATAAGAAAGGGTATGTCTGATTCAAGAGATTATGATGAAATTCTGAAAAGTATTCGTGGGAAGACTTCTAGAATAAATTCTATGCTGCAGGAAAAACAAACTGAAAGAAAGCGGCTTGAAGAGGATATCAGAAACGTAAAATCTTCTGACAATGTAGTTTTATCAAGATCTCCATCCAGACCAAAGATTTCAACTTCAGTCAGGAATGGTTCAAAAACAAAGCGATCATCTTCTGAAGGTAGCAGTCAACAGGCAAAGAAAAAGAAAAAACCTTTAAGGAAGAAGAAAGACTACAAATAACTGATTCTATATCTATTTTTATTTCTTTTTTGTTCGTGCATCATCTACAATAGCAAGCCATGAATCACCTATCTTCATGAAATAATTCCCAAATGTCTTGCTCAGTGAAATTGTCATTGGTCTGTATTTTCGTTTGCTTTCCATTGCCACTATTGTTTCCCGTTCAACTTTTACTAAACCTACTCTCTTGAGCCTAGGCATAACTCTATTATAAAACGTGGCTTTAGATATCCCGTTTTCATTTATGTATTTTGCCGTTTCTTCCCCGCTTAATTTTGTTTTCTCGGTCAGCAGTTTCAGGAAACCGAGTGCTGTTTCATAGTATTTGGGTTGGTATTTCTTTGAAAATACAAAATTAGTTACTTCATCAATATGCCAGAGGTTTCTTGTCGGGTTCTCATCATTGTCCTGGAAGTTACGGAGTTCTTCGCTGTCATGTCTTGGTAGATATATTGATTCAGAGGACGGTACTCCGCGTGAGGTTATTTTTTTTATGTGTACATTTTCCTGCGGTTGCTCTTCCATGATACTAAAAGCCAGAGAAAAAATATAAATTGGACTGTGAAATAGAAAATTACAAAATGTTTATTATCAGCCGAATATAGAACCCAAACCAGATTCAGCCTGTTCTTCCTCTTCTTTTATTTTTGCCACTATTCGCGCTTCCACTTCCTTAGCTGTTGGTTTTGCAATCTCTTTTTCAGGGACTTCTGCGATTACCGTATATCATCAGATGGTTTTGTAAATATCTCGACAACCTACTCATATGTACTTTGAGCATCACAGAAAATCTGCTATAAAGTTCTAATCGCCATTCTATTTTGTCCTGTTCTAGATCCCAATATTTCTCTAGTTCTTTTTCTAACATCATCAAATTTACTCTTCATCTCGGTATCAAGTGTGTCCATTCCAGTTCCTTTTCTTGAAAATAAGACTTTCATCCTAAAAGTGAAACCCACGTCTCTTAGAACCTCTGGTTGTTTTCTTTGTTCTGTTTCCATCCATTGGTGGCACCACGTCTTAAAAGCTACTGGTTCTCCATCCTGAGTGAACAGTCCTTTGAAACCAAATTGCGCAATCCACACACCAAACTCAAGTTGTGGTTTCCATTTACCATATGAATCTGGGTTGAATTTTTTCAAACGCTTTAGTTTACAATGTCTTCTAAGACGATCAACAATTGGGGTTCTGAGTTCTGCTTCTAATAATTCAGTTAATATCTTTACTGCGAAATAATCTGCGGTGTCTTTAGTACTGTGTTTTAGATCAGAAATCACTGACAATGGAACTCCTAGGCCTTTTCCATCCAAGATTTGATCAATATATTTTATACCATAATACGATCGTGCTTCATCATGAAGTAAGTTATGCGTTGCAATCGTATGATACTTTACCTCTTCTGGACTCGAAAAATTAAAACCAAAATCCGAACAACCGTTTGCATCTATCTTTAATTCTTTATCCAATGCATCTGAAATAACTTCTTTTGCATATTCTACTAACTCCTTTGGATATACTGCTTGCTGGGTAAGCCCACTATATTTACCTTCCAACATTTTCATTATGTCTTCGTAAAATTCTCCTTCAGCATACCAATCAACAAGAATTTTTCCCAATTTAATTCTCGAATTCTTCGGATATTTACCCAATAATGCATCACAGCCAATATTCTCTATAATCTCAAGAAGTTTTCTATCCTCACCATTCTTTAAAAGATCAGTGTTGATCAATGGTTCTGCAAGTTTTTCTGTTGCCAGTTCTCTAAATTCTGCCGGTGCACCAAACATTCTTGCTATGTCGTCTAAAAAATCATTGTTCTGCGTTTCTGAAATAAAATCTCTGACTGCTGAGGCAGCAGCATTCTGAACTGTCAATGTATATAGGTTTACCATATCGGGATTGATTCCATCATGAAAGATTGGTGTTGTTGAAGCAATTTTTATCAAATTCCAATAATTACCTGTTTTAGCATAATAATTAACAAGACCCATTCCAGCCTGAGTTCTTAGTTCTTCAGGTAGTCTGACATCTTTTGCTATCACTCCTAATCTGCCGAGATTCTCTGCTTCTGATTCCCTAATTTTTCTAATTAACTCAGCAATTCGGACAGCCATACGTGATCTTTTACTTGATTCATATCCACCAACGTCATTGAATGGAGCACTAGTTTGTCGAGACCAAGCATCTGGGTTTTCGGTTCCAAATTTATCATATAAGTATCTTTTTTCAGGGTCACTAAGTACCGCAAAGGCATGATTTAGTTTTTTAATCCTACCTGTGGCTGTTTCATCGTTGGGATTCCTATCTGGGTGATCTTTAAAAACTCTGATTTTATACGTTCTCCTAATATCAGCTTCAGTAGCTTTTCTATCAACACCCAAAATTTGGTAATAATCAGGGGTTTTTGCCATATCTTATATATACTCAAAAGTCTTTTTAAATGTTTCTAAAAGAGGGAAAATATGTATCTTGTAAAATATCTATGGGTTGCTACCTAGCCGAATATAGAACCCAAACCAGATTCAGCCTGTTCTTCCTCTTCTTTTATTTTTGCCACTATTCGCGCTTCCACTTCCTTAGCTGTTGGTTTTGCAATCTCTTTTAGGAGATCATCTGCCTTTTTTACAAAATCATCAGAAGCAGATATGTAGACATATGTATGGTTTTTGTCCTCTTCAAGTACTGCCCCTTCCTTAATCTTATATCCTGCCCTGGCAAAACTATCATTGTTATACGGATCTGTTTCAAGTATCTTCATAAGTTCTGCTTTTTTTGAGTTTTCGCATTCGTATACACGATACATCTATTCCTCCTCCTCATCTTTATACTCATCTACCTTTCCGCTTCCTTTCATCATAAGTATCATTGCTGACTGGACGACCGGATACGCAAAGAAGAATGTAACTATCTGAATAAATGGTATTGAATTCAATATCCAGACAAAAGCAAATATACCATATAGTATCATAAAGTATATATTCTTTGTTTTGATGAGGCCAAATCCTTTTTTCAACGAATCGAACATACCTGTTTCAAATGCGCCTGCAAATACGATGGCTGGTGCAAACATCAGTCTTGTCAGAAAGAACATCAAAAGTGTATATACTCCGAGGAGTATGTCGAGGTAGGGGATTCCACTCAATACAAAGAAATATATGGCTGCGAGTGGTGCTACGAGAAGTACGAACAATATGTCTCTTATGAGGGATATGCCGAACATTTCTGGTGCGCGGTACATTGCATATGAGAAAAACTTTGTCAGGCTTGTCTTATTTTTCGTAAGTGCGTTATTATATGCCATAAGAAGAGCGCCTTCAAGGCCTTTTGAAAGGAACAGAAATATGAAAATTACAAGTCCGCCTATCACTATTGTGGGTATTGATTCAAGACTAAATGGTTGCCCAAGTAGTGCAAGTGCCATGAAATACAATAAAAAAATTCCAGCAGCGGCAAAAAGACATAATATAAATGATATAATATAAAGCAACGATCCCCACACAAAAAGGAATGGCTTTCCAGCGTATATCCTGAAAGCTTTAGATAATTCTTCCATCAATGTTCTCACCTTTTTTGTACCATAATTATACAATGATTTGCTCATTCGACCACCGTCGCTTAAAAGCGACGGTATCAAGGTCGAAGAGCAAAACTTTTGCAATTCGGTGCTTCATCTCCACGCTAAAGGCGTGGAGTATCCGCACCGAATTTCAAATGAATTTTTGAAATCTTTGCAGATTTCAATCTGTTTTTGTATTGCAAATTCTATTCGAATTTCCAAACAGAACACATTTTTGCAAAAATGTTCTTGATAACCCTACCAAAGTAAACTATTTAAATTCCATACATCCTGTTTACCATTGGTTATTATGAAACTTCAAATTCCCTGTTGTATGAGTACGCAGCATCCGGATAACATAACTACTCCTTTTTTTTCAGATTCTGAACTTCTTGCAGGTGAAGCCGAGGTCAAGGAAGCTTTTTTTGTATTTTCACAGCTTGGTTGCTATGAACAAATGTGGGACAGCGAAGGAAAGGAAGTTGACAATCACATAGTTGAGAAATTACTTTCACGCTATGGGGATTTTTTTATCAAAAAACCTCTTGGCAAAGATTTTAGATTAACCTACCGTGTTCCAAACCCCTCTGTTGAAAAGGAACAAGGTAAGATTCTGCTTGAAACATTGCACAGTATCCCGCGTGCTTTTGATGTAGTAAAAACTGCTGGGTTGGATATCCCTCCAATATTCGAGGTAATAATTCCAATGACTACATCTCACCTAGAACTACTCAGGGTAAAAAATTATTACGAAAAGATCATTATCGGTCAATGCAATACTCCACTTGGCTCTGAAAAAATCAAAGTAAAAGAATGGGTTGGTGACTTCCAGCCAGAATCAATCAACATTATTCCATTGTTCGAGGATATGCAATCGCTTATTAATTGCGATTCCATTGTTTCCAAATATCTTCATGGTCAGAAAGGAGTTGAATACCAACGCGTTTTTCTGGCAAGAAGCGATCCAGCGCTTAATTATGGTTCTGCAAGCGCTGTTCTTCTATCAAAAATTGCCCTTCAAAAACTCCAAAATCTGCAGGATGTAAAAGGCATCCAAATACTTCCAATAATGGGTGTTGGTGGTGCACCAATGCGCGGTAATTTCACGCCAAACAATGTAAACAATTGTGGTGAGGAATATCCTAGTGTACAGACGTTTACTATCCAATCATCATTCAAATACGATCATCCGTTTAGAGATGTGGCCAATGCGGTTGATATGTTGAATCATAGGCGAAGAAGACCTGCTCTTCAAATAGATGAAAAAAGGGCCGTCAAGTTGATTGAAAAAATGAAAACAGTTTACCATCGCCAGATCAAGGATATGGCTGACCTAGTGAATGGCATCTCAATGTTTATTCCAAAAAGAAGGGCACGAAAATTGCATATCGGTCTTTTTGGTTATTCGCGCTCGCTAAAGGGAATAAGTTTGCCAAGGGCGATAGGATTCTGCGCATCATTCTATTCTATAGGCATACCTCCAGAGCTGCTGAGCCTTTCAGGGCTTAATGAAAAGGAATTCGATGAACTTCACGAACTTTATGTAAAAGTTGATGATGATCTGCGTGATGCTGCAAAATTCCTTAACAAGACAAATCTTGGTAGGATGCCAAAATCTGTGAAAGATGGGGTTTTGGAAGTGCTTGACCGGATAGATGCGGATCCTGATCCAGAATATTGCGATATCACCACAAGGATATACGATAATTTCAAGGCAATGAGAACTGCCGGTATGACTACAGATATAAAAGAAGCTGCCTGGAAGCGCGGATTCCTTGGATAACTCCTTTTTTATACCTATCTTTCCAGTTATACTGTTGTACCAGGTGATCTGTTAAATGCCTGGGGGTGTTATTATGAATTATATAGATCTTGTTAAAGTATTCAAACCAAAAGAAATCGAATCCTATTTCACAGAAATGGTTAAAGAGGCAAAATGGAGTTCTGTACTGGTCAATTACTGCATTGCACTTGCAATTGGTCTGGTCGGAACTGTAATATCTCTAGTCATACAGGCAATTCAGGTTTCACTTTCTGGTAATTTTAATATTGTATCATCTGTAATGGTTCTAGTTTCAGATATCGCAATGTCATTTGTCGGATTTTTTATCTTTGGTTTTATGCTTCATCTCATTGCCAAGGCATTCGGAGGAAAAGGTGAGGCGCGGGGTCTTTTATTCCTTATGAGCCTTGTAAATCTGGTGTGCTCACCCGTGTTGTTAATAATAAGGCTTCTTTCTCTCATTACATGTGTTGGTTGTCTATTGCTTCCAGTTTCACTCATATTTGGAATTTATATCCTATATCTTTATTACAAAGCAGTGAAAATTTCTCATCAGCTTGAGAAAGACAAAGCAATCATGGCCGTAATTGCGTGGGTTGTCATTATGATTATAATAATGGTGATTATCGTAGTTGTACTCTTTGGATTGAGTATAATAACCAGCTTCCTTACAACGGGGGGTGGATTAGGAAATCAGATTCCTGCATTAACAGATTCTGGTTTATTCTAATTTCTTATTTTTTTCTTATCTTTTTTTTCTATTCGCGTGTCTTGCACATCTAACAACTAGCAATGGTATCCCCATAATAAGAATTCCAATCGGACAAATCTTGTGCTCTATCTCTCCGTCTGTTTCGGGTTCTGTTACGTTTTGAGAATGGGGTAAAGTATCGTTTATCTGTGGTGTTACTGGCGTGGTTTGGTTTTGTGCTTCGGGTTCAGTATCCTGTGTTTCAGGTTCTTCCTCTTCTGTCTGTTGCGGGGGGGCTTCAAAGCATTTCTGGTATGTGAATTCGGTTTCCCTGCTTTGGTATCCGTTGTGGTCAACCCTTAGTATGAACAATGCCCTAAGATAATCTATGTTGCCTATAACTGTCATCCTGCTTATCCCATTCTGGTCACTTGTGCCAGTTGAAATAAGTTGATATCCGTAATCCGTATAAAACAAATATGTCTTTGAACCTACAAGTCTCTCTCCATCGTGCGTTGATGGCTCAACAATGAGTTCTCTTGTATCACAATCTATCGTTAGATTAACCTCCATAGTGTCAAGCAGGTCATCTCCGGTATCATGCATGGCAATATACGTTGGCCTTACCATAAATGCAACTGAAAGTGTGCACAAAACAAGTATCATCAGGATAGCAGACAAAGATTTCATATCATTGTTTGCGCTGGTATAAATTAAAAATTATAACACATGGCAACAGGAAAGCGAAAGGTATCATTGAAGCACATTGTGTTTGTTCGATTGGTGAAAATGGGAAATCCCAATTCACGAGCCCGTTAGAATCGTTCGCTGTCGCGTTTGTATCTGTATTATTGCCGTATCCGGTAAGATTATTGTTTCCATTGGTTTGGCCATTAACTGGGGGCACGCTTTGGTTTTGAGTTCCTGGTTTTGTGTTTTGGTTTGGTGGCGGGGGAATCCAGCTTTGGTTTGTAAGACATCCGAGAATATCGAAATGTATCTCCTTATTCCGATATCCTTTTTTTTCTATCAGCAGGACAAACATGCCACGCATGTTGTTTATCTCACCGGGGAGTTTATGATAAACCATTCCGTCTTTGTCTGATTTCTCCTTTGAGATAAGTTGGCTTGTATAATCTATATACTGGAGATATGTCCAGGCGTTTTCTACTGGGGCAAATTCGTCGTCCAACACCTTCACCTGAACTACTGCATTATCACAGTCAACAGTGATCACATAAAGAAGTTGTCCTAACCTTGAGTCACCGAGATCCTTTTGTTCATATACATGCGGTCCTATGACTACTGAATATGAAATGCAGGTTATTATCAGTAAAATAAGTAGAACACATCTATTGTTCATTATTTCATTCTTTTGTGCAGGCGAACTGAGCGAGCAGTGCCTCGAGCTGAATTCTTTCATTCGCCCCCTGTACAAGTCTGAAATTGTATTCTCCTACCAATTCCATAAGTTTTATTCTTTGTTTTTCGGGAATCTCCATCTTTCCGACTTCCTTGTAAGTCTGCATTAGCACATCATCACCGCTAAGGCCGTAGGTTATTATCAATCTATCCAGTTTAGTTCTGGCTTCTTGGAATTTTCCCTGTAATGCAAAATCTATCATTTCCTTTACTTCTTTTGGTGTTGCCCTGCTGCTTATTTTATGTACAAGTTCGGATGTTATGTGTTTTGAATGCATTGCACATCCCTGCAAAACATTCATTGCCTTGCGCATGTCGCCTTCTGAAACATAGAAGATTGTTTCATATATATTTTCATCTGCCTTGAGTTTTTCCTCTTTCACCACATGTTCGAGCGTCTTTTTCATCTCATGTTCGGTAAGTGGGATGAATCTGAAAACAGCACATCTGCTCTGTATTGGTTCGATTATTTTTGATGAATAATTTGCTGATATTACAAATCTCGTGACAGATGAGTTTGATTCCATTGTTCTGCGCAATGCCTGTTGTGCATCATTTGTCAGCGCATCGCCTTCATCTAGGAATATCAGTTTGAATGGCACATCTCCAAGTGCTATCGAGCGTGCAAAATCCTTTATTCTTCCTCGTACTACATCTATTCCTCGTTCATCGCTAGCATTAAGGTCAAGGAAGTTGCCTCGTATGTTGTCACTATAAAGTTCCCGTGCGAGTGCAAGGCAGCTTGTTGTTTTCCCGACGCCTGGAGGTCCGGCAAAAAGCATGTTTGGCATGTTTCTTGATTTCACGAATGCCTTGAGACTGGTAATTATGTCGTTCTGGCCTGCAACCTCATCAAGTTTCTTTGGCCTGTATTTTTCTGTCCATGGAAGTATGTCGTCGATTTTATTGTGCGTGCTGTTCATGTAAACACCAAAATATGATATTGATATCGCTTCTGCTCGATACAACTTTATAATCTTATCATATATTGTTTGGCAATTCATTAGACCATCTCATAAGCTTATAAATTTTCTCAGATAATGATCTTATAATAATTGACATAAAAAACATCATCTATTAGCCTAGCGGGCTGATGCAACCGACGATTTTGGTGCATTGGTAGCAAGCATTGGTTTTAAGATTAAAATTTATGTCAAACATGCGTGATAATTATGGATAAAGTAAAAACAGGGATTTCAGGTTTGGATGAAATGCTTAATGGTGGCATTCCAGTAGGTAGACATGTTGCTTTATACGGTGGTCCTGGTGCGGGAAAGACTTCATTCTGTTTCGAGTACCTTTATCAGGGAGCGAAACTTGGAGAACCTGGTCTTTATGTGTCATTGGAAGAAACCCCTGAGGACATTATCGAGAATATGAAAAGCACATTTCCATTGCTTACTGATGTGCCGCAGCTTATCAAGGAAAAGAAGCTTGAATTAATAAAGCCTGACAAGCTCGACCTTGAGGAGGTTGCAAATATACTTGAAGACAGGATAACCACCAACGGCATAAAACGGGCAGTTATTGATTCTGCTACAATGATTCGTTTATCATTCAAAAGCGAAACAGAATACAGACAAACCCTGTTTGAATTTCTTTCATTATTAAGGAATCTTGATGTGACTTCAATTACTGTTGTTGAGGCTAACACTGCAACCCGTTCTGAAATGCATTATGATATAGAACATTTTGTTATGGATGGAATTATCAACCTCTATAATCTTGATCGCGAAGACAGGCGGGTAAGGGCATTGGAAATTTTTAAAATGCGAGGTACGGATCATTCGCGCGATCTGGTTCCATTCAAGGTTACGCCATCCGGTATAAAGGTATATACTGGAGAAAAAGTATTTTAATTTCTTTATTTTTTCAAATTTTTGGTGTTGGTGTGGTGAAAATGAAAAAAATATTGATCTCTGGGATTGTGGCCGGAATAGTAATGTTCATTGTGTCTATGATTTTCAGCATGCTATCTGGTGCAATACTACCATCACTGACTGTAGAATACGAGAATTCTGCACTTTTCAGGCCATGGTCTGATCCTTTGATGTCTCTTTTTTTCCTTTATCCATTCTTACTTGGTCTGGTGCTTGCATGGGCATGGGACAAGACAAAAGGACTGGTTCCGGGTCGAGCGTTTTGGGAGAAGGGAGCATTGTTTGGTGCTGCATTTATACTGATATCTATAATTCCAGGAATGTTCATGTCTTATAGCTCATTTCAGGTTTCGTTTGCAATGGTTTTATCATGGACGATCAGTTCATTGTTGCAAGTGGTTTGCGCTGGAATGGTTTTTGCAAAAATGAATGAGTAATTTCTTTTCTTTTTTAACCTAATTATTATTGCCTGCATGCAGCTCGGATATTTTGTTGCAATGCAGCATTCCAATCTGCACCATTCAGGATTTGTGCGCCAAGATCACGTGCGGTTGCTCTAGCTCCTATATCTCTTGCAACTTCGTAATATCCACATGCACCATCAACATCTCCGGTTCCATAAACCCGTCTACCTGCCTGGAAAGCATCTACAAAAGCATTATTGTATACTGTTCCGAGTTGTTCTCTTGCGTATATCCATGTTCTTCCACATGCATCAAATGCAGCTTCAAACGCTTCCATTGACATTGCATTATTTCCTTGCCTTCCATGGTGTTCTCCCATTTCAGCATGATAAACTGCTGTTGCAGCATTGCCACGAAGATCTATTTGTGAGTTCCATGGCATTCTTTCTGTTGTTGTTTCTCCAAAAAGCGTTCTAAGGTAAATTTTGCTTCCGTTAATCATAACATATGCAATTGCATCCGGTCTGCCTGTTGGTATGTTTAATCTAATGTTTCCAATGCTCGCTTGTCCACGTACCATATCAAATATCTGGATTCCAGTATTATCGACACCAAATCCTGCACCTCTAAGCATTCCTATGAAAACCGCGGCTTCCTCGCTACAATCCCCGCCCCTGTTTGTCCATGTTCCTATGGCATCTCTGGGTGCCCTGCCTGTTGCTTCAGATGCTCTCAGTCTTGCACTAACCACTCTGAAAACTTCCTGTACTTTTGCGTTTGCATCTCCTGACATTCCGCGAATACGTGTTGCTTCTGTTTGCATTTCGCTATTAAGTGTAAATGGATTATGGTTGCGATCATAAGTTTGTGTTGCAGGTCGCGCTTGTTCTGCATGTGCGGTTCCTTCAGCAAGCGGAGATAATCTTGACAGTGCATCTCTGGCTGGTTTGGTTGCTAAAGCAGTACCAACTCCAACAATGCCAAAAACTAGCGCTCGCCTTCCTTGGTCTACCGGTGTTTCTTTTTTCTGTTGGCCTACCCCGTAAGCTTTTCTTGAGAAATATGACATATGTATAATTAGGGTTCTAAGTGTTTTTAAATGTTCGGTTGTGTCGAAATTACAGAGATTCAGCTATTGACTCAAAATCTTTTTCTTTTTAAATTCAAAAAGAGGAATGATCAATATCAGCACCACTCCCTGAACCAAAAGTGTGGTTTGAAGATCCCATGTTATGAATATGAAGTAGCCTATCAGGCCGCTTGTAAACCTGCCCAGGTTAAGCATGAATTCCCTTCCAGCCATCGCTTTTGGCATTGACTTCACATTATCAACAACCAATGCGATATTTAGCGGATAGAACAGTCTGATAAAGAAAATCATGGCTCCAAACGACAGGAACAAAGCGACG
>JAHJBM010000034.1 GCA_018813505.1 Microcaldota archaeon
ATCTTGAAGCCGGCGGATATCTTTTTTCTTAGATTTTTTTATTATTTGTTTGTGCGAGTTCGAATCTGGGGAAGAAACCGCCTGCCAGGACTCAGTTCTCCAATTGAACGGCGAACCGTTCAATGGACCAATGAACGATGCGTCGTTCATCCGGTCCACCAGCATAAAGATGCTATAACCTACAAAAGCTTGCGAACAAACCCATAAGCGTAATGGGGGTAAATACGTAAGCTTTATAAACTTAGTTCTACTTAATGATGAATTAGATTAACATGAAATCTACTATGTGGTAATTATGGTTAACGAAAAAGTCAAAAGAGCGTTGAGGGAATTTAATCCATTTTGGAAGACGCCAGTCGAAATTGAGTATAAGGACCGTGAGGTTTATGGAAAGTTAAGGAAATTTATAAAAGAACCACAGATCGTCTCCCTTTGCGGACTTAGACGAGTAGGGAAAACTACCATACTCCAAAAAATAATCCAGGATCTGTTAAAAGAAAACCCAACGGATTCCATTTTATATTTTTCATTCGATGATTTTGGAGATATTGAATTATATGAGATACTGGATGGTTTTAAAGAAATCCATCAAAAAGAGCCAAGATTCCTGATTTTTGATGAGATCCAGAAATTGCCTAATTGGGCTGAAAAGGTAAAAATTTTCTACGATACGAAAAAATACAAGATATTTATATCTGGTTCAGAATCACTATTTTTACGCAAAGGATCACGAGAAAGTTTAGCTGGCAGGATTTACGAGTTCGAGGTAAAAAAACTAAGTTTCCTGGAATATCTCAATTTCGTTGGCAAAGGCGAGATGACAAAAAAACCGCAACTGTACGATATTGAGCTTAAAATAGAACTTTCACGCTACCTACTTACGGGAGGTTTCCCTGAATTAATAGGTAACAATGATAAAGCAATGATACGGCAATATCTTAAAACCGCGATAATTGAAAAAATCGTATTCAAGGATATGACTAAGATATACCCAATTGAAAACCCAGCGCAATTAATTGCCATATTAGATATACTAGTGGATAATCCAGGAATGATTGTAGACTTTTCATCACTTTCTCAAGAACTTGGAATAAGCAGGCAAACACTTTCCAAGTATTTTGAGTATTTAGAAATGGCGCATCTGGTGGTGAAATTATACAACTTTTCTAGAAACAGGATCACCTCTGAAAAATCGCTGAAGAAGTTCTATCCGACTTTTCTTAGTCCAGTATTAATCGAAGAGAGCGAGGAAAGGATAGGTAAGTTGATAGAAACTACATGTGTTCTTGCTACTGATACTAAATTCTTCTGGAGGGATAAGTACAAAGATGAGGTTGATATCATACTTCAACAGGGGAAGGAAGTGGTCCCGATTGAGATAAAATACAGAAATAAACCGAGCCAAAATAAGGGACTGCCAAAGTTCTGCAAGAAGTATAAGTGCAAGGAAGCGATAATTGTTACGAAGGATAAACGAGGAAAAAACGAGGACATTAGATTCATACCGGTTTACGAGTTTCTGCTGGGGTTTTGAGTGATTCTAGAAAAATTCTTTTCTATCTGCTCTCATCTTGGAATGGCTTATGTTCCATCATTGGGGAAATATGCAGATTAATACGAGAAAACATAGTGAAACCCCGGTTAAAACTTAACGTGAGTTAGGAAAACTCAAAAGCCGAGGACGTATAATTTTGATAGTGCCTATTATTGGGAAAGAACGTAAATTTCGCTTCGTTTTGGTTATCATTGTTTCGGGTATTTGGAATGCTTTCCAAACATATTCTTACAGGTTCCGCAGACCTCATGGTTACTGGCCCCTTCTTTAAATTTCTGCCAGCGTGGAGACCTACGTATTGTCCTTATCTTTGCCCTATGTATATTTCCAAATATATATTTGTCAGAAAATCCTATGGTGCGGAGACACGGGAAGACATCTCCATTTGCCATTATGTACATATTCTCTGTAGGGACAGTGCATGAATGGTCTGCATAGAATACTTTGCCATAATCACCAGTTGCAAAAGCATCAAGTTCTTCAGCAAAAGCTTCTTTTCCTTGAGCCAAACGTTCAAGTACTGCCACACTTACTTTTGGATCTTTACCTAATCCGGAAAATGGATCGATAATTCCATCTTTGAAGAATGGGGCAACTTTTAATGATATTCCATTGTCAGTTGCAATTGCAATTATCTCAGGTAATATGGAAAAGTAAAACTCTTCAAACTGTTCTCGGCTTAAACGTATATCTTCAACATCGACATCTTTTAGGTTATCTACCATTGAAAGATTTATACGATCTAAACCCAGGGTTGACAATTGTCTTACAATATCAAGAACATGGCCAATATTCATTTTGGTTATTACTGTATTAGTTTTCAGGTGCACTGTATCAGAAAGTTCCCTCAAATTTCTTATGCCTTCAATACAACGTGAAAATGATTTAGGTACCCCACGTATATCTTCTTGAACCAGATCAGAAGGTGCGTGTACTGAAATAAGGAAAGAGTCAACGCCCGCAGCAATCACTTCTTCAGCATATTCTCTTCTTGAAAATTTTATTGCATTTGTGTTTACAACGACCTTGGTTCCATTGCTTTTAATCATCTTTATAGTTGCAGGAAGAAGTCTGTGTAATGTTGGTTCTCCACCGTTAAGTGTTACCACTCGCGTTCCAATCTCTCCAAGTTGGTGAACCATATCTACAATTTTTTCATAGCTGTAAATATATGAATCATCTTTTGGATATCTCCAATGATTACAAAATACACACTTCGAGTTGCAGTGTCTAACTAATCTCCAGTTTACATCTCCAAGGGGTGGTTCATCATTCGATTTTTCAGGAGGAATTTCTTCCCATGGAGTACTGCCATCTTCTATTAATCGTATATCCAAACCTGGAAATGCACGTTCTGAGTCTCTAACAAAGTCTGTTAAACCAGAACTGTCTGTACCTCTAGGAACACTCATATATATTCTTCTAGTATCCTCAAGTTTAGATCTTATTTGTTCAAAAACTTCTTCGTGATCACTCGCATAACCAATCACTAACTCATCAGAAGCAGATCGTGTTCTAAATCCACCAAGTTCAATTATTTCTCTGGCTGCATTTTCTGCACCATCAAAATTCCAAGGTACTTGTGAATAATTAGAAACCATTTTTTCTCTGGTATCTCTGTCAGTTATTATTCTCAGTAATGAATCTCTCATCTCATCGGAGTTAGAGCAGACATCAACACAACCTAATTTTTGCAGGTATCCTGCTCTTGCAAACTGATCATCTTTTCTTCGCCATGCAGGAACAAGTATTGATGGTACTCTGCCAATGACTAAATCATTTACTGTGTTATATCCTGCTTCGCTTACAACAGCATCAGCTCTTCTAAACAATGCTGGAAGGTCTGGATCAAACGGATAAATCTCAAATGAATCCCAGATTTGTGGGATACACTCTGGTGGGAAATACGGTCCAATAAATAATAGAGTTCTTAAATTTGGGATTGTTTTTCTTAATTCTTCATGAGCCTCTTTTAACATGTGTAAGAATTCTGATGATTCTTTTGGGTATCCCCCACCCCCCATTGATGCAACAATATTAATTTGATTTTCATTTAGCCCATATTTTCTTACAAGTTCTTCTTCTTTTGATTCAGGAATAACTCTTGCCACCTGACCGACCAGTCTGATTTTGTCTTTTAACTCGTCTCTTGCCAATGCGACCATATCGTTTTTATCATGCGGTACAATGATCAGATCAAAATAGTCCATCACTGGATTAGTTTGTAATAAATCCAGCATGGTTGATTCTTTTTTGTCTCTTAAGATCAACACATTTTTTACTCCGGCAGCATACACTCTTTCTAAAACTGCTGCAGATAGCAAATAATCATACACTACTACTTCTGGAGAACAACTCAATATGCTAGCAGTAAGCATAGCTGAAAATCTGGTTGAGGTTAATGTTTTACCACTTAAAACAAGACCTGCCGTTTCAGCACTTGGTGTTACTGGTAGATAAATAATCGGAAATCTGCTAGTTTCACTTAATCCAGTTGATATCCCTTTTGTTATAAATATCTGTTCTACTCCCGGGGCTTGACGTCCTATGGCATTGGCTATTGTTGTGAGTCGGTTTATATGTCCTAATCCCTTTCCTCCAAGTGCATAATGTACGATAGGCATTGTTCCACCAAAAATATGTCTGTTTTGTGTATGTCGTCTATGTAGGGTTAGGTTATAAAATACGTGTGAATGAGATGATTGCTATAATCGGGATCAATCTCTTAAACCACCCCGATACAGATCCCAGCTCATCTAAAGTAAGATCTAAGATTCATATCTTCAGGTATGGGATGTCAAGAACGTCGTTATGTTCTTGAGCATTTCAAGAATGACGTTTCATTCCAAAGACCATGACATGAAAAGGTCGCGGAAATACACTGTCTCTAGGTATATAAGTAACATTTCCCAATAATTTCTTCATAGGGCAAGCCCATATAGAATAAAGCAAGTTGGGGGATGATGTTGATATGAATAATAAACTTGGTGCAGATGTTCAAAAATCTGGAACTGAAAATGCTTACAAAGAAATAAGGGCAATACTTGAAAATGCAAGATCTCGTGCTTATGTTGCAGTTAATTCAACTATGGTACGGGCTTATTGGGAGATCGGTAGGGTAATTGTTGGAGAAGAACAGAAAGGAAAAATACGTGCAGAATATGGTAAACGGTTAATAGACTCAGTTTCGATCAAACTTTCCAAAGAATTCGGTGCTGGTTTTAATGAGAGAAATCTTTGGCACATGCGTAATTTTTATTTAAAATTCAAGAAAGTGAACGCACTGCGTACAGAATTAAGCTGGATACATTATCGCCTGTTGCTAAGTATAGATGATAAAAATGCCCTGGAGTTTTATTTAACTGAAACAGCAAATAATCGATGGAGTACTCGTGAGCTTGATCGGCAGATTAGTGCCATGCTTTATGAACAACTTGCCCTGAGCAAGGACAAATCTAAACTAAAGGAGCTTGCTGTTCATGGTCAAATTCTAAAAACACCAGCAGATATAATCAAAGACCCGTATGTCCTTGAGTTCCTTCAAGTAAAAGAAAACGAAACGTTGCATGAAAACAAGCTGGAAGAACTGTTGACAAGCAAACTAAAGGACTTCCTACTTGAATTGGGTAAGGGCTTTTCTTTTGTAGCAAGGCAAAAAAGGATAACCGTTGATGGGGAACATTATCATGTCGATCTCGTATTCTATAATTACATATTGAAATGTTTTGTTCTTGTTGATTTGAAAGTTGGAAAATTGACGCATCAGGATATCGGACAAATGGATTTCTATGTCCGTTATTTCGAGAAGGAGGAAAAGCAAGCCGGAGATAATCCGTCTATCGGTATGATTCTTTGTTCAAACAAAAACGAAGCCATGGTAAAGTATACTCTTCTTGCCGAAAGCAGGAATATTTTTGCTTCCAAATATAAACTATATCTACCAACTGAAAAAGAGCTTGTGGAAGAACTGAAGAGAGAACGAAGTACTGCTGATTTGCAGAAAATAAAAAGTAACAAAAATCAATTATAGCAAACCACAAAACTAATGCAACTTTTTCACAGTTCTCTGATCTCAGTGTGGTTTGAGTGATCTTTGATCACTGCACAACAATTGCTAAATGCAATTGTTGTTTGCTAGTAGCGAAACAGAACTTTCATGTTTCGCTGTAAGTTAAAAGAACTTAAGGAGAATGGTTACGTAGACGGGAAATTTGATATAACGCTAGCGGGACGGATGGCGTTGAGTTCGGTTTCGGTTGTGACTAATTCGTTGTTGCTGAATAATGTGAAGTTAGATCGATTTATAAAATATTCTGATCAGTTATATTCAGTGTAATCCTATGTTTACTTCAAGATCCACTAATGTTTTTAAAACTACAATGAAAGCAGCTGTGCTCAGGCGGAAGCGCCTTAGTGTGGAATCTATTTCAATTCCTACCATTAGGGGGAATGAATTGCTGCTGGAAGTCGGGCTTACTGGTCTTTGTGGTACTGATGTTAAGAAGGCAACTTCAGGTATGCTTGGCAATGGTACATTCGTTCTTGGGCATGAGATGGTCGGCCGCATAGTGGCATGTGGATTAGATTTACCATCTACTCTTCTTGGCGAAAGAGTCGCAGTATTCCATCATGTCCCCTGCATGGAAGATGGGTGCGAGCCTTGCAAACAAGGAGAGTATGCTCAATGTCCTACCTACAAATCAGTTGATACTACTGCTGGTTTTGGTGTTCCAAGTGGGGGTGGGTTTGCTCAATATGTCGTGTTGCCACCTGAGGTTGTATCGCGCGGACTTGTTAGGATTCCTGATCATGTAAGTTATGAACAAGCTGTTTTTCTCGAACCTCTAAATTGTATTTTAAAAGCGATCAGATTGTTTGAAAAATTTGGCCAACCGATAAATCAAGGAGAAAAAATACTGGTAATCGGTCAGGGTGTCAATGGCTTGATATTCACACAAATTCTGAAACGATTGTATGATGCAGAAGTGATAACACTAGAACCGAATGAATATCGGCGAAAACAATCCGAAGTATATGGGGCGATTGCTCACAAAGCGATTCCACCTGATCTACATGTTTCAAAAGCAATTGTTGCATGCGCTTCTGAAAGTGCGATACATTCTGCGATTCGAATTGTGGATTCTGGTGGCACGATTGTATATTTTGGGGATATAATTCCCGGACTGAAAGGTGGGACAGACTGGAGTGCTTTATCAAGAACAGAAACTTCTATCTTTGTTGATGGTCGACTTGTAGTTCCAAGCTATTCTTCTGCATTTGACCTTCATGAGGAATCTGCAACTTTATTATTCAGCGGAAAACTTGACGTTATCTCTCTGATATCACATAAAATCGGATTAGATTCGCTTCCATTGGCGATAAAAGGATTCAGGACTGGGAGGATGTATTCCCGGACCGTAGAGGATGTCTTGAAAATCGTTGTTAAACCAGGACCAGAGTCTGATGTGAATTATCTCTCGGGGGTTGCCTATTATGTGTGGAATGCAGCGGTTTCCATTGCGTGTGCAGTCGCATTTCTGGTCGTGGTGGGTACCGGCATTGGTCAGTTCCTACAGGATAAAAAACTCGAAGATTCAGGTTGCGTTCCTACTGATGTATGTGATTATTCATGTACTGGTGATCACGGAGATATCCCAGGAAAGGCAAAGCTTACTCGTTATGATGGTACTATTTATTACTGGGATTATGATTGCCTTTCGCCGCCCTGATCAAATTTCATGAATGATAATCAAAATTTATAGTTTATCAGTCAGTTTTACCTAAATTATAGAGATAATTCAAAACTCCGACCACTGATTAGAGAAATAAGTTGGAGTAAGACTATCACCGTATCTAAATGAAGGGAGATAAACAAAAAAGTTCTTATCTTGGAAGCAGTATTGCATGGCCTTACAGAAGATGAGTGTGGGGATGATACACTCAGATTAGCTATAGTAAATTATATCCTTTCGTTTTACCATTATGTAACCCAGCACCATCGCCAGCAACACGAAGTAAAACAACAACGCGCCCATGTCCACCGTCGGATCACCATTGGTGATCAAAACTATCTTGAATATATTGGTCACATGGGCCAAAGGCAAAAGTTGCTGTAATATCTGGGTATAGTTCGGCAGCAAATCAGCAGAGAATATTATATTCCCAAGAAATATCATCGGAATCGCAATCAGTAAACTTGTTTGTATGGCTGCTGATTCGCTTTTCGCATAAAATCCTATCAAAATACCGATCGATGATAATACCAAAGCGGATATCGTAATTCCCAATAAAAGCATCAGAATATTTTCAGGTGCTCCAACCCCGAATATTGCGAGTGCCACGACAAGTATGAGCACGGTCTGTCCTATTGACAACAGGACCATTGTCAATATCTTGCCGATTACAAGGGTTGCCAGTGCTCCTGGTGCAAGCAGTGCGCGCACAATCGTCTTTCCGATTTTTTCCCTTACCAGGCTTAATGCCCCGATCAAAAGACAGGATAACAAAAGCGAAAGTGCAATTATCTGGGGCATCATGAAATCCACGAAACTGGTTCTTGTATATTGATTCTGTACCTCTATGGACAATGGGGATGCTATTATGTTTGGATTCTTTCCGGTTTGCGTTGCCACCGTTTGCTGCAAAGAGGTTATGAGCGTGTTGACCGAAGATGTCTGATTCAATGCGCTGTCAAGCGTTATATCTATCTGGGAAGTTGTATCGTCCACTTCATTAAGTAGGGATTCCAGGTCTTCTATTTCCACAAGTGCGTCTGAAAACGAGTCATTGATATCCGCGAGTTTAACCGTGACATTATCCAATACCTCGTGCATAATAGTTATTTTTCCGGAATCGGTTCTTGCAGTTGCGAGTTCATTTGAATATGTGTCAAGCGCGCCACCAAAAGAGTTTAATGTGGTATTCAGAGACTCCAGATCCATCAGTTCTGTTCTGGTGTCGGTTATCTGGTTCGATGTGGTAGTTCTGAGAGATTCCAGTGTTCCTATATTCAGGTCAAGTGCAATGATTGTTATGGCATCAGCGCCGATCTTTATCGTTTCCAGACCGAGTATTGTGGCATCAATGGCATCGATAGTGTTCTCGAGATCTCCAATCTGACTGTTTAATTTTTCGTGAGTACTTCCAATCGTTATTATCGATTCGTCAAGTGCAAAACTCGCATTTTGAATAAACAAATCTGTCTCATTAAGCAGGTGCTCATTCGCATTTGTTATATTATCAAGTTCGCCCTGTTGTTCTGAAATCATTGTTTGCAGCTGAGCGCTGTCTGTTGATGCCTTATTTAGCGATTGTTTCAGCGAGTCTATGTCAATATCGTCAATTTTGTCTCTAATATCAACCAGCGTGTCCTTTGTTTCCTGCATTTTCGATCTGGTGGCTGCAATATCTGTTGCAAGCAAAGATGCGGAATTATTAAGGTCTTTCAATTCCATCCATGCCGCTGATATGTAATTCTTGGTTATATTGGCTGATGAGGCTTCTATTACAGAAGACATTGCCGCGAGTATGGACTGTTCAAGTGCAAGATCCGAGTTATCAACAACTATCTTTATTGTGGATCCATACCCATTCTGCAGCGCATAATCAAATCCTTCAGGTACTATTATTACCGCACGCAGTTGCCCGTTCCTGAAAGCCCTCATCGCCTCTTCTTCTGATTCAAAATTCATGAGTTTGAATGCCACGGATTGATCAAGGTTGTTGAACAATGTCTCTGCACTGGTATTGGTTGCACCTGTAAGGCCGATAGGAAGTCCGTTTATTTCTATCGAGCGGAAAGAACTTCCCATAAAAAGCATTATGAAGATCGGAAAAACCAGGAGAACAAGTAACATTGTCTGATCATGGGTAATCTCAAGCAGTTCCTTCTTTATATCAGATAAAATTCTCATCAAATCCCTGGTTTCATCAGATGGGCGAATACGTCTTCCATCTGTTTTAGCTTATATTTCGTTTTAAGTTCTGCCGGGGTACCGTATGCCACTACCTTTCCGGCAAACATGATGACAACTCTGTTGCAAAGATAATCGATCTCTTCCATGTAATGCGAGGTTATGATAATCGTTTTCTTTGTCTTATGCAACTCGTTTATTACGGCCCATATCTCCTTTCTCACAATGGGGTCAAGGCCGACTGTAGGTTCATCAAGAAAAATGATCTTCGGGTCATGCATTAATGCGCATGCCATATTAAGCCTTTTTTTTGTGCCTCCTGATAATTTCGATGCCATAACATCTATTTTGTCTGCAAGTTTCATCTGACCGAGCAGTTTTTTGATCCGCTCTTTTGTCTGTTCTCCAGACACTCCGAATTGCGATGCAAAAAACTCCAGGTTTTCCCTTACTGTGAGGGTTTCGTAGAATGAGTTTTCCTGCGTTACCATGCCTATTTCTGATTTGGATTTTTGCAGTTCCTTTATGTTTTTCCCAAGAATAGTTATCGTACCTGATGATGGCGTAAGAAGGCCGGACAACATGTTGAATGTCGTTGTCTTGCCTGAACCATTGGATCCGAGGAGTCCGAATATTTCGCCATCCTCTACTGAAAATGAGATACGGTCAACAAGTATTTTCTCATTTATGACCTTTGTAAGTTCGGTTACCTCAACTGCGAATGGCATACAAAAATTATCTCCATTCTTATTTATAAACAAGCGAGTGGCGGTCTTTTGTTGTGTTGATTTTTATCGCACAACAAAAAGCTTAATAAACACTTGTCGATCTATTAACACAAGGTATTTTTATGACTAGATTAATTCATACATCACCCCAAGGACTCGTGCTTTCGATTTTATTGATAATGTTAGTAATTCCTGCAGTTTATGCAGTTTCAGATGTAACCTATACATCTATGACTCCAACGTCAGGAATAGAAACCAATGATACATCATTATTTGTTCAGGTTTATATTTCAGATTCTCCAGCAGATTTTGAAACAGTCACTTTCAATCTTTTTGATTCATCCAGAACTCTGGTAAGTTCGCATGATGATTCCAATTTGCATGCATTTAATCTGGAACATTATTCTATAATCGTTGAAAATGAAAACCTCGACCTTGGGGCTGATCAATCTGGTTTAGCCTATAGTCCAACAACAGATACTGTTTATTCAGTAAGAAACAGTGTCGGAGCTATAAATGAACTTTATAGGAACGGAACCATGAAAAGAGAGATAACTACTTCAGGTTTTCAAGATATAGAAGCAATAACCTTTCTGAATCATAGCGGTGGTTATGATTGGTTTGCAATCACTGAAGAGCAAAAACAAACATTTTCAATAATAAAAATAGATGCGACTACCTCAAGAATTTTATTTGCAGATTCAATAAATTACGATCTTGGTCTTGGTCATTCTCCAAACAATGGTCTTGAAGGGATCACCTATGATCATAGACGCGGCGTGTTCTATATTGCAAAGGAAAAACTTCCAATGGCACTTTATCGGGTTGATGTTTCATCAGGGTCGCCAGTAGTAACAACTTTATTTGATGCAGAATCTGTTTTCAGAGGAATAGCCAATGATCT
Organism: Microcaldota archaeon; assembly: GCA_018813505.1. GTDB lineage: Archaea > Micrarchaeota > Micrarchaeia > Anstonellales > Bilamarchaeaceae > Bilamarchaeum. Next base: position 11,101 of record JAHJBM010000034.1, read on the forward strand.
ATCTGATATATATTATGATAAGAATACTGATAACCTTTTCATTCTCAGTCATCAAAGCAACAAGTTAATGCAGGTTAAGTTGGATGGCACTCTTGTCAATTCATTTAGAGTTTCATTAATCCAGGCAGAAGGTGTTACCTTTGATACAAAAGGAGATACTCTATGGGTGATGTCTGAGCCAGATAGTTGGAACATATACAAAGCACAAAATTTTACTACTTCATATAATTTTTCTGATCTTTCTGATGGATTATATTTCTATAATGTAGTTGCACATGGCGTTCGTGGTGGTGGCAGTACATCTGTTATGAGGAATATAACTATTGGAACCATTGTTTCATCAACATCATCAGAAATATCCAGAGTAAATCTCAGAAGCAGCAGCACTACCAACACAACTTCTGAAGATCTGATCCTTTCATGGAACCTTTCTGGTGCAGATGAAGATCGGGTCAAAGTGGTCACCAGTTGGTATGTCAATGATCAAATAATTAACATTCTAAACCTGCCATTTGAAGCAGGAAGCAATTCAGAAACAACATTTGATTTTGCATCA
>JAHJBM010000035.1 GCA_018813505.1 Microcaldota archaeon
GCAATCGCTGCCATAATTTTCTATTTCCTTGCGCACTACATGCTTGGATCAATGCTTATGAACTTTGGATGATAGATACAAAAGAATGGGATTAAACTCAAAGTGCATCATCTTCGATTGCAATTTGAAGCGATTCAAACGCTTTTTTTGCTGTCCTAGTAACATCGAAACATAGTAATTTCATCTGATTACGAGTATAGAAAGCTTGGGATTTCTCAGCTAGTCGATTCAAGAATAATAAAAGCGTTGAGGTAGATGAAACAAACAATGCAGCCGTAATATGTCCAGTAATGGCGATTGGAACAGAAGCACCCACCCCAAGAATTGGAATTGAATCAAGAACGAGTTTAGAAAAATATTCGAATCTTGTCATGAAATAAGGTTTAGGGTTTACTGATCCATCCTGAACAAGCATTGTGAATTTGAGATTTTTGATCGCTTTTTCATCTGAGCTGTTTAATGCTGCGATAGCTTTATTAGTACCATCAAAAGGAAATGTAGAACGATCACCCATTTTTCCTGAATCAATCGTACATTCAGCAAGCAACATGAGGCCAGAGACGTTACTGATTTCATGATCAAGTTTAAGTTTACATCTTTTAACAAGATTAAGAGTATGTTTACTATGAAGATCACCAGCAGTTTGACATCCAGGTGTATCTAGCCGACTTATTAGACAGCAAAACATAATAGAAGTTCCTTTAAAACCAGCCAGATTTGTAATTTTTTGTGCACGTATTAATCTGTAGGTGGCCATTGATTTTATCATAACATCAACCAACTTGATTTACTGAACCCAATCTAATTGCACGAAGACCGATTTCGCGTTTCCAGTCAAGAGCAACCTGAAGTTTGATTTTTTCAAGATCCGGATGATCCGCGAGATGACAAAATGTAGACGTTCCTGGAACTGAAAGATCTCTTTTCTTGATAATGAGACCATCCCTCTCAAGAGATGCGATCATTTTGTCAATGATCCTGTGTGAATAGGTTATATGGTCACCAAGTTCAGTGTGAATATATTTGAACACATCAACTGCTTTTGGCGGTTCGTCATTTGTTTGGTGTAGCATGATAATGGCGTGTAAAGCTAATGCATGTCCAAGTGCCTTTAGTATTACAGTGCCGGGCTTTCGGACAGGATTTGATTCGATCTCCCAACAAATCCTTGCTTCTTGTTCAAGAGTCCCACATCTTTCTCTCCAGTCGGGCGCAAGAGAATAGATATGCTTAATGCCACTAGAGACAAACTCACGTCTTACGACAATACCTCGAAGAACAAAATCATCCATAAGTGTCCGTATGGCGGTGCGAGATGCGATATCCCCTCCAAGAGAGGACATTGTGTGTGCAAGAAGATCAGGCAATGTGAATTCAGATTTATGCTTTGCTAAGTCTAGAATAGAATAGAAAATTATGCCATCGAGACCAGCAATGCTCCTACTTTTTCTACCAGGTTTATGTGAACTGTTAGGTGTTGGTAGTTTTTCATGAGAACTTGATGCAGTAATTGCAACGGACACAGATGTAACGTCCTGCCAATACTTATGCATACGCCCTATGAGATCGGTTGCTAGACACAGAATATGCGTATTCGGATAGTACAACAGAACATCTCTTTCCAAACCAGATGCAAGAGTTTTACTTCCGACTTCTGCCAAAATCAGATCGTAATTTTGTAGTATCTTCAATGAATAGTATATGAGATTTTTTCCAAATTTCTCGCCAAATCGTGACGTTATGTGTGAGATTATTTCTGAGGCAGTAGCTGGCCTGCCAATTTCTAGCAGTGCACAAAAAACAATCGCATTCCATTTGCTGAATCTTGGCAACTTTATATTTGGTACCTTGCAAGGAGTTTTTTTTGTTTCTGGTTTTTGATCAGGTTCTAGTTCTTCAACTAAAGGCTCAGCCCTTGCTTTGAGTTCTTTTGAAACAAGATTTCCATCACGATTAAAACTTACATCCCAACATTTTCCAGCAAATTTAGAAGTTTTGCCAAGATCAACTACATCAGACTGACATTCAAAACGAAATGCTTTTGGTGCAGTAGGCAAATCTTCAGGAAGAATGGTGTTTATACGTCTTAAAGTAGCGCAAGGAGTGGTCTCCAAAAATTTGATTAACGCAGCAGGACCAAGAGGTTTTCTAACAGCTAACTCTAGTCCTTCGTCCCCTCCCATTTCTTCATCTTCTTCCATTCCTCCATTTTCCAAATGGTCTACATCTTCTGATTTATCACGATCTTTTTTTCCGGGTTCAGATTCATCATCTGACCTATGTTCAGATCTTATTTTTTCAACAAACGGATCTTTTCTCTTTGAAGGAGGAGTTATTCGCTTAACTGGCAGGGAAGTAGAAATGGAATTAGGAGTTTCAACTGGTTTGCTAGTTTCATCGAGTTTTGGCAGTGGTACAACTCGCCTAGTAGGTTTTGAAAATCCAGTTGCACCGTCAAAACGTCTCAATATTACCACTACCCAACATATTTTATAATAAATAATAGATAACTACTTTTTTTAAGCTTTTGCAACAGCAAACGCAAAATCAACTATTTCAGGATGTTTGATTTTTAGGTCAACCTGAAGTTCCATTTCTGTTCGTAGTATGAATCTTTCAACATCTTCTAAATGATTATATTCATCTTGGATATATTCACAAACAGCACGCATAAGTTCCTGCATATCGCCTCTTGCGTTTGGATAGGTTCCGGGTTCTATCAAACATCTCCATATGATAACTTGATCATGTGATTGTGATACTGCAATTGCTTGATTTACTTCGTCTGATTCATAATCAGCCGCGAGTTTCCGAAACATGTAATCGAGCTTATTTTCGCACGTATTATTTATGCAAACTAAGCCTTCATTATCTTGGACATGTTTAGGCAGTAAAATGTATACAGTATATTCATAAACATCTTTTGCATCTCTCATTGTCGTTGGTTTGTATAAACCAAAAATCCCTCCTGCTATATATCCACCTTGTTCTTCGCCTCTTATGGCCACGCAGATCCCATCTCTTATTTCATTGGCTGCCATAAGGTCTACATAAAACAATCCTTCTTTTGTTTCAATATATCCTCTGAAATCATGAATCAAAAGTTTATCATCACCTGATAATGTTTCCATCTTTTGTTGGTATTCATCTTGAGTTAATACTGGAAATCTATTATGAATTCTTTTGGAGTTTCTTGCAGCTTGTTCTGTAGCGCTAACACCAATTGCAGGTTCTGACAATGCTTTTGATGAATGACTAGTTCCGAAAACACTGAGATCAACTGGTAAGAGTGAAACATGTAACTGGATGGCAGTAGTTCTATTAGCTACTGGCATATATCTTTTTTCTGATGAAAACTTACCTTTAACACCCTCGTGCATGTTATAATATGTGTATGTTTCTGTTTATAAACATATCGTCACTCAGTCTTTATAATCCTTAAGCTGAAGAATATAGCATGGCATTCAAAGCTCAAATTTCTGCTATCTGCATTGTATCATTATTATTCCTATTAAACTGTTCTTTTGCCGTTAATATCATTTCCCCGGTTAATCAGGACGTTAAAAACGGAGATATCATAGACCTTGGTGCCATCGGTCCAGGACAAACAGTTTCATTTCTTATTGATCCGATTGTAACTAGTGGTGGAGTCCATGATATAGGTGGAACATATGATACAGCACAGGCAACAGGCCTTCCAGTAGGCTGGAGTTCGGAAAAAAGCAAATTATATCAGAATCCGATGCAGGTTACCATAACTGCCGCACCTGCAGCACCAGAAGGAATGTATTATGCAAATATCACAATCATGGATGAGTATGATGGAGAGCAACTTGGCAATGTAACGTTCATTGCAAAGGTCAGGATAACCTGGGATGTTCTTGAGGTGGATGTTTCTCCAGATTATTATGAAGTAGGCCCTGGTCAGCCAGCACGTTTCTCAATAACCGTAACAAACAAAGGTTCTGCCAGCGATGTGTTCCAGATAAGCTCGGTTGGTGCAAAGAAATGGGAATTCCAAAAACCAGTGTTTGTACCTGCAAAAAGCTCCAAGGTAATTTATTATGAGATTGCAGGTTATGAGGAAGAGGTTTACACTCCAAAAATAAAAGTAGTTTCGCTTGCAAGCGATATAATCTCCAGTGAGAAAAACGTAACCATTGCAGTGAGATCAGGACTTTTTGGCGATTACCGGGCAACAAACAATGGTGCAGTGGTTTTCCCGATATTTGAGCTCATTATTTATTCATTCGCAGGAATCATATCCAATCTTATTAATCTTGTTACAGTCTGATAGATCGGTATGGTGCGGTCTGATTTTTGAGCTCTTGTTATGGGTATGTATTTTGAATAGAAATTTAAGCGCTTGCCATTCTTATTCTTTTGATGGATAAACAAAAATCTGAATCAATAGATTACATCATAGATAGACTCATTGCCGGAGAACGTAATCTGGACTGGTTGAAGCGAAAGGCCTGTAAGAAATTTGGAGTAAACCTTGCCAAGAATCCTGAAATACTCGAGCAATTTCCAAGGTCAAAACTTACACCAGAGATAAAGTTAATGCTGCTAAAAAAACCAACAAAAACCATCTCAGGAGTTACGCCTATCGCAGTTATGATCAAACCCATTGGATCGTGCAACCAGCAGTGTATCTATTGTCCATATACAGGACTTGCTGCAAAAAGCTATGTGGGCTTTGAACCTGCGGCATTACGAGCACGGCAATATCATTTTGATCCCTATCTCCAGGCACTGAAGCGAGTGGAACAAATCGAATCGGCAGGCCATGCAAGCGATAAATGCGAGGTCATTATTATGGGTGGTACATTTCTTCAGATGCCCAGGAAATACAAAAGATCGTTCATAAAGGGGGTTTATGATGCACTTAATGGAGAAAAATCCAGAACACTCAAGGATGCTATAAAAATAAATGAAACTACAAAACGAAGAGTGGTTGGCCTAACTATTGAAACCAGACCAGATGTTTGTATCCATTATATTGACGAGATACTTTCATATGGAGCAACACGAGTAGAACTGGGCGTGCAACATCCTAACGACAGCATATACAAACTGATACATAGAGGTCACACTGTACAGGATGTTAAAAATGCCACAAAAGAACTCAAAGATTCTGCATTCAAGGTTTTGTACCATATCATGCCAGGCCTCCCAGGCTCTGACAGGAAAAAAGATATGGCAATTGTAAAGAGACTTTTTTCTGATCAGGCGTTCAAACCAGATATGCTCAAGATATACCCAACTCTTGTAATAGATGGAACAGAACTGCATAATATGCTACAAAGAGGAGAGTATATGCCTTATTCTACCGAGGAAGCCGCAGATATTATTTCCGAATTTTATAGATATATACCAAAATATGTCAGAGTAATGCGCATACAAAGAGACATACCTGCATCTAAGATAAATTCTGGAGTGAAAAACAGCAACCTAAGGGAACTTGTTGAACATCAGATAAGGGAAAAAGGAATCGTACCACAAGAAATACGCTATCGTGAAATTCGAAAGCGAGCTGGTCTTTCGGGATTTGAACTGAAACGGCTTGATTATAATGCAAACAATGGGAAAGAGATATTTCTTTCATATGAGAACGATGATGAACTTATTGCAGGTTTCCTGAGATTAAGATTACCAGAGGAAAGTAATAGAAAAGAAATAAATGGAAAAACCGCACTTATACGCGAACTCCACATATACGGTCCAGAAATACCTCTGAAAGTCAGGAATTTTGATGGAACCACAAACAACAAAGCAAACGGATCAGATGATAATCATGCGCAACACCACGGCCTTGGATCAAACCTGCTAAAAGAGGCAGAAGATATTGCCATCGACGCTGGAAAAGAAAATATGGTAATAATTAGCGGGGTTGGAGTACGGGAATATTATAGAAAACATGGCTATGTGAATTGTGGCCCATACGTATCAAAAAAGCTTGATTGACGAATATATGCGAGAAGAAAGCCTTTTAAACTTTAAAGCCAAGACATGTCTTATAAATAATTATTATTAGGTGATTTAAGTGATTAAAAAAGGACAAGTCTCGACAGAATACCTGGTAATACTTGCCGTTGTGCTAGTTGTAGCATTGGTGGTAGTATTCCTTGTAGGCGGATTCTCTGGCCTGGGCGCAAGCTCATTGGAAACCCAGAGCAAGAACTATTGGGCAGGCGCTTCACCGTTCGCCATAAAAACATTTAAGGCTTCGGGAACTGACATGCAACTTGAGCTCACAAACAACGAGCTTGAAAGACTCACAGTTACTGCCATTACTATTGATGGTGCATCTGTGTTTTCTACAAGCACGATCTTTGATAGTGGTGAGAGTCAGGTACTGAACGCAACTTTGGCTGCAACCTGTGGTACTGTAGGTGATCCATTCCAGTATGAAAACGTAAGAATAACTTACGCAAAAGGAGATATCACTGGAATGACACAGATGGGAGTCAAACCATTAGTTGGTAAATGTTCATAATCTTGAACATTTTATTTATTTTTTATATTTATTCCTATCTTTAGTTAGTACTTTGCCCCAACAATTCTCTTTATGATATCATATTCGAAAGAACCCTATAAGCTAATTCAGTATCTGATTGTTTTATCACAAGAAGAGTTGCTGTATAGCATGAAATGAATTCGACTACATTTATACCCTCAGATGCCAATGCACCGAGGACATGGGAAATTACACCAGGTACATCCTCAAGTTCTTCGGGACTTTCGATTGTAATAAGATTCATATTCTGCTCGAGTTTTGATATTACCTTGCTTTTTGGGAGTTTTTCGATTTCGTTCTGCTCGACTATATATGTAATATAATCATCTGATTTGGCATATGACAACGAATTCACGCCCTCGAGATATTTTGTTGAAATAATAACAGCAATCTTACTCTTTATGGTCATAGTACTTTTTTTCATCACAGATAATATCTTTGCCTCAAGATCTGAATCCACCTTACCAAGCTTCCCTGACATGCGCACAAGTGCCATTTTAACGGCATTTTCATGTTTCAAACTGCCAAATGCATCAATGGAGATTTTCCTTGCCAATGCAGAGTAATTGACCACACCTTCTTTGATGACTTCTCTTAGAAATGGCCTTCTTTTTACATAAAGCCATGTTAGCTCTGATATGCTTTCCATATTCTACCTCGAAGGATTTTTTTCATCATCATAGTTTGTTACATTTGGAACAGATATGTATAAAAATGTAACATAGTTAGCGCAACATTAATAAATGAGAATTGCAGTACTGTTTCTACATTAATTCTATGGTTATAATTAGTGAGCTAAAATGAAGTTGGTGAATTGAATGGATAATGATAAGAAAACGCATAAAGAAAAAGTTGTTTTGGCATATTCAGGAGGATTGGACACATCAGTAATCCTAAAATGGCTTATTGAAAAAGGATACGATGTAATCGCATTTATCGCCGATGTTGGGCAGGAAGAGGATTTTGAGGCTGCAAAGAAAAAGGCCTTGTTACTTGGTGCATCAAAGGTATATGTGGAGGATCTGAAAGAGGAACTGGTAACCCATTACATATTCCAGGCACTCAAAGGAAATGCCATATATGAAGGCACTTACCTGCTTGGAACTGCATTGGCAAGGCCACTCATTGCAAAAAAACAGGTTGAAATTGCTCAAAAAGAGGGAGCAAAATATGTTTCCCATGGAGCAACAGGAAAAGGAAATGATCAGGTGAGATTTGAATTTGGTTATTTTGCACTTGACCCAAAATTACAGATTATTTCACCATGGAAAAATGATGAATTCCTGGCACAATTCAAAGGAAGACCAGACCTTTTGAAATATGCAGAGGAGAATGGTATTCCAGTAAAAGCAACGGTAGCCAAGCCATACAGTGAAGACGATAACCTGATGCACATAAGCCATGAGGCAGGAATACTTGAAGACCCTTCAAAACCAGCTGAGGAACATGTTTATTCAAAAACAAAAAGCCCGCTTGAGGCACCAGATAAACCAGTGGGGCTTAAAATTACATTCAAGGATGGTCTGCCTGTAGAGGTAGAAAATCTAGTTGATGGAACAAAGAAAACCAAACCGCTCGAGCTTTTCAACTATCTTAACCAAGTTGGCGCAGAACACGGCGTCGGAAGGGTTGATATGGTGGAAAACAGGTATATTGGCATAAAATCACGAGGAATTTATGAAAACCCAGGTGCAGAGATCCTCTGGAAAGCGCATCGTGATATTGAAGGCATAGCAATGGATAAAGAGGTCATGCACCTGCGAGATATGTTTTCACCGAAATTTGCAGAGTTGATATACAATGGATACTGGTTTAGTCCTGAGATGGATTTTATATTGTCAGCAATAAACAAGAGCCAAGAATTGATTGATGGCTGGACCAGAGTTGTTTTGTACAAGGGAAATGTTATGCCAGTTGCAAGATCATCGCCAACATCGCTTTATAATCAGGAACTGTCCAGCATGGATATTGAAGGTGGTTTTGATCAAAGAGATTCTAAAGGATTTATAAGGATCAACGGCGTTAGATTGAAAGCCCATAAGGCCATAATTGATAAGAGAGGCCTTGGGAGTTACCTGAGTTCAACAGATGGTGTGAAATAATGACAAAAATCTGGGAAAAGGAGAATACAAAAGTGAAAAAGGAAGTCGAAGCTTACACCGTAGGCGAAGACTACATCCTTGACATGCAACTCCTGCCCTATGATATAAAGGCATCAAAGGCACATGCGAAGATGCTGTACTCGAATGGCTATCTTACAAAACAAGAACTAGGGCAGCTTCTTGATGCACTTAAAGAACTTGAGAAACTTGTTCTGGATGGTAAATTCAAGATAAAACAAGAAGAAGAGGATTGCCATACTGCCATTGAAAATTTTCTCATCCAAAAGCTTGGAGATGCTGGCAAAAAAATACATACTGCAAGATCAAGAAATGACCAGGTGCTTACTGCGCTCAGGCTTCTGTATATCGACAAACTCGCCACGGTCATGGCAAATGCAAAATCGCTCCAAAAACAGATCAGCGTATTTGCAAAAGAAAACAAAGGAATGCAAATGCCAGGATATACTCATATGCGCAAAGCTATGCCAACTACTGTTGATACGCTAACACTTGCATATGTTGCAATGCTTGACGACGATATCACGATGGCCAAATCTGTCTTGGCAGTGTTGGATAAGAACCCACTTGGAAGTGCGGCTGGATATGGAGTTCCACTTAGGATAGACAGGGGAATAACAACAAAAGAACTGGGATTTGAAACGGTTCAGGAAAACCCCATCCATTGTGGAAATTCGAGAGGCAAATATGAATCAATGGTTGTTTATTGTTTGTTTGGATTTATGCAAACACTGAACAAAATTGCAAGCGACATCATACTTTTCTCAACCAGTGAATTCGGATTCTTCAAACTCCCCCATGATGTTTGTACTGGTAGTTCTATCATGCCACAAAAAGCGAACCCTGATGTATTGGAACTGATACGAGGAAACTCGCATGTGTTGCATGGGAATCTTGTAACAATCAACGGAATCTGTTTGAATTTGATGAGTGGATTCCACAGAGATTACCAACTTACAAAAGGACCTGCACTGAATTCGATTAAGATAACCAATGACTCGATCGGTATGATGACACTGGTGTTTGCTGGTTTAAAGACAGATAAAAAAAGACTTGAAGATGCAATGACACCGGAATTGTATGCAACTGAAAAGGCATACAAACTCGTTGAACAGGGCATTCCTTTCAGAGATGCTTATAAGAAAATTGCAAAAGAAATAGACCAGAACTAATTTCGATCATCTAAAATAAATTCCATATCTAACACAGCATTATCTTGCCCAATAAACGAATTAGCAATGCTTGAGATAAGAGATGGAACATCCAAACGAGAATCAGTCTTGGATGTGAGGACCACCATTAGTTGCGGGATTATTTCAAGAGCATTGGATATGCTTGTCTGTTGCATCATTGTAAGAAAACCTCTTGATTCCGATTCATCATATGACAGAACAGTAGTATCAAAGCCAATTTTAGATGATAGTTTGGCACCGCTGAATCTGCCATCCTCAACTCTCACAGACACCATAATATTGTGAATAGATCTGCCATAGGCACTTTCTTGTATTTGAACTAAACTTGAATATGTCCCACCAGGATTTAGATCTACCGAAATATGGATACCTACACAAGTATTTGAACAGGTCACTTCCGCATAATCAAGATTGAATAACTGTACTTTTGATGTATCCCCTGCATGCACAAATACTTGATAATTACAGAAACCTCCAATACGAGATTGTAATTCTATTGGGGTTTCTACTGCAACTCCGATACCGGAAAAATGCAAACCATTGAGAGTACCAAGATCGTTAAGGTTTAGTGGATAATAGAAACCATTGAGATCTAAGGTATGTTCATGACCCGGAACACCAGCATTTGCAGACATGAATGCGACCGATTCTCTTCCGCACCCAGCCTTAACTTCACCACATATTTCAGATGCATGTGCAAATGTAGTAAATCCAGTCACGGATCCATCGGTTAACGAACGTGGAACTGGTAATAATAAACAACACCCAAGAGTATCAAGAGAAAGAGCAGATGGAACCACAAATGAGGCCACCAGGGCCATTGGATCAATAGCATGACCACTAGGGCTTCGGATTCTAAAACCCAACCCTTTTCTCAGTCCCTCTGCAAGAGGTCCTGGGATATGCAAAAACTCAGTTCCTTTGATCATGTCGCCCCTATTAATAGTGAGTAGTTCTTTTAGTTGTGAACTTTGATTTGCTGATGCCATTAGGTTATTTTGGATGAAAGGATTTAAATACATATTGACATTAATGACCACATCAACAAGTAGTAAACTACCCACGAATACTATTCTTGAACAGCAGGAACAAAACTATCAATGATACAGCTCCAAGACCCAATGCCACAAGCAAGAAATTATCCAATGGTGCATCTGCTGCAGTACCAGGATTGCTACTGACCTTATTCTTGGTTTTTGTTGGCGTGGTTGATGAGGTGGTTGGTTGAGCTGGAGTATTATCCGGCACAGTTATTTCGGATTCTTGCTCGCTTTCATCAGAGGTATCAACAATATAGTAGTTATCATCTTGAGTTTGTTCAGCACTGTCCTCCTGACCAGGAAACACCTGTTCGCCAAAAGATTCACCGCAATCTGCTTGTACTGGACAGTAATTGGGTGTCATCATCTGAAGGCATTCTGCACCCATATCCGTAGGTGCAACTATCGGACAATCAACTATTTTGCCATCTGGTTTGTAAAATGTGCTTCCCTGTCCTGGAACTGAGGATACGACACGAATGACATTGCCAAGGCACGTGTAGACTGCTTTGACATTTGGTTCTGCGCATTTTTCAACGACAGTGCGCTCTGCGAATTCGATTCCGCCATCTCCAGATACAATAAGTACGGCAAAACTTGCCGAAAACATAAGAAGCATAAGAAATGCAATAGCCCATCTCATAGATACACCTGTAAAAGATAGTATACAAATGGATTATAAATGGGAATCACAAAACCAGAAACTGGGAACTCCAGGGATAGTACCACAAACCCCGAAACTAGGAACCCAAAACCGAAAACTCAAGACTGGAAACTCCTACGGTTGAACCCACTCGATTTCATAATATTCGTATTCGCTTCCTGGAAGTGTAATCGCCTTGATTAGGTAATAGGTAACACTGCTCTCACGATCGCTTATTGCCATCAGCATCTCAAGCCCAAAATGATGGCATTCTGCAAGCGCTTTAGCAAGCTCCTCACCACCGATATACTCATCTTCTGTAAGTGAGTACATCAAATAACGGGGGGTGCCATCTTTTGGTGTTTCTATACCGTCTTTTTTCCTGTGGAAAAGAAGGAAATCGAGCCGTGATTTTTTTGTATTTACTTTTATCGGAGTTTTCTTTCCAGGTATGGCAAGGATAAATGTTTTCTTCACGCTGTGTGCAACTCTTATGGCTCTTGCCCATTCTGAGATCAGTAATTTGTGCTTTCTAGGAAACACATGAATAACGTGCCTTGAGTGCATCCATTCCTCATTTGTTCTGATAGGTGATGCACCAGGTAGATAGATTCTGAAGTGAGTTCCAAACTTGAATCCAGTCTTGATAACATACCCTCCTTTTCTCCAGTCTTCGTAAACCATATACATGTCGTTGAAGAATTTGATTCGCGCATTGGCGGCTTTTTCAACATCTTTTAGTTTTGTTTGTGTAAGCCTGAGACCGCCGTGTCTTGCAAGGAATATTGTTTCAAATATATCGAGCTTGGAAATGATTCCTCGGTGTGCTGCTTTGTAAGTACCGAATTGCCCGAACCAGTATCGTTCATAGAGCGCTTTGCCGACTTCTGCATCATCAACAAGTGTCATTAAATCGGTTGGGAAGAAAAGGCCATCAAACGTATATGAATCGAGCTTGAGATCAGTTCTTTTGTATTTTTTTATGAGCGTCCTCCCATAATTCCCATCAGCCTCGCTCGGACTGCGCAGGATAAGTCCTTTATCTCTCCAGTCCTTGTAAGTAAGATAACGGGCAAGAAGTTTTTTGTTTTTCAAAAAAAGAGAAGCCACATGGTTGAATGAGAATTGATTGCAGACATCGTCGTAGCATTTGCCATTTCGAATATCCATTACATACAGTGCTTCTTCTGGCGATAGTTGAATTATGCCTTTTTTCATTAGACCGTAAAAACCCTTTTGCAATGAAGTAACATCAGATGGTTCCTTTACTAACAATTGGCGTTTTTTCCGGTCCAGCTCAAGTTTTATCATATTGATCACTCAAGCGGAATTCCGAAATTCCGATTTCTTATTGTTATAGTGATTAGATATTCATATAAATGACGCGCATTAACTTAGGATAAACTTTTGCAGCCCAGAATCGGCAAGATCTTCAATAATCAGATCGCAATCTGGAGCTTCCATTGATTTGTGGGGTTGTAACCACACAAGTTTCATGCCAGCAGCTTTTGCTGCCTTGCAACCAGAATAGGAATCCTCAAAAACAACACAGTCCTGCGGCGAGATATTCATCTTTCTCGCAGCATGAAGAAATACTTCTGGATTAGGTTTTCTGGCAGTTATATCGCTGGCTGAGACTATCAGTTCGAAATAATGTTGGATACCAAGCATGTCAACCAGCAATTCTATGTAATCACGATGGCCTCCTGAAACTATTGCCATTCTGATGCCTTTTTCGTGCAAGAACAACAGCAGAGGTTTGAGTCCACTTATTGGTTTGACTTTTCCTTTTTTCACATATTCGAGAAATAACATCTGCCGTCTTGTAACTAGATCATCGACATCAGTATTTAGGTCATGATCACGAACAAGGCGCTCGAAAATCTTTCTTGAACCGGTACCAGCAAATTCTTCGTACCATTTCTTTTTTGTTACATTGACTCCGAACTGCTTTAGCAAATCCATGAATGTCTTCTTATGGATTTTTTCTGAATCAACTATCACGCCATCGAAATCAAAGAGTACTGCCTTTAGCATAGGAATAAACAACACAGAGAAACTTTTATATATGTAAGTAGAGTGAACAGATCATGAAAATTACACTCGAAAACCCAGATAGGATGGTACTCAAAGACCACAACATAACTGAATTTTTAGGTGGGATTGTTTTTTTGGTTGTAGGGATAGTAATTGCATATTTTGGAATGAAAAATATTCTTTTGATAGGGTTTGGACTTTTATTTGCGGTTATAGGGGCATATCTTTTTGTAAAAACAGTTATCGTAAAGATAGTGCTTGACAAGACCCAAAACAAGTGTAATGTATCTATAAAAGGAATTATGAAACATGAATCAAAAGAGGTACAGTTAAGCGACCTGAATCAGGTAATACTCAATACTGAACTTGGGAGTACTCACTCACGGAAAGGAGGTACAAAAAGGTATTATCAATATATACTGGTTTTAGTGCTGAAAAACGGAGAGGAATTGCCTTTTGAATTTGGAAAAGTAAATGCTAGTATCATGGACACCATGATATCCCCACATGATAGAAAGAAGGCAGACGCTCAGAAGATTGCAGATTTCATCGGCGTGGGATTGAAATATAATGAACCACCGTCGCTCAAAAACGTGATAGACGTTGTTGGGAAACAAATAGACGATGCTATCAAACAGAAAATGCAAAAAGAACAGAGCATCTGATAAATACTCTGACGATACCATAGAAACTTTTATATATGCAACCAGAGCAAATTAAGTCATGAAACTAATCATATTAACTCTGATATTGGCAACTGTAATGATCGCAGGATGCCTTGGGGAAGAACAACCACAACAAGATGATCAAACGCAGGAACCCCCAGCACCACCACCAGTGATAAAGCCATCATTCAAAATCATAAGCCCACTTAATGGTGAGGTAGTAACCATTGACAGTGAAACCCGCGAGCTTATGATCACACTCACCACACAAAATCTTATGTTAAAACAACCTGGCGGAATTGCAAAAAATGGTGAAGGACACTTCAAATTTGTATTGGATAACGAACCTGCAAAAGTTGTTACAAGCAAGTCGTATGTACTGGAAAATATAGAAGAGGGTACACATACACTTGAAATAGAGCTGCTAAACAATGACCGCACATCATATTTCCCAAAAATCAACAAATATGTTACGTTTGAGGTAGAATATGATAGCCCCGCAGTATATGTACCTGAAAGCTACACAGTAACAATAAACGATTTCAGCTATAGTCCTGAAAGCCTTACGGTAAAGGTAGAAGATAGTGTTACTTTCGTGAACGCAGGAAAATTCCCAAGATCTGCGACCTGCTACATTGATGGAAAGGAAATGTTTGACACCGGAATTATCTCCCCAGGCGGAATGGCAACCATAACCATGGATGAAGAAATGGAATGTGAATATTATTCCACGACACACATGCTTATGAAAGGACATATCACTGTGGAAAGTAATGGTGTTGATTAAGCACTGAAATTGCTAATATGGAGTACTGATTCCAAAATTAGTATTCTATTTCTACTTCTCCTTTTTTTACAATAATCTTGCATGCCAAACGTTGTGATGGATATGCACCAAGACGAGTAAGTGTGTGCTCTTCCTCAGAAGTTTTTTGATTCAGATTTTCAAATCCTTTCGCAATATTGCATCTACAAACCCCGCATTTGCCCTGCTCACAGCCAAAGAGCATGTTGCTGTGTTTTTTTGCATATTCCAATAATCTTGAACCATCAGGAACCTCAAAAGTAACGCCTTCGTTCAATATAGTAACTTTTGCCATATCTATTAACACCTTTTTTATCTTATTTCTATATTTCGATGCTTTTATTATGAACATATATCAGGCATAGGCAACTGTTAGTCTAATACTATGCCAGCAGACAGATATTAACCTCTTGATTTGACTTCTTTTTATATTTCGACTTTGTATTTTAAAAATTCACCATTCATCAGAAAGTTTTTTCTGTTTGATATTATCAAGTGTTTTCCATTTGAGCCTTATGAAAGGTAATAATATTTTGTATTTTTCCTTATCTTTCAGCGCATTGATTGTTTTTGCATCAGATGGATAACCGCTCCCAAAATCACATGTGTGGTTCTTGATTTCTGCAACTTTTTCTTCTCGGATTATTTTTGCACATATTGAAGCGGCAGCAACGATAGGATAATTTGCATCTGCTTTGTGTTCTGCTTCAAACCTTCTTATACCCCATCTTTCCATTCGCTTGCGGAAAGTCCATGAATATCGGTCAGGCATATCAATCATTACATCGCTATCAGGTTTTTTCTTCATTAGTTCTGCCATGAACCGCGCCTCTATATCATTAAGAGACATGGATTCCATCATAAGGTTTAGCTCGTTGGCACTTATAGCAACCCATTTAAAATCGCAGAATAATCTAAGTTTTGCGTACGACTCTTCCCTTTGCTTCTGAGATAGTTTCTTTGAGTCCTGAGGATTCACCTTTTTTAGGCGCTTTTCATCTTCACGTCTGCAACATGCATAACAAACAACAAGCGGGCCAATAACGCTGCTTGCAGTACATAATCAAATAATGATTAATCTCTGCCAGCTTCATCGACCCCAGCCATCCAACCAGTCATGGGTCCACCAACCGATTACCCAAAACAGGCAACCACAATTTTCTTAGACGGTTGTCAGTTTTGAGTTTTGATTTATATTCAATAATGATATGTAAGGGAACGAATAAAACACTTGGTTATGTTGGATAAGAATATAGATAAGATAAATAAAAAACAGAAAGGACAAAACACAAAAATAAAGAATATGTATTTAGTTCGGGAGGATACATCGAATGGTGATAATTCGCGCATCAAATCTAAAATGATCAAATAAAGAGATCATTTCAGAGATTATGACGCAATATTCCGTTTTTCGATAATAATAAAATCTCCAACAGCCAAAACACTCTCGTATGGTATGCGAACCATTCCATCGTCTTTCCTCATTTTTGAAGCAAGCGAACTATCGGGGTTAGGTTCGACAACAAGGCTCTCGATTCTTCCGCTAACCTCGTTTACTTCCATATCCACAAGTCTTCCAAAGTCTTCGCCGTCATTGGTCACTAATTTTTTTCCAGAAAGTTGTCTCGCTATCAAATACTTGACCATTAAATCACCATTGTTTACTGCTTTGCAGTCTAACTTTATAAAGATTGCCCAGTCTGAGAGAACCAATAAAAAGGATATGTAAGAAATAGTGGCAAACCAAAGTAAAAAATGATTGCATATGCACTTTTAGATCTTAAAATCGAGGGTGTGAAGACGACCAGACTTCATTTCATACACTGGCACCAACGCAGGAGTAGGCACATGCCCCTGTTTTACCTGAAAATCAGTTCTATCTTGGAATGTACCTGAATTTATGACAAGAGTACCTCGATATTGTGTATAACCATTTTTGTGCACATGACCGCAATGGAATATGTCAGGGGGGTCATCTATGACCATGTAATCCACATTCTCTGGAATGATAAGATTTCCACCATAAATAGGAGAAAGATGTCTTCTTTTGAGATATTCCACCATCACTTTTTCGGGATGCACGTATGAACTGTCAGGTAGACTTGCAATCATTGAATCTATAGAGGTACCATGATAGACCAAATGATTGATACCCTCAATGGATAGACGTGATGGATTACCAACACATAGTGCATTGGAGGTTACGAGATCAGAACCAAGTGCGGGTTGAGGTTCTCCACGCCTTACAGCATCATGATTTCCAGGCGCAACAATAACTTTTATATAATCAGGAAGACTTTCTACAAAGTCATTAAACATACGATATTGACTCTGAATGTCCTTTACAACGAGTTCTTTTTCCTGATTAGGATAAATACCAATCCCGTCGACAACATCACCAGCTATGAGAATATATTTAATTTTACCGGCAAGTTCGCGCATTTCACCTTTACCATGAAGCCAATCCACGAATGATTGTAGATAATTGCCAAGGAAATAGCGACTGCCAAAATGAATATCTGAAAGATACGCAGTTGCAACATCATTCTCAGACCTGTGCTTCTCACGGATAACTGGAATGTCTGGCCATTCGATATCCTCTGCTATGATGTAGGGTTCAAGAATTTTGCCCGTGAATGCAACGATATCATCAGAAAGTACATTTTGTGCTTTTTCCATTAATTTCTCATTGTTTTTTGATGATGAAACAACAACCTTGAAAGTGCCAGTCATATCCTCGACATCAAAAAGCAGGTTGCCTTTTTTTGTCTCACGTTTTCCAGATATCAAAACAATTATCCTTGCTTTCTCATTTAGATGTCTTTTTACATCAGCAAGATCGATATTCCCAGTTGCGCCGGTTTTTTTTAAGAAACGCGAAACCCGTTGAAAACGGTTTCTGAAATAAGAGATAAAATTTGAAACTTCACCTTTGGTTCTTGATTTGCCAGTAACATCGCTCATATGATTGACTTTGATATCCTCTGCATATTCCTTTGCAAGCGGGATAAAATCAGATGTTTTGTTTACGATGACTTCATCTCCTGGCATGTTCTTTTGAACCAGGATTTCCACATCCTCTTTTGAAATTAGTGGTTTTTTGAGATCGATCAGTTTTTGCAATAGGCCATCCGAATTGTTTGATTTAATAAAATCCTCGGCATCGAGAGTAAGTCTTATGCCTCTCTGGGATAGTTCATTCAGCATGGTTACACCTGAGAACCTGAGGGACCACCACCCACAATTAATTTATCCAATTGACTCTTCGTTTAATGTTTCAAGAGAACTCATTATTGCCCAAATTTGGGTTCTTGCATGAGGAGGCATATTGATATCCTCAGTTATTGATTCGATAAGATAAATCGCCGCACTTATTCTTACGGTTTTTTCTTCATCGCTATCAATTCTGGTTTTTGCTTCAGAAAGCGCCCTTCTGATATTTTTTGGAATACTTGTATCCTCGATAAGATCAGTTAGCATACTACTTATATCGGTTAATGTAGCAGACATATCCACACCTCTAGAATAATTTAATCAATAGATTAATTTATCTAATATTTAAGTTATAGCAAACTATTGATTGAAAAGGAATATAAAAACAAATGGTTGGCTTTTTGCCTGTTTTAGTTGCTTATGGCGAAACAGAAAAGCCTGGAACACTTGATGGTTCCAGATGTCATGAAGGCAGAAAAAAGCCTTCATGATCATGTTCGTGATCGATTCGTCGATCGCGACATTGATTAATTTTCTATTTCATCAAGTTCTGTTTCGCAACTATACGAAACCAACTAATTCAGGAATAATATATAAGTTGGTTTCAACATATTAAACAACCTCTATGTAGACCCCAATCAAATACCATGCGTCATTTGGTTGGTTTGCTATAGCAAACAACAGTTGTCTTGCAACTGTTGCGCAGTGATCAACGATCACCCAAACCACACGGAGGTAATTGACTGACAAAGAGTTGTATTGCTTTCTGGGTTTGTTATAATAGAAAATATTTCAGTTAGCAAGTAAGTTTGCAAGACTCAAGACCCTGAACACTAGACAATAAAGATAAAACAGACTCAGCTTGAAATCTTTGAGATTTCAAGTCGCCCAATTTTCCATGAGGCAAAACTGAGGACTATAAACTGTGGACTGGGGGAAATTCGGGCCTCTGCCTTGAAACAAGCTTTGAAAAGTCCTCCAAACTTTTCAAAATTTGACAGTCAAACTGTCAAAGCTTCAAGACGTCCCGTTTTTCTTGAGGTCCAACAAGACCCAAAACACTAGACATAGGAAAAACGGGCCCGGGGGCAGTGGTAGGGCTGGTGTCGGGTGCTCAGTGTACGGTTTCCAGAGGTGAAAGTGGCAGGTTTTCCGTGTCGGGTGGCCAGTGTTCGGTATGTAGTAAAGAGCAATCTCTTTCAAACCCCCCAAGTTCTGCACTGGGCACTGGAAACCGAAAACAAATCACGCACCATTGGCCTAATATCAAGCAGAATCTTGAACATTTTGGTAGATTCTTATCCAAAAGACATCTTGTCAAGGCAATAACTATTCTTTCAGATGCAAGGAAATCTCGCTTCCTGAGGATGAAGACTCCCAAATATGGCAGTATGAACAAGGGCTTCACAGAACAGGAACTTGAGAGATTTTTTGAGTTTGTGGATGAGCCAAAGTTCAGGCTTATGTTTAGCTATCAGGCCATTCTTGGCCTTAGGATAGGTGAAGCTGTAAGGATAAATGTCAAGGACATTAATCTGAGAACCAAAGAGATCAGGATATTCACAGAAAAAAGAAGAAAGACTGATTTCCTTTTGATTCCTGATAAGCTGTTTGAAGGCACGATAGAATACATTGCAGAATACGAACAGGAGATATGCAAGGCAAAGGGGTATCTCTTCTTTTCACTCCGTGCTGGAAACAGGAAACCGGACACAGATCACCGTCTTACTACCTCTACGACAAGAGAATACTTCGGGCAAGTCTGCAAAAAAGCAGGGTTAGATGAAGTCTATGGTTACAGGTATGGGAAGAAGGCATATCCGTTAAGGAGACTCACGACACATAGCCTCAGACATTTTGCCATCACAAACTTCTGCAAAAAGAATAACGGAAACGTTCAGCTAGCAAGTAAGTTTGCGAGGCATACAAATCTACAGGCTACTATGACGTATATCCACACCCAGAAAGAAGACCTGTACTCAAGCATCAGAAATGCACAAGAAGGTGGGATTATTGATAAAGTGAAGAACTTACAAAAAAAGATCAGTTAATTTTTGTCATTTTTTATAAATGACTTTAACATATCTTTTAGTGCATTCATTCCTATGGGGACACTTCCAATGACCAGAAGACCAGTTAATATCGCTATCCACTTATTATTATCTACAGCCAATCTCTCATATCTAGACATCACATTGAAATTATACAAAATATGAAAGTGTATTTCTTCAATTTCTTTAGAGTAATTCAAAGTTTCATTATCTAGCTTTGGGTACAGTCTCCCAGCTACTGCGATGTTGTATGTACCATACTCATCTATTACTTCACAATTTTTATTCTCATAACAAGAAGTTAATACTGCGGGGTAAATAATCACAGATCTGTTTGTAAATTGCGGTACAGGTAAAACTCCGAGTTCTAC
This sequence comes from Microcaldota archaeon, assembly GCA_018813505.1. Classification (GTDB taxonomy): domain Archaea; phylum Micrarchaeota; class Micrarchaeia; order Anstonellales; family Bilamarchaeaceae; genus Bilamarchaeum. The sequence continues at coordinate 20,659 of JAHJBM010000035.1, forward strand.
CCAACTCCCATTTGGGGTTACCATTTCTATCGAATCTATTCCGAATGGCACAACAGAATATATCATATCTTCAGATAAAGCTAAAGATACATTTGGTACATTCTCAAAAGAAATCTCACAATTAATCACATCGCCTTTATCAAAAAATTTTTTATTTTGTTGCGATGGCATGCATTTAAAGTGTATAATATAGTCAGTATCTATCTTCTCTATTGTTTTGCCGGAAAATGATGCTTGGTTTGGAATTTCTTTATATATTTCTACTGTTAAGTTAGAATCATAGA